>NZ_JAYFUI010000095.1:0-49049 GCF_034961125.1 Pseudomonas machongensis | reverse complement strand
CCATGGTGCTGAACGCCATGGCGCCGTGCGCTTTTTCTGCAATCGACGATGATGAAATGGAATTACACAAATTTCATACAATCGTTTGAATCCCGTGAAACCCTTCGATTTATCGCGTATTCGCTGCATTTCAACGAAATTAACGGTTTTTTATTCGCCGATTTCGCTTTGCTTCCTGCCGCCGAACCGGCATGGCGGCATTAGAAAAGCTGCCATCTGTCTGTCACGGGTGCATCGATTGCCATGGTTTTCTGGCATAATCCGGCCCCCCTACGACCGCCAGAAAACCTTCATGATCGATTTATTCAGCGGACTGGATGCCTGGGTAGCCGTGAGCCTGGTGCTCGCCCTCACCTTCGTGCTCGCATTCGAGTTCATCAATGGCTTTCATGACACCGCCAACGCGGTAGCCACCGTCATCTATACCAAAGCCATGCCGCCGCACCTGGCCGTGTTCTTCTCGGGTGTGTTCAACTTCCTCGGGGTTCTGCTCGGCGGTGTCGGGGTGGCCTATGCCATCGTGCACCTGCTGCCGGTCGAGCTGCTGATCAACGTGAACACCGGGCATGGCCTGGCCATGGTCTTCTCCCTGCTCGCCGCCGCCATCACCTGGAACCTGGGAACCTGGTATTTCGGTATCCCGGCGTCCAGCTCGCACACCCTGATCGGCTCGATTCTCGGGGTTGGCCTGGCCAACGCACTGCTCAGCGACATCCCGCTGGGTGACGGCGTGAACTGGCAGAAAGCGATCGACATCGCCATGTCGCTGGTGGTCTCGCCCATGGCCGGCTTCGCCGTTGCCGCACTGGTGCTGATTGGCCTGAAATGGTGGCGCCCGCTGTCGAAGATGCACAAGACCCCGGACCAGCGCCGCAAGCTCGACGACAAGAAGCACCCACCCTTCTGGAACCGCCTGGTGCTGGTGATTTCGGCCATGGGCGTGAGCTTCGTGCACGGCTCCAACGACGGCCAGAAAGGCATTGGCCTGATCATGCTGGTGCTGATCGGTATCGTCCCGGCCAAGTTCGTTCTCGACCTGAACAGCACCACCTACCAGATCGAGCGCACCCGCGACGCCACCCTGCACATGAGCCAGTTCTACCAGCGCAATGCCGCCACGCTTGGCGAGTTCCTGGCGTTGGGCAAGGCCAAGTCGAACGACCTGCCGGAGCAGTTCAGTTGCAACCCGCAACAGACCGAGCCAACCATTGCCGCGCTGCAGACCTCGCTCCAGGGCGTGACCGACTACCGTGACCTGAACGCCGAACAGCGTGTGGAAGTCCGTCGCTACCTGCTGTGCCTGGACGACACCGCGAAAAAGGTCGGAAAACTGCCAGGGCTGGATAGCCGCGAGAAGGCCGACCTGGAAAAACTGCGCAAGGACCTCACCGCAACCACCGAATACGCCCCGTTCTGGGTGATCGTGGCCGTCGCCCTGGCCTTGGGCCTGGGCACCATGGTCGGCTGGAAGCGTGTGGTACTGACCGTTGGCGAGAAGATCGGCAAGCAGGGCATGACCTACGCCCAGGGTATGTCGGCACAGATCACCGCAGCTTGCGCCATCGGTATGGCCAACGTGTTCAGCCTGCCGGTCTCGACCACCCACGTACTGTCGTCGGGTGTTGCCGGGACCATGGTCGCCAACAAGAGCGGCCTGCAAGGCGGCACGGTGAAAACCATCCTGCTGGCCTGGGTACTGACCCTGCCAGCCTCGATGGGCCTGGCGGCTGGCCTGTTCTGGCTCGCCTCCAAAGCGATCGGCTGACACCTGCAGCATTGAAAAAGGCGCCCGCGACGGCGCCTTTTTCATGCCCTGGGGAAACTCAGCGCTTCTTGCCTCCCAGTAAAGATCCCATCAAGCCCCGCACCAGTTGCCTGCCCAACTGGTTGGCGGCCTGGCGCACCGCCGACTTGATCGCCTGCCCTGCCGCACTCTGCAAGAATTCACCCGCCTTGTCCGCTAGGCTGTCTGCGTCAGCCTTGGGCTGAGGCGCCGGCTCCACCGGCTCGCCCTTGCGCTGGGTCAGCAATTCATAGGCCGACTCACGGTCGATCGGCTTGTCATAACGTCCTGCCAGGGGCGACTGCGCGATCAGTGCACTGCGCTCCGCCGTAGTGAGCGGGCCGATACGCGATTGCGGCGGCGCCACCAGCACGCGCTGGACGACCTCTGGTGTCCCCTTGTCCTGCAAGGTGCCCACCAACGCCTCGCCGATCCCCAGTTCGGTGAGCACCGTCAGGGTATCGAAGGCAGGATTGGGACGAAAACCGTCGGCCACGGCCCTGAGCGACTTCTGCTCCTTGGCAGTGAAGGCCCGCAGCCCGTGCTGGATGCGCAAGCCCAGCTGCGCCAGTACGGCATCGGGCAGGTCGCCCGGTGACTGGGTAACGAAGTACACCCCCACACCCTTCGAACGGATAAGCCTCACCACCTGCTCCAGACGATCCTGCAGGGCCTTGGGGGTCCCGTTGAACAGCAGGTGCGCTTCGTCGAAGAACAGCGCAAGCACCGGCTTGTCGGCGTCGCCGCGCTCCGGCAGTTGCTCGAACAGCTCGGCCAGCAGCCACAGGAGGAAGGTCGCATAGACCTTTGGCGCCTCGTGCACCAGGCGGCTGGCGTCAAGCAGGTGGATGCGCCCGCGGCCATCGCTATCGACCCGCAGCAGATCCTCCAGTTGCAGCGCCGGCTCACCGAACAACGCCTCGGCCCCCTGCTGTTCCAGCGTGGCCAGGCGCCGCTGCAAGGCTTGGGTCGAAGCGGTGGTCATCAGTGCGCTGTCCTCGCCCAGCAGCTGCGGGTTGTCCTTCAGATGCCCGAGCAGCGCCTTGAGGTCTTTCAGGTCGAGCAGCAACAGCCCCTCGCGGTCGGCAACCTTGAACGCCGCATAGAGTGCCGCCTGCTGGCTGTCGGTCAGTTCAAGCAGGTTGCCCAGCAGCAACGGGCCCATTTCGCTGAGGGTAGTGCGCAACGGATGACCACTCTGCCCGGCGATGTCCCACAGGCTCACCGGGTAGGCCTTGGGCTGGTGGGCGAGCCACGGCATCCCGGCAATGCGTTCGGCCACCTTGCCCTGGGGCGAACCCGCCGCCCCCAGGCCACACAGGTCTCCTTTCACGTCTGCCGCGAACACCGCCACACCCGCGTCGCTGAACACCTCGGCCAGACGCTGCAGGGTCACGGTCTTGCCGGTGCCGGTCGCTCCGGCGATCAGTCCATGGCGGTTGGCCAAGCGCATGGCCTGGCCGACTGGCAAGCCGTCTAGACCGCCACCTACAACGATTTGCGAAGAATCCGACATCTTATTTCATCCTCTTCTCAAGCTTTGCCTAAAAGCGGCCGATATGCAGAGGCGATATTGACCCGAAATACAGGACACAACCCACCAAGGCTCACCGGATTGTTGCACTGTTTTCTGCTGTGCTTCGTGCGAGCGACCCGATAAAACCTTAGCGGACCCGACGACGTCATGAACAAAAGCCTTCGTTTCAGCCACAAGATTCTCTTGGCGGCCTCTCTGATCGTGATACTGGCCTTTGCGCTGTTCACGTTGTACAACGACTATCTCCAGCGTAATGCCATTCGCGCCAATCTGGAGAGTTACCTGGCAGAAATGGGCCAGTCCACGTCCACTACGATCCGCAACCTGTTCGAAGGGCGGATCCGGCTGGTGGAAAACCTTGCGCAGAATATCGCCCAGCATCCGGCCGATGCCGAAACCCTGATGGGGCAACAGGCGCTGATCTCCAGTTTCCTCACGGTCTACCTGGGCAAGGTCGACGGCAGCTTCAGCGTGCGCCCCGACAGCAAGATGCCCGACGGCTACGACCCGCGCGTACGCCCCTGGTACAAGGATGGCATGGCCGCCAGCGGCCCTCTCCTCACCGAACCCTACATCGACATGACCACCAACAAGATGGTCATGGGCATCCTCGACAAGGTTTCCAGCGATGTCGGCGTGGTCGGCGGCGACCTGGCGCTGGACGGCCTGGTACAGATCATCAACTCGTTGAACTTCGGCGGCATGGGCTACGCGTTCCTGGTCAACGACCAGGGCAAGATCCTGGTGCACCCGGACAACGCCCTGGTGATGAAATCGCTGTCGGAGGCCTTCCCACAGAACACCCCGAAACTGTCCCGCGAGTTGACCGAAGTGCAGGTCGACGGCCAGGCGCGCCTGCTCACCTTCACGCCCATCCAGGGCCTGCCTTCGGCCAACTGGTACATCGGCCTGTCGGTGGACAAGGACAAAGCCTTCAGCATGCTCAGCACCTTCCGTAACTCGGCGGTGATAGCCACGCTGGTGGCGGTGGTCATCATCATCGCCCTGCTCGGCCTGCTGATCCGCGTGCTGATGCAACCGCTGCACACCATGACCCGTGCCATGGAGGACATCGCCGAAGGTGAAGGCGACCTGACCAAGCGCCTGAACATCCATAACCATGACGAGTTCGGTGTGCTCGGCAGCGCATTCAACCGCTTCGTCGAACGGGTGCACAGCTCGATTCGCGAAGTCTCCTCGGCCACCGAGCAGGTCAACGAAGTGGCGCTGCGGGTGGTCAGCGCCTCCAATTCCTCGATGCTCAACTCGGACGAGCAGGCCAACCGCACCAACAGCGTCGCCGCCGCCATCAACGAGCTGGGCGCCGCGGCCCAGGAAATCGCCGGCAATGCCGCACAAGCCTCGCAGCATGCCAGCTCTGCCCGATTGCTCGCCGAAGAAGGGCAGCAGGTGGTCGAGCACAATATCCAGGCGATGAACCGCCTGTCGGCGCTGATCGTCAGTTCCAGTACGCATATCGAGGCCCTCAACGACAAGACCGTCAACATCGGCCAGATCCTCGAGGTCATCACCAGCATCTCCCAACAGACCAACCTGCTGGCGCTGAACGCGGCCATCGAGGCCGCCCGTGCCGGTGAGGCCGGCCGCGGCTTCGCGGTGGTGGCTGACGAGGTGCGCAACCTCGCCCACCGTACCCAGGAATCGGCGCAGCAGGTCCAAGGGATGATCGAGGAGTTGCAGGTCGGCGCCCGCACCTCGGTCGAGACCATGGACCAGAGTCAACGCCACAGCCAGGACGGCGTGCAGATCGCCAACCAGGCCGGCGAGCGCTTGGGCAGTGTGACCCAGCGCATTGGCGAGATCGACGGCATGAACCAGTCGGTGGCCACCGCCACCGAGGAACAGACCTCGGTGGTGGAGTCGATCAACATGGACATCAACGAGATCAACACGCTCAACCAGGAGGGCGTGGAAAACCTGCAGGCCACCCTGCGCGCCTGCTCCGATCTGGAACAGCAGGCCGCACGCCTCAAGCAACTGGTGGGCAGTTTCCGCATCTGACGCCTGAGCGCTGTGCAGCACCTGTGGGAGCGGCGGGGTATCCCGACTCGCCCGCTCCCGCAGCGGGCAAGCCAGGACGCCCCGCCGCCCAATCCCGATCGAACAAACTATCCTTCATAAAGGTCAATCTTTAGGCGCGTCACCGTCGGTCTGTTACCGCCGGATGACAGACCCGAAGACGATCCCGGAGGGATGCTGATCGTGCACATCGCTGACATCACCATGTTCTACGCCCCGGCCAGCGGCGGTGTACGGACCTATCTTGATGCCAAACACCATCGCCTCGACGCCATGCCCGGCGTACGCCACAGTCTGCTGATCCCCGGCCCCAGCGCCCGTGATGCCAATGGCATCTACCAGGTGCCCGCGCCGCCCCTGCCGTTCGGCAAGGGCTACCGTTTTCCAGTACGCCTGACGCCCTGGTGCAACGAGCTACGCCGCCTCAAGCCTGACCTGATCGAGGTCGGCGATCCCTACCTCACCGCCTGGGCCGCTTTGGAGGCGCGACGCAAGCTGGACGTGCCGGTGATCGGCTTCTATCACTCCGACCTGCCATTGCTGGTCAGCAACCGCATGGGCAACTGGTTCACCCCCAATGTCGAAGCCTATGTCAGCAAGCTCTACGGCAATTTCGACCGGGTGCTGGCGCCGAGCCAGGTGATGGCCGACAAACTGCGCCGTCTTGGCGTGCGGGATGTGCATGTACAGCCCCTGGGGGTCGACCTGAATACCTTCCACCCCGACAGGCGCGATCCGCACCTGCGGGCCCAGCTCGGCCTTCCCGACACCACTCGTCTGCTCGTCTTCGCCGGTCGCGGCTCGCGGGAGAAGAACTTGCCAGTGCTGCTCGAGTGCATGGGCCACCTGGGTCGCCATTACCACCTGTTGCTGGTCGGCTCGAACATGCCGACCAACGTGCCGGACAACGTCAGCGTGATCGACCACTTCTGCCCCGCCGATGAAGTGGCCCGCCTGCTCGCCAGTGCCGACCTGTTGCTGCACGCCGGCGACCAGGAAACCTTTGGCCTGGTGATACTCGAGGCCATGGCCAGCGCCACACCGGTGGTCGCCGTGCGCGCCGGGGCTTTCGGCGAGATCGTCAACGACCAGTGCGGGCGCCTGTGCCAGGCCAACGACAGCCAGGCAATGGCCGGGGCAGTGCGCGAAATCTTCGAAGCCGGCGTGCGCCCCCTCGGCGCCCAGGCCCGTCGCCATGTGGAGCAGCATTACTCGTGGGACAGCGTGGTCGATGGCCTGCTGCTGCACTACCAGGCCGTGCTTGGCCTGTCGCCACAGGTACGCGCCCATGCGTGAAGCGCCCGCCGATTCGCGTAGCCTGATGCTGGTGCTGCACGATGTCGCGCCCGAAACCTGGCCCGACTACCGCCCCTTCGTCGAAGCCGTCGATGCAATGGGCGACGTGCCCATGACCTGGCTGGTGGTCCCGGACTTCCACCACCGCAACGCATTGGCCCGTTCCCCCGACTTCTGCCGCCTGCTCGATCGGCGCCTGGCGCGCGGCGACGAATTGGCGCTGCACGGTTTCTACCACGCCGACGATGGCCCTGCCCCACGCGGGCCTGCCGAGTACTTCATGCGCCGGATCTACACCCATGAGGGCGAGTTCTATGCGCTGGAGCAGCGCGAAGCCCTGCAACGTCTGGAGGCGGGCCTGGCCCTGTTCGCCAGCCAAGGCTGGCCGGTCGCAGGCTTCGTCGCGCCCGCCTGGCTGATGAGCGAAGGCACCCGCCAGGCCCTGCGCCGCCTGCCGCTGCGCTACACCAGCACACCCCAGCACCTTTATCGGCTGCCGGACTTCACCGCGATCGAAGCTCCTGGGCTGGTCTGGAGCGCCCGCAGTGCATGGCGCCGCGGTATGTCACGGATGCTCTGTGACTGGCAGGCCCGACGCTGGCGCCAGGCCGAAACCTTGCGCCTGGGCCTGCATCCGGTGGATATGCGCCACGCCAGCGCACGCAACTATTGGTTGCGCACCCTGCGTGAATTGATCGAGCAAGGGCGTGAGCCTCTGACCAAGTCCGCCTGGCTGGAGCGCAGGACCTGCCCATGAACCGCCTCGCCTGGCTGGGGCTGGCATTGGTGCTCGCCGTGCTGGTGCCGGGTTTGCTCGGCGGCAGCCAACTCTTGCCGCGCCTGCAGACGTTCGACCCGGGGCTGATGGCAACGCTGCTAGGCATGATTCTGCTGTGCTGGATCATCAACGCCGTGCGCCTGCGCTTGCTGCTCGGCCAGCAGGGCGCGCAACTGGGCAGAGTACGCAGCCTGGGAGTGGTGATGGCGACCGAATTCGCCATCTGCACTACGCCCGGCGGTAGCGGAGGCCCTTTGACCCTGATGACACTGCTGGCCCGCGAACGCATTGGCCCCGCCCGCAGTGGCGCAGTGTTCGCCATGGATCAGTTGAACGACCTGCTGTTCTTCTTCTGCGCCATGCTGGCCATCGCCGGCTACGCCCTGTTCCACAGCTTGGGCCGCAGCCAGGAAAGCATGTTGCTGGGCAGTGCTGCCTTGCTGTGTGGCGTGCTGGCGGCAATCGTCCTGCTGCTGCGCTGCCGTCGTGGCGTGATGCGCTGGAACGGCCGTCTGCTGCAACGCCTGGGTTTGTCGACAAGCCGTCGTCGGCGCTGGGCACGTAGGCTGCTGCGCTTCATCCGGGCACTGGCCGAAACCTGGCGCCTGCCCAAGCGCACGCTGGCGCTGGTATTCGCCCTCACCTGCGCGCACTGGAGCTTGCGCTACAGCGTGCTGTATCTGGTCTTGAGGGGGCTGGGGGTGGAGCTGTCGTGGATACCGAGCTTCCTGGTGCAGATGCTCTCGCTCAGTGCCGGCCAATTCAGCCTGCTGCCAGGCGGTGCAGGGGCCGCCGAGCTGACGTCGGCGACCCTGCTGTCGCCACTGGTGGGCAGCTCGACAGCGGCGGCGGCGATCCTGATCTGGCGCGCCGTCACTTATTACTTCTATCTGCTCGCCGGGGGGCCGGTGTTCGTCTGCCTGCTGGCGCGCCCGTTGCTGGAGCGCTGGCGGCGTCAGGCGGGTTGAGTTGCTCCCAGAGCTCGGCGGCACCTTCGAACTCGGTACCGTCTTCGTCGCTCAACGCCTCGGGATCGTAGCGCGCCAGGCAGCCTTCACCGAGTGTCGGCGGAGGCTGGGCGCCAGCTTTGTCACGCGGATCGGCCATCTGGGCGGGCTCCGGTCAGTCGAAGACCACGGTCTTGTTGCCGTGAACCAGCACGCGGTCTTCCAGGTGGTAGCGCAAACCCCGCGCCAGCACCATTTTCTCCACATCACGACCGAAGCGAACCATATCCTCGATGCTGTCGGCATGGTTCACACGCACCACGTCCTGCTCGATGATGGGACCTGCGTCCAGCTCTTCGGTGACATAGTGGCAAGTGGCACCGATCAGCTTCACACCGCGCAGTGCAGCCTGGTGGTAGGGCTTGGCGCCGACGAACGATGGCAGGAAGCTGTGGTGGATGTTGATCACACGCCCCGCGTAGTCCTGGCACAACTGTGGCGGCAGGATCTGCATGTAGCGCGCCAGTACCACCACATCAGCACCATGCTCGGCAACCAGGCGCGAAACTTCGGCGAAGGCCGGGGCCTTGTCCTTGGGATCGACCGGCACGTGGAAAAACGGAATACCGTGCCACTCGACCATGCTGCGCAGGTCGTTGTGGTTGGAGATCACGCACGGGATATCGCAGTCCAGTTCATCGGTGTGCCAGCGGTGCAGCAGGTCGGCCAGGCAGTGCGACTCGCGACTGGCCATCAGCACCACGCGCTTCTTCTGCGCCGAGTCGGTGATATTCCAGCTCATCGAGAACTCTTCGGCGATCGGCGCAAAGGCCTCGCGGAAGGCCTCGATACCGAATGGCAGCGATTCGGCGCGGATTTCATGGCGCATGAAGAACCACCCGCTCTGCTCGTCGGAATGGTGGCTGGCTTCGTTGATCCAGCCGTTGTACAAGGCCAGGAAGTTACTGACTTTTGCCACGATGCCGACACGGTCGGGGCAGGCAATCGTCAGACGATAGGTGCGCATGGATCAGACTCCGGAAAACTTCGCAAAGGCGCACATTCTAGCCATCTGCCGTGAAAAAGGCAGTAACCATTGGCCTGTGTGCCGGCTCAATGCCGACCAGGCCCCTCCGCGGGCTGGCGGATGAGGTGAGAAGATACGCATAACGCAATATGTAAATTTTTCTTTACCGACGCATTCTTATTGTTGCGTCACAATGATTCGACATTTGACACCCTTATTAATTGTTTACTTGCGGGTATCGCCTGTCTATTATTGGCCCACTGTCTCTCTGTACATTCACCAAGGAACACTCCATGTCCCTGATCAACGAATACCGCGCCACCGAAGAAGCTATCAAGGAACTTCAAGCTCGCCTCGCCAACCTGTCGCAAGATGACAAGCTGAAGAAAGAGCTGGAATTCGAAGGCAAACTGCGCGCACTGATGGGCGAATACTCCAAGTCGCTGCGTGACGTGATTGCCCTGCTCGACCCGGAATCGAAACTGAGCAAGGCCCCACGTGGCGCTGCCAAGACCACCAGCACCAAACGTGCTCGCAAGGTCAAGCAATACAAAAACCCGCACAACGGTGAAGTGATTGAAACCAAAGGCGGCAACCACAAGACCCTGAAAGAATGGAAAGCCAAGTGGGGTGGTGACGTGGTTGAAAGCTGGGCAACCCTGCTGGACTGATCCAGACAATTGCGTATGGCTTCAACAAAACGCCGGCTGATCGCCGGCGTTTTTATTTATTCTGCCAACCCATAGTGCATTCGCAGTTTCCCGGCATGCGCCAGCCAGGCCTCCAGCACCTGCCGCCCGGCATCGTCCGCATTGGCCAGACTCGCCTGCGCCGCCTGCTCGAAATCGCCCAGGGTGTTGGGCGCGCCCAGCTGCGGATCGCTCAGGCGCTGCTGGCAAAAGCGATGCCAGCGTTGTTGCTCCTGTTCGTTCAGCGTGTCGATAAAGTTGCGCGCTCGATAACGGAACAATAGCTCGGGCATGCGCGCATCATCGAACATCCAGTGCCCCTGCCCCAACTGTCGCGGCTCGCTCAAACGAACTTGCTCGCACAGGCGACGATCACGATCCCCGAGAAATCCCTCGTACAACTGTTGCTCAGGATCTTCGCTGGGTGCGAATTCATCAGCGCTGTAAACGCTCTCCAGCTTGTCCCGCCACGCGTCATGCTGCTGAATCAATTGTTCGGCGCGAGACTGAACAAGCGACATATCCAGACCCAGTCGCTGTTGATCGACCGGGCGCAATACGTTCAATGGCGCCACCACCGGGCACTTGTTGATGTGCACCAACTTCAGCGGAACCGGCAATTCGCCGTCAGCCAACTCCTCGCGCCGCGTGTACAAGCGCGAACGCAATACCTCGGCACTTTCCCTTATTAAAGGCAAGGTTTCCATGTGCAGGTCGCACACAATCAGTGCATTGCGATTACGCGGGTGCCAGGCCAAGGGTAATACCACCCCCAGGTAACTACGTTCGCTGGAGAAGCGCCCGGAGATATGCACCAGCGGTTGGAGCAGGCGAATCTGCTCCATGACTTTGTGCTTGCTACGCAACTGGAACAACCAGTCATAAAGTTTGGGCTGGCGTTGGCGAATCAGACGAGCCAACGCGATGGTGGCCCGGACATCGGACAAGGCCTCGTGGGCATGACCGTGGTCGATGCCGTTGGCCTTGCTCAGCAACTCCAGGCGCAGGCTGGTGCGCCCCTCCTGCTGCGGCCAGACGATACCTTCCGGGCGCAGGGCATAGGCGGTACGCACTACATCGATCAAGTCCCAGCGGCTGTTGCCACCCTGCCACTCACGGGCGTAGGGGTCGAAGAAATTGCGGTAGAGGCTGTAGCGAGTGACTTCATCATCGAAGCGCAAGGTGTTGTAGCCTGCGCCACAGGTGCCGGGGCGCGACAGCTGTTCATGCACCCTGGTCATGAACTCCGCTTCCCCCAAGCCTTTGGCGATCAGTTGTTCAGGGGTGATACCGGTTACCAGGCAGGCGGCGGGGTGCGGCAGGATGTCGTCGGAGGGGCGGCAATACAGGTTGACCGGTTCGTCGATCTCGTTGAGTTCGAAATCGGTGCGTACGCCTGCAACCTGCAACGGCCGATCGCAGCGCGGATTGATACCGGTAGTTTCGTAGTCGTGCCAGAAGATGCTGGAGCTCACGGTGTCGTCCTGTACAAAGTTCGCGGACGAGTCTACCGGAGGAACGCCTTCAGGCCGACTCGTTCATCGGCCTGAAACTGAAGAAGTCGCGCAGCGAGCGCACGAACTCCTCGTACTCGCGCGGCGCCTGTAACAGCATGAAGCCGGCATCGTAATGCCCCGGGGTCTGGTCCTCGCGGCTCCACAGGCAACTGGCGGTGAGATTGATGAACTGATGGCCACCGCCTGCAAGCGGCACGCGCAATTGCAGCTCGAAATCCGGGCCGACCATGATCGGGAGCTGGCTGATCACCATGACCCCATCCTCGGAGGCATTCCCCAGGTAGCCAATCTCCTGATCGGTCAACCGGTTGAAGACCTTGAGCACGTAAGGCAGTTGATGACGATCGATCTGACGTTCGATGAACATGATTCTCCGTACCCTATGCCAGGAAGACCAGGTACTGGCGGTGAGCGTTACACCTACTTTACAGCCTAGCTTAGCCTGAGCGGCGGCCCGGATGAAATCATTGTCACCTTGGTATTAACGCAAAGGGGTAGTCGGCGCAGGGCGGGTCACCGCAGGCTCACCACGCAGATGGCCAAGCTGCTCCAGGGTCTGCAGGCGCGCTTGGGCACGGTAGGCATACTCGTTCTGCGGGTAGCGCTGAATCAGGAACTGGTAGGTCTGCGCTGCATCGACATAGAGTTTCTGCCGCTCCAGGCACTGGCCACGCAGCATCGCCACTTCCGGATGGATGAACGGGCGGGCACGGCTGGTGCGATCGACCTGCGACAGCTCCAGCATCACGCGCTGGCAATCGCCACGGTCGTAGGCACGGTAGGCGTTGTTCAGGTGATGGTCCATGGACCAACGGGTGCAGCCGACGACACTGGCCGCCATGGTTAACACGATCAGGGCTCGCATGGGAATTCTCCTTTGATGGGCAGTATATCGGCCTGCGCCCCGATTTCTTCAGCGCGCCGATGCACGCTTCATCCCGCAGACGCCCGGCGGCAAGCGTCTACCTGTAACCTGCTGCTTGTAGGGTGCTGCCGACGGTGCAACCACCCTCTCGCCAACCTGCAAGGTAGTGCAACGGAACAATGACTACAGCTCAATTGAGGAGTAGCCTTTCGCTGCGCTTCACTATAGGAGTCTGTGCATGACCATCCGCCGTACCAAAATCGTCGCCACCCTGGGCCCCGCCAGCAACTCGCCGGAAGTGATCGAACAACTGATCCTCGCCGGCCTGGACGTGGCACGTCTGAACTTTTCCCACGGCACTCCGGACGAGCACAAGGCCCGCGCTCGCCTGATCCGCGACATCGCCGCCAAGAACGGCCGCCACGTCGCACTGCTGGGCGACCTGCAAGGTCCGAAGATCCGTATCGCCAAGTTCAGCAACAAGCGCATCGAACTGAAGATCGGTGACAAGTTCACCTTCTCCACCGCCCACCCGCTCACCGAAGGCAACCAGGATATCGTCGGCATCGACTACCCCGACCTGGTCAAGGACTGCGGTGTAGGTGACGAGCTGCTGCTCGACGACGGTCGCGTGGTCATGCGCGTCGAAACCGCTACTGCCGACGCGCTGCATTGCGTGGTGATCGTCGGTGGCCCACTGTCCGACCACAAGGGCATCAACCGCAAAGGTGGCGGCCTGACTGCACCGGCCCTGACCGAAAAAGACAAGGCCGACATCAAACTGGCCGCGGAAATGGACCTGGACTACCTGGCCGTCTCCTTCCCGCGTGACGCCAAGGACATGGAATACGCACGCAAGCTGCGTGACGAAGCCGGCGGCAGCGCCTGGCTGGTGGCCAAGATCGAGCGTGCCGAAGCCGTTGCCGACGACGAAACCCTCGACGGCCTGATCGCTGCTTCCGACGCGGTGATGGTTGCCCGTGGCGACCTCGGCGTGGAAATCGGCGACGCCGAGCTGATCGGCATCCAGAAGAAGATCATCCAGCACGCGCGCCGCAACAACAAAGCGGTGATCGTTGCGACCCAGATGATGGAGTCGATGATCCAGAACCCGATGCCGACCCGCGCCGAAGTATCCGACGTGGCCAACGCCGTGCTGGACAACACCGATGCGGTGATGCTGTCGGCCGAAAGCGCCGCCGGCTCGTACCCGATCGAAGCCGTGCAAGCCATGGCGCGCATCTGCCTGGGCGCCGAGAAGCACCCGACCAACCAGAAGTCCAGCCACCGCCTGCACACCACCTTCGAGCGCTGCGACGAGAGCATCGCCCTGGCGGCGATGTACACCGCCAACCATTTCCCTGGCGTGAAGGCGATCATCGCCCTGACCGAAAGCGGCTACACCCCGCTGATCATGTCGCGCCTGCGCTCGCATGTGCCGGTCTTCGCCATGTCGCCGCACCGCGCGACCCAGGCCCGCGTTTCGATGTTCCGCGGCGTGTACCCGATCGCCTTCGATCCGGCTTCGCTGCCGGCCGACAAGGTCAGCCAGGCGGCTGTCGACGAGCTGCTCAAGCGTGGGCTGGTCGAACAGGGTGACTGGGTGATCCTGACCAAGGGCGACAGCTACCACACCATCGGTGGCACCAACGGCATGAAGATCCTGCACGTCGGTGATCCGCTGGTTGGTTGATGCCCAAGCCGTGGCAACGGCCTCAGGCGCCCCCAAAAAAGACCGCTCTTCGGAGCGGTCTTTTTTTGGTAGCCCGCGATAGGCCGTGGTGCTGCAAGAAGTCAGGCATGCTCGACGAACACGTCAGCCAACACCTGATTTCTCGGCACACCGGCGATGAACAATCTGCGCGCGAAGCGCTCGACACTTGCGGGCGATCCACAGAGCAAAGCGATGGTCTGGCGAGAGGTCGGACGCAAGCTGGCAAGCGCCTCCTCAAGATGTTCCTGCAGCACGCATTCGGCATCGATGCCATGCATCTGGTGCAGCGCGGGTTGCAGGTAATGCCCGGCAGCGTCGCATGCCACATGCATCACCTTGATTTCTGCCCGATGGCCTTGACGCAAAGCCTCTCGCACAACGCCCCACAGCGGGGCTAGGCCGGTACCTGCCGCCAGCAACCACAGCGGCCGCTCCTGCCAGTCGGGGTCGTAGTGCAGCGCGCCCCCTCTGAGCTCCCCCAGAACCATCTGGTCGCCAATTTTCAAGCCCCGCGCCTGGTCGCAGAAGGCGCCTGGACGTCGGCAGTCGATATGAAATTCGAGAAATTCATCCTCGCCCGGCAGGCTTGCCAGCGAATAAGGTCGCGCCACCGACCCCAGCCACAGCACCAGATGCTGGCCGGCCCGATAACGCAGGCCACGCTCGGGTCGCAGCCGCAGACGCAACACATCGCCCAGCCAATCGACCTCAATCACCTTCGCAGGCAGGCCGTCGGTCAAGGGATCGAACACGGCAACCCGCATATCGCCGGCCACCCGGCATTGGCATGCCAATCGCCAGCCCTGCTCACGCTTGTCGTCCGGCAAGGCTTCGGGCCGGGCGTCCTGCGGCTCGCCATCGACGCAACGCACCAGGCAGGCGTGGCAACTGCCGGCCCGGCAGCTGTAGGGCACGTTCAGGCCGGCGCCATTGAGGGCATCGAGCAGGTTGCTGCCGGTTGGAACGCTGATGCAGCGCTCGCCCACACGAAGATCGGGCATGTACGAAGGGTCTCCTGAAGTCTGTTGCCATTGTACAGAGCGCCAGCAAGAACGATGCCTGGCAGCGGCCGACCATGGTCCAGACCACTCGCAGGTGTTTCCCACGGGCAGCCGCGCTATACTGCCGCGCCCTTTTTGTGCCGGCCTGACCTGCCGGTGCGCCTTGCAAGGCCTTTCGACGCGCTGGTCGGCTGTGTCGATGCCTTTACGAATGTTCCCGTCTTTAAGAGGAGCGCGCTGCATGACCGTGATCAAGCAAGACGACCTGATTCAGAGCGTTGCCGACGCCCTGCAATTCATCTCGTACTACCACCCCGTCGATTTCATCCAGGCGATGCACGAAGCCTATCTGCGTGAAGAATCGCCCGCTGCCCGCGACTCCATCGCCCAGATCCTGATCAACTCGCGCATGTGCGCTACCGGCCACCGCCCGATCTGCCAGGACACCGGTATCGTCACCGTGTTCGTGCGCGTTGGCATGGACGTGCGCTGGGACGGCGCGACCATGAGCCTGGACGACATGATCAACGAGGGCGTGCGCCGCGCCTACAATCTGCCGGAAAACGTCCTGCGCGCCTCCATCCTGGCCGACCCGGCCGGTGCCCGCAAGAACACCAAGGACAACACCCCGGCGGTGATCCACTACTCCATCGTGCCCGGCGACAAGGTCGAAGTCGACGTCGCAGCCAAGGGCGGCGGTTCGGAGAACAAGTCGAAGATGGCCATGCTCAACCCGTCCGACTCGATCGTCGACTGGGTGCTCAAGACCGTCCCGACCATGGGCGCTGGCTGGTGCCCGCCTGGCATGCTGGGCATCGGCATCGGCGGTACAGCAGAGAAAGCCGCAGTCATGGCCAAGGAAGTGCTCATGGAGTCGATCGATATCCATGAACTGAAAGCCCGTGGCCCGCAGAACCGCATCGAAGAGATCCGCCTGGAGCTGTTCGAGAAGGTCAACCAGCTGGGCATCGGCGCCCAGGGCCTGGGCGGCCTGACCACCGTGCTCGACGTCAAGATCATGGACTACCCGACCCACGCCGCTTCGCTGCCGGTGTGCATGATCCCCAACTGCGCCGCCACCCGTCACGCCCACTTCGTGCTCGATGGCTCCGGCCCGGCAGAGCTGGAAGCGCCGTCGCTGGATGCCTACCCGGAAATCGTCTGGGAAGCCGGCCCGAGCGCACGTCGCGTCAACCTCGACGAGATCACCCCCGAAGAAGTCGCCAGCTGGAAACCGGGCGAGACCATCCTGCTCAACGGCAAGATGCTCACCGGCCGTGACGCTGCACACAAGCGCATGGTCGAAATGCTCAACCGTGGCGAAGAGCTGCCGGTGGATCTGAAAGGCCGCTTCATCTACTACGTCGGCCCGGTCGATCCGGTCGGTGACGAAGTGGTCGGCCCTGCCGGCCCGACCACTGCTACGCGCATGGACAAGTTCACCCGGCAGATCCTCGAGCAGACTGGCCTGCTGGGCATGATCGGCAAGTCCGAGCGCGGCCCGACCGCCATCGAGGCGATCAAGGACAACAAGGCCGTGTACCTGATGGCCGTTGGCGGCGCCGCCTACCTGGTGGCCCAGGCGATTCGCAAGTCCAAGGTCCTGGCGTTCGCCGAACTGGGCATGGAAGCGATCTACGAGTTCGACGTCAAGGACATGCCGGTCACCGTCGCGGTGGACAGCAATGGCGAGTCGGTGCACATCACCGGCCCTGCGCTGTGGCAGAACAAGATTGCCCAGAGCCTGGCTGTTGAAGTGAAGTAAGGCTGCTTTAATCCCAGGCTGAAACAGCAGCGCCCCGTTCGCGGGCAAGCCCGCTCCTACAAGGAGCGGGCTTGCCCGCGAACGGGGCGCTGCCGTTTTAGCCCAGGATCACAACAACAGATCCTTGAGCCAGAACGACAGCGTCTTGTCTGACTCATCCGCTTCATCAAGATCGCGCCAGGCATACGACGCACGCATGGACGGCTGATGCAGGAAGCCACGATTACGCCAGAAGCCGTGTAGCGGCTTATAGTCGTCGGGTCGTCGCGGATGGCCATTGGGCCGTTCGACGGCGCTGAACGCACAGTAATGAAAGCCGCCCAACTTGTGCGCATAGGACTCACGCTCGATGAAAAAACGCACACCCAATCCCCGCCCGCGATAAGCCGGCAGCAACACCGACTTGCCGAAATAATAGACTGTACGCGGATCGCGCCCCTGCTCGAGAAACGGCTGGCGCAACGCCTCGCTCTTGTCACTCAGCGGCAGACCGGTCGAGGCACCGACCACCCGCCCCTCGTCCACTGCCAGGATCGCCAGGCTGCACTCGCAGTCGATGTAGCGGCGAAGCGCATCGGCCTCGCACTCCGGCGTACCCTCGTAGAGGTAGGGAAACTCGCGTAGCAATGTCAGGCGCAGGCGAGCGATGTCATCGATGTAAGGCGCGATGGCAGCGCCGTGGAGCAGGCGGATTTCCATGCGGGGCGATCGCTCTGTCGATGTGGGTGAAGCGCCCGGCCAAGCCGGGCCTGAGGGGAAACCCTAACATCGGCTGCGCCATGCGCCCTTTCCCCTGCGCGACGGGTATTTCTCCAGAACCGCTACCCGGCGCTATCGCGAATCAGCCGATACGCGTCCCCAGCACCTTGAGCAAAGCCGCCAGCCACGCCGGATGCGCCGGCCATGCCGGTGCGGTCACCAGATTGCCATCCACATGCGCCTGGTCGATGGCGATATCCACGAACCGTCCCCCGGCCAACCGCACCTCCGGCGCGCACGCAGGATAAGCGCTGCATTCACGCCCTTCGAGCACCCCGGCCGCCGCCAGCAACTGTGCGCCATGGCACACCGCCGCGATCGGCTTGCCCGCCTGGTCGAATTCCTTGACCAGTTTCAGCACCCGTTCGTCCAGGCGCAGGTACTCCGGCGCCCGCCCACCGGGGATCAGCAGCGCGTCATACCCTTCGGCACGCACCTGGACGAAATCGAAGTTGAGGGCGAAGTTGTGCCCAGGTTTCTCGCTGTAGGTCTGGTCGCCCTCGAAGTCGTGGATGGCCGTGCGCACGGTCTGCCCGGCGATCTTCTCGGGGCAGACCGCGTGCACTGTGTGGCCGACCATCTGCAAAGCCTGGAACGGCACCATCACCTCGTAGTCCTCGACGTAATCGCCTACCAGCATGAGAATCTTCTTCGCCGTCATCGCATTCACTCCTTCGTTTGCAGGGAACAATCACTGCACGATAGTCCGCTTTGTCCATGACCGATATACGGCGCAGGTCTCAGTTGCGGCGATCCAGCAGATTGACTACCAGACGATCCAGCCAGCCCCAGATCCGCTGCTGCACCCGCCGCCACAGCGGTCGGGCCTTCCAGTGATCCAGATCGACCTCCTCGCTCACGGCGAAATCCCGCGTGAAGCTGGCCAGCACCGCTGCGGTCAGCGGCGGGTCGAGGGCCTCGACGTTGGCTTCGAGGTTGAAGCGCAGGTTCCAGTGGTCGAAGTTGCACGAGCCGATGCTGACCCAGTCGTCGACCACGGCCATCTTCAGGTGCAGGAAGCATGGCTGGTATTCGAAGATCCTCACCCCGGCGCGCAGCAAGCGAGGGTAGTAACGATGGCCGGCGTAGCGCACCGAAGGGTGGTCGGTACGTGGGCCCGTGAGCAGCAAGCGTACGTCGATGCCCTTTTGCGCCGCCCGGCGCAGCGAGCGGCGCACGCTCCAGGTTGGCAGAAAATACGGCGTCGCCAGCCAGATGCGACGCTGCCCACTGTTCAGCGCACGGACCAGCGAATGCGGGATGTCGCGGTGCTGGCGTGCATCGGCATAGGCCACGCGGCCCAGGCCCTGCCCCTGCGCCGGCATCTTCGGCAGGCGCGACAGGCCGAAGTTCTCGGGCGGGCGCCAGGCGGTACGGCGGTGGTTGGCGTGCCACTGGCGGTCGAACAGCACCTGCCAGTCACTCACCACCGGCCCCTCCATGCGCACCATCACTTCATGCCACTCGCTCGCCTGCTGCCCCGGTGTCCAGAATTCGTCGGTCACGCCGGTGCCACCCACCACCGCCCAGTGCTCATCCACCAGCAGCAGCTTGCGGTGATCGCGGTACAGGTTGCGCAGGCCCCGGCGCCAGCGCAGGCGGTTGTACAGCCGCAGCTCGACACCGGCGGCCTGCAAGCGTTGGCGCAGTGCCGAAGGGAAAGCCAGGGCGCCGTAGTCGTCGAACAGGCAACGCACCCGCACACCACGCAAGGCGGCCGACTCCAGGGCCTCGACCACCGCATCGGCACAGGCCCCCGCCTCCACCAGGTACAGTTCCAGATCGACCTGGCGCTCGGCGCGCACGATCGCCGTGAGCATGCGCGGAAAAAATTCCGGGCCGTCGATCAGCAGTTCGAACTGGTTGCCATCCCGCCAGGGGAAGACTGGCCCTGGCATGTCAACGTGCGGTGAAGATCAGCACCGCATTCACCGGCACCGACGGGTTGATGGACTTGAGCTTGGCGAACTTGCGCAGGCTTTCCAGCCCTGGCAGCAAGCCGTAATCCTCGGCCCGCAACAGTAGCGGCTCGAGGGTCACCACCTGGAAGCGCCGCTCATCGAGGCGGGTGGCCAGCAGCAGCGCGTTGTAGTTGTGGGACTGGCCGTGCAGGGTCACGGTCAGTGGCAGGCGCAACTCCAGCTGGGCACCGTTGGCCAGGTCGTTGATCGGCCGCAGGTCGAGCTGGGCCTTGACCGTCGCTTCGGGGAAGCGCTCGACCTCGAACAGGCCGTCACGCATGCGCTCATCACGTAGCGGGATACCGCTGCTCACCGAATCCATCTCGATGCTCAAGCCAGCCACACCCTTGCGGTCGATGGTGCCGTGCAACACCAGGAAGCGGTGCACCTCGGCAGTATCGCCGTTCTTGCCGGTGATGAACGACAGGCGCGAGGACTCGCCGTCCAGATGCCAGTTGGCATGGGCGGGCAGACACAGGGCCAGCAACAGGGCGGGTAACAGGCGGAGCAAAGTGGACATGTGAAACCTCGTGAAGCAAGGCCAGCCACCTTACCCTGCGGGCCTTCACGGCAGCAAGCGACAACCCTCGCGAGGCCCCTGCCAGGCAGCCTCGCTAAGCCGTCCCAGGCCTTCGGCGCGAACGCTGCGTGCGCGGCTGTCCTCTTCCAGGCGCCCCAACGGCAGGTACTGCTTCACATAAGCCCGGCAATAGGCCTCGTCAAACCCCATGACGAAGCGGCACGAGCAGTACTCCTTTGCCGAATACGCCGGGAGAATGCTCGGAAAATCCGACAGGGCCTGACGTTCGCTCCATCCCGAGGCCAGCAGGACCAGCAGCAGCACCAGCAAGATCCGCTTCATGCGCCCTCCTTCGCCAGCACGGCCAGCACGCGCTTGAGCAGTTCGTTGTGGCTGTAGCTGCCGTCGCGGTCGTCGCCGTAGCGTACGATCACCAGCTTCTGCGTGGGCAACACGTACAGCGCCTGGCCCCAGTGACCGAGGGCGGCGAAGGTGTCGGTAGGTGCGTCTGGCCAGGGCGTCGGGTTGCCCGGCAGTGGCTGGTTCAGCCACCAGTGCCCGCCAGGGTTGGCATCGCCCGGCACCGGCTCGGCATGGGTGAACAGGGTGCGGTTGAAGGCCACCCAGTCGGCAGGGAGCAGTTGCCGCTCACGCCAACGCCCGTCGCGCTGCATCAGCAGCCCGATGCGCGCAAGATCGCGAGCACTGAGGTAGAGGTAGGAGGAGCCGACATAGGTACCCGCAGCGTCGCGCTCCCACACCGCATGCGTGATGCCAAGCGGGGTGAACAGCGCCTGCCAGGGATAGTCGGCGTATTGATCCGGCGTGAGCATGCCGCGCAAGGCCGCCGCCAGCAGGTTGCTGTCGCCGCTGGAATAGGCGAAATGCTCACCCGGCGTCTCGGCTTGCGCCATGCCAGCGGTATAGGCCGCCATGTCATTGCGCCCGCGGGTATAGAGCATCGCCACTACCGAGGATTTCAATGGCGCGTATTCATAGTCTTCCTGCCAGGCCAGGCCGCTGGCCCAGTGCAGCAGGTCGACCAGGCGCAGTTGCGGATGCTCACGCAGGGCGGGGTAATAGCGGGCGGCCGGATCATCGAGCTGGAACCGCCCTTCGCCGCGGGCGACGCCCAACAGCGTGGCCAGCACGCTCTTGCTGATCGACCAGGTCAGGTGCGGGGTATCGGCACTTGTAGGGGCGGCGTAGCGCTCGTACAGGACGCGACCGTCACGAATGATCAGCAGTGCATCGCTGCGCACACCGCTGCGAACGGCATCGTCGCGCAGCGGGAAGGCATAGGCGTCGACAGCCTGCCAGTCGTACTGCGTCGGATCCTGCTGCCAGTGGCTGCCCGGCCACTCCTCGGCGTACACCGGCAGGGCGATCAGCCCGAGAATACCCAGCACCACCTTCAGTCTGCCCATCGATACCTCACGCGCGGTCAATCGGCGGAGGATGCCTGGGCTTCATGACAATCCTGCAGCAGCCCAGGCCTTGGCCAGGCGCCTTTCCCGGGTCGCAGCCGCCAGCGCCAGCAGCCCCTGGTCGCGTTGCCAGAGCTGCATCCAGTGTTCGGGGCCTTCGACCAGGGCCTTGTCGATATCGACCCGCAGTGCCTGGAACTGGGCGAACAGACCGGCCAGCAACAGATGACAGCCCACGCTGTCGGCGCACTGCCGACTGGCCTCGGCACAGGCGGCGAGCAAGCCGATCAGGCGCAGGCGCAACGCCTGCGGCCAGGCGCACTCCTGGCCAACGCCATGCAGCCATCCGAGCAGCGCAGTGAGTACATAGAGGTCTTCGAGGGAGCGGAACGGTTTGACATAGGCATCCCAGCCATCACCGGCCAGCAGTTCGCAGGCCGCGTGCTTCAGTTCGACACGGGCATGGCCGACCTCGGGCATCAACGGCAGGGTCGGCAACGCTTCGAGGGTCACGCCGGGCTCACCGGGGTAGACCACCGCCAGGCTCAGCCGCGCGCCCTCGCCCTGCGCTTCGCTGCGGGCCGCCACCAACAGCCATTCGGCGTCGAGGCCGGCGGTGACGAAATCCTTGCGACCACTCAGCCGCAAGCCGTCGAGGCGGGTGTGCATGTCGGCCGGACGCACACTGCGCCGCTCGGTGGCGCACAAGGCCCCCAATCCAGCAGGCGCGCTGGGCCAGAGCACACGCAAGGCTGCCTGGTAACCGACCAGAAAGGCCAATCCCGGCGTATCCATCGCGCGCCCACCCAGCGCCGCCAGCTCGAACGGCGTGACAGCGCCCAGGCGCTCCAGCGTGGCCGCGTAGGTCTCGCCCAGGGTGGCCGCCAGCGCCTGGCGCAGCGGGTCGTTGAGTCGTTGCAACCAGGTCATCGAATGCTCCTCGTGAGGGGTGTCACGCAAGCATCACCAAAGATTCATGGAGGTGACACCGCGCCTACCTAGGCTGAATTTGCACAACAAAGCCGACCGGCCGCAACCCTATTTGGCTGGCTTATGGAGACTCGCAATGACTCGGATCGCTCGCTCTGGCGACAACAGCACTGAACGCCGTCTGCAAGCCGAACGCCTGGTCGGCGCTGCGGCCCTGCAGGAAGCACAGGCCCTGCGTTTCAAGGTGTTCAGCGCCGAATTCAAGGCCAAGCTCAAGGGCGCCGAACTGGGCCTGGACATGGATGACTACGATATCCACTGCCGCCACATCGGTGTGCGCGACCTGGCCACCGGCCAGTTGGTCGCCACCACCCGCCTGCTCGACCACCAGGCCGCCAGCAGCCTGGGCCGCTTCTACAGTGAAGAAGAATTCAGCCTGCATGGCCTGCTGCAACTGCAAGGTCCGATCCTGGAGCTGGGCCGCACCTGCGTCGACCCCGACTACCGCAACGGCGGCACCATCGCCGTGCTCTGGGGCGAGCTTGCCGAAGTGCTCAACGAAGGTCGTTACAGCTACCTGATGGGCTGCGCCAGCATCCCCATGCAGGACGGCGGCATCCAGGCCCACGCAATCATGCAGCGCCTGCGCGAACGCTACCTGTGCAACGAGCACCTGCGCGCCGAGCCGAAAAAGCCGCTCCCCAGCCTGGCCCTGCCGAACAACGTGATCACCGAGATGCCACCGCTGCTCAAGGCGTACATGCGCCTGGGAGCGAAGATCTGTGGCGAGCCTTGCTGGGACGAAGACTTCCAGGTCGCCGACGTGTTCATCCTGCTCAAGCGCGATGACCTCTGCCCGCGCTACGCCCGCCACTTCAAGGCGGCAGTCTGATGCCGGGCCTGCGGGCCTGTGCCCGCCTCCTGCGCCTGGTGCTGGTGCTGTTGCTGGGAATGGCCATGGCCAGCGTCATCGCCCTGGGCGAACGCTTGGGCCTGCACGCATCCATCGAGCGACGGCAACGTTGGACCTGCCTGTTCATGAAACGCCTGATCGGCGCCCTGCCCTTCGAGGTGCAGGTCGTCGGTGAACTGCCGCAGCGCTCGATGCTGTGGGTCAGCAACCACGTGTCTTGGACCGACATCCCGGTACTGGGCATGCTCACCCCGCTGTCGTTCCTGTCCAAGGCCGAGGTACGCCAATGGCCGCTGGCCGGCTGGCTGGCGGAGAAGGCCGGCACCTTGTTCATTCGCCGTGGCGGGGGTGATGCCCAGCGTCTGCGTGAACAGATCAGCGAGCAATTGGGCCAGGCCAGACCGTTGCTGATCTTCCCTGAAGGCACCACCACCGATGGCCGTGCCTTGCGCACCTTCCACGGGCGCCTGCTGGCCGGCGCCATCGACCAGGGCACGCCCGTGCAGCCAGTGGCGATCCAGTACCTGCGCAACGGTGAACCGGACCCGATCGCGCCGTTCATTGGCGATGATGACCTGGTTTCGCACTTGATGCGCCTGTTTGGCCGGGAGCGGGGGGAGGTGGTGATTCACCTGCTGGCGCCGGTGGAGAGTCAGGGCAAGGAACGTGCGGCGCTGGCGTTCATGGCGCAGCAGGCGATTCAGATGGCGTTGTTCGGGGTCGAGGACGTCGAGGTGGCGGTGCCGCGTCGGCAGGCCAGGGCGGCCTGATTGCTGGGGTGGGTCGACCGGCCCTATCGCGGGGCAAGCCCGCTCCCACAGGTACCCCACTGTATCCAAAAACAATGGGGTACCTGTGGGAGCGGGCTTGCCCCGCGATAGGGCCCTGACAGCCCTCGAACCCTCAACGCCCCGTAGCCGCAAACACCTGCAACTGCGGGTAGAACTCGCGAAAATCCGCCAGCAACGGCTCATACAGCCGCTCCAGCTCATCCATCACCCCAGCCATCCCTTCCGGCCGCGACAAGCGCCGGGCAATGCCATTGAAGACCTGCTCCAGCGTGGCGAAATCACCATAGGCTCCCAGCCAGTCATCCGCTGCCATGAACGGCGCAATGCGTGCCAAGCGCCCCGGCAACTGCGGCTCGGCCAACAGTACCCGGTAAAAGCTGTCGGTAAACTGCGCCAGCGGCTGCTCGGCGTAATCCGCCCAGTGCCGTGCCAGGCAGTGATCGAAGAACACGTCGAGCACAATCCCGGCAAACCGCCGACGCTCCCGCGGGAAACGCGCCAGCGCCGCCAGCACCAGCGGGTGGCTGTCGGTGTAGCGATCGATCTGTCGATGCAACCGGATTGCCGCCTCCAGCTCAGGCGCAAAGCGCCCTTCGAGCGGGCCTTTGACGAAATCGCCGTACAGGCTGCCGAGCAGTTGCTGCGGCGCGGGGCCGCCAAGGTGCAGGTGTGCGAGGTAGTTCATGGCGGCATTCTAGCACCGTGGCCATTTATATCGTTATAACGCGATATAACGATTTCAGCTCAGCTCAGAACCTCTTCATATTTGTATATCGCGAAATACCGATTTATATTTCGCCCCATCGCGATATACCGCTACACACCACGAGCCCAACCATGCCTCTCGACCTCGACGAAATAATAAAAGCCCTGGCCCATCCGGTCCGCCGAGACATCCTCAACTGGCTGAAGAACCCAGCGGCGCAATTCCCCGACCAGCACCACAGCACCGAATTCGGCGTCTGTGCCGGGCAGATCGATCAACGCTGCGGCCTGTCGCAGTCGACCGTCTCCGCCCACCTGGCCACCTTGCAGCGCGCAGGCCTGATCAGCAGCCAGAAGGTCGGGCAGTGGCATTTCTTCAAGCGCAACGAGGAAACCATCCAGGCCTTCCTCGAGCAGATGAGCCAAGAGCTCTGACAAGGACCTTGCAATGCCCCTTTCACTGTTGATCCTGGCGCTGAGCGCCTTTGCCATCGGCACCACCGAGTTCGTCATCATGGGCCTGCTGCCCGATGTGGCGCGCGACCTGGGGGTGAGCATTCCCGGCGCCGGCTGGCTGGTGACCGGCTACGCCCTGGGCGTGGCGATCGGAGCGCCGTTCATGGCCCTGGCCACGGCCCGTCTGCCACGCAAGGCGGCATTGGTAGTGCTGATGGGCGTGTTCATCGTCGGCAATCTGCTGTGTGCAGTGGCCAGCGACTACAACCTGCTGATGTTCGCCCGCGTGGTCACCGCCCTGTGCCACGGCGCATTCTTCGGTATCGGCTCGGTGGTCGCGGCCAGCCTGGTACCGGCCAACCGCCGCGCCTCGGCCGTGGCCCTGATGTTCACCGGCCTGACCCTGGCCAACGTGCTCGGCGTGCCACTGGGCACCGCCCTCGGCCAGGTCGCCGGCTGGCGCTCGACCTTCTGGGCCGTGACCGGCATCGGCGTGATCGCATTGATCGGCCTGATCCGCTTTCTGCCCCTGCAACAGGATGCCGAAAAGGTCGACATGCGTGCTGAACTCGCCTCCCTCAAGGGTGCCCGGATCTGGTTGTCGCTGAGCATGACCGTACTGTTCTCGGCCTCGGTGTTCGCCCTGTTCACCTACGTCGCGCCACTGCTCGGTGATGTTACCGGCGTATCGCCACGCGGCGTGACCTGGACCCTGGTGCTGATCGGCCTGGGCCTGACCCTGGGCAACATCCTCGGAGGCAAGCTTGCCGATCGCCGCCTCGCCGCCACGCTGGTGGGCGTGTTCGCCACCATGGCGGTGGTCTCCACCCTGTTCAGCTGGACCAGCAACGCGCTGGTGCCCGCCGAAATCACCCTGTTCCTCTGGGCCACCGCTGCCTTCGCCGCCGTTCCGGCGCTGCAGGTCAACGTGGTCACCTACGGCAAGGATGCGCCGAACTTGGTCTCCACCCTGAATATTGGCGCTTTCAACCTGGGCAACGCTCTGGGCGCCTGGGTCGGCGGCAGCGTCATCGCCCATGGCCTGGGCCTGACCAGCGTACCGCTGGCTGCAGGTGCCCTGGCTGTCCTGGCGCTGATCGTCACCCTGATCACTTTCAACCAGCGCGGCGACAACGACGCCGAACTGGCCGCTGCATCCAACTGACCTACGCGAGGCTTGCGATATGACCACGCTTTTCGATCCGATCACCCTGGGCGACCTCGAGCTGCCCAACCGCATCATCATGGCCCCGCTGACCCGCTGCCGCGCCGACGAGGGCCGCGTGCCCAACGCACTGATGGCCGAGTACTACGTGCAGCGCGCCAGCGCCGGCCTGATCCTCAGCGAAGCCACTTCGGTCACGCCGATGGGCGTCGGCTATCCCGACACCCCCGGCATCTGGTCCAACGACCAGGTCCGTGGCTGGCTCAACGTGACCCAGGCCGTGCATGGCGCCGGCGGGCGCATCTTCCTGCAACTGTGGCACGTGGGGCGCATCTCCCACCCGTCGTACCTGAACGGTGAGCTACCGGTGGCCCCAAGCGCGATCCAGCCCAAAGGCCACGTCAGCCTGGTGCGTCCGCTGAGCGACTACCCGACTCCACGTGCGCTGGAAACCGAAGAAATCGCTGACATCGTCGAGGCTTACCGGACCGGTGCCGAGAACGCCAAGGCTGCTGGTTTCGACGGCGTGGAAATCCATGGCGCCAATGGTTACCTGCTCGATCAGTTCCTGCAGAGCAGCACCAACCAGCGCACCGACCAATACGGCGGCTCGCTGGAAAACCGTGCCCGCCTGCTGCTGGAAGTGACCGACGCTGTGGTCGGTGTCTGGGGCGCCAAGCGCGTTGGCGTGCATCTCGCACCACGGGCCGATGCCCATGACATGGGCGACGCCGACCGCGCCGAGACCTTCACCTACGTTGCCCGTGAACTGGGCAAGCGCGGCATCGCCTTCATCTGCTCGCGGGAAAAAGAAGCCGACGACAGCATCGGCCCGCTGATCAAAGAGGCGTTCGGCGGCCCCTACATCGTCAACGAACGCTTCACCAAGGCCACCGCCAACGCAGCACTGGCCAGCGGCAAGGCCGATGCCGTCGCCTTCGGCATCCCGTTCATCGCCAACCCAGACCTGCCAGCACGCCTGGCAGCCGATGCGCCGCTGAACGAGCCGCACCCCGAGACGTTCTACGGCAAAGGGCCAGTGGGCTACATCGACTATCCGCGGATGTAACGCACACGCTGAAAAAAAGCCCGCCCCCACACATGGTCGTGGGGGCGGGCTTTTTTTGACCTGCGCAGGCGATCAGGGCCGCGCGTTGATCTGCTGCTGCAGGTTCTGGATCTGGCTCTGCAAGGTGTTGAGGCTGCGGGTGGTCTGACCACGGAAGGCATCGAACTCCTGCACCGACGCGCCACTGGCAGCCGCGCTGGCCGGACGGTTGTCCGCCTGGCTCTTGAGCACCAGCACATCCTGCTCCAGGCTCTCGATCGCAGCGCCTTGCTTCTTCATCGCGGCCACCTCGCTGCTCAGGCTCTTGAGCTGGCCATCGAGCTTGCCGCCATCGACCTGGCCCGACTTGAGCGCTGTCAGTTCCGTATTCACGGCCTTGAGCTGCGCCTGCAACTGGGTCTGCAGTTCGGTCACCGCCTTCTGCTGCTCGCGGGTATCGGCCAGCACCTGCTCCAGGCGCTTGCCCAGATCGCCGGCCTGACCAGCGACGCCTTCCTGCTGCTTGCTCTGCTCGGCAAGGCTGGCCTGCAACTGGCGAATCTGCAGTTTCAGGGCTTCGCTGCCAGTGCTGCTGTTCGACTCGCTGGCATCGACCTTGCCGCTGATCGCCTGCAGGCGGCCGGCAGCTTCCTCGCTGATGCGGGCAAAGCTCTCCTGAGTGGCCACCAATTGCTGCTCCATCAGCGAGATCTGCTGGAAGCTCCACCAGCCAAGCCCGGCCAGGGCGATG
The DNA here is from genome assembly GCF_034961125.1 of Pseudomonas machongensis. Classification (NCBI taxonomy): domain Bacteria; kingdom Pseudomonadati; phylum Pseudomonadota; class Gammaproteobacteria; order Pseudomonadales; family Pseudomonadaceae; genus Pseudomonas; species Pseudomonas machongensis. Next base: position 20,664 of record NZ_JAYFUI010000095.1, on the reverse strand, counting down.
AACGAGGCCAGCAGCAGCGCCCACAGCGGGCCGTTGCTGGCTGGCCGCGCGGCTTTCTGGCGGCCGCGGGCCACGTGAGCCGGAAGCAGTTCATCATCGTCAGGCGTACCCGCCCTCAGGACCGGCACATCATCGAAATCATCGTGGGCATCGTTGCGCATGGGTAGGTTCGACCGCACTAATAGCAAAGAGACATATTATAAACCGCCCGGGCGGCGCACTGATGACCATCGTCCGCCCGACAGGTTCACTGCTGCCCCGGAAGGTGCTGCCACCAGCCGCAGAATTCATCCAGCGCGGTCCACAGGCTGACCTTGGGGCGGTAGTCGAGATTATGCCGGGCGCGGCTGATGTCGAGTGTGAAATCCTTGCTCATCACCTGCATCGCGGTACGTGTCAGGGTGGGTTGCGGCCGGCCGGGCCAGAGCATGCAGGCGGCCTCGTTGACAGCTGCGAGGCTGTAGGCCAGGCGATAGGAGCGGTAACGGGTGACTTGCGGCAACTGCATCTGGCGCATTACATAATTGACCACGTCCCACAGTGGCAGTGGCTGGCCGTTGCTGATGTTGTAGGCCTGGCCCAGCGCCTGCTCTTCGGCGAACAGGGCGCTGAGCAGCGCCTCGTTGAGGTTGTGCACGCTGGTGAAGTCGACCTTGTTCAGGCCGTTGCCGATGATCGCCAGACGCCCCTTGCCCTGCATGCGCATCAGCCGCGGGAAGATGCTCGCATCCCCTGCGCCGGTGACGAAGCGCGGACGCAGGGCGAGCACTTCGAGGCCGAACTCCTGGGCACCGAAGACTTTCTGCTCGGCCAGATGCTTGGTCAGCGCATAGTGATCGTGAAAACGCCGCGGCACCTGGTCCTCGCGAATGTCCAGGCGCGAGCGGCCAGTGAAGTAGATCGACGGCGACGACAGGTGCACCAGGCGCCGCACATGTTCTTTCAGGCAACCTTCGACCACGTTCTCGGTGAGCACCACGTTGCCATGATGAAAATCCTGATAACGCCCCCAGTTGCCCACCGCCCCCGCGCAATGCACCACGGCGTCGACGCCCTGGCACAGGCGGCGCGCCACCTCGGCGTCGCCCAGGTCGCCTGGAATGAACTGCGCCCCGCGCTTGACCAGGTGCTCCACGCCTTCGGCACGGCGGCCGTTGACCCGCACCTGCAGGCCCTGCTCCAGGGCAAAACGCGCAAAGCGCCCGCCAATGAAGCCGCTCGCGCCGGTGACCAGAATTCGCATGTAAGACTCCGCCTTGCCAGATTACAGATGCAGTTGACGCCGCCCGTGCCTACAAGGGCACCAGCCAACCTGGCGCCGCCTGGCGCAGGTGTTCTGTCAGTTGTGCGAGCAGTTGCCCGCCGTTGCGCCAATGATGCCAGTACAACGGCACATCGATGGGAGTATCGCTGCAGATTTCCACCAACTGGCCACTGGCCAGTTGTTCGCGGGCCTGCAGTTCAGGCACCAGGCCCCAACCGAGCCCGGCTTCGGTCAGACGCAAAAAACCCTCGGACGACGGGCACAGGTGATGCAGGAAACCGTCCTCGATCCCCAATGACGCCAGGTAGCGGTGCTGCAGGAAATCGTCAGGCCCGAAGACCACCGCCGGTGTACGGGCCAGCCGCGCCACCTCGAACCCCTGCGGAAAATACCGCGCCATGAACGCCGGGCTTGCCAGCGCGCGATAGCGCATCGCCCCCAACGGCTGGCTGCGCGCCCCCGCCACCGGGCGCTCGCTACCGCACAGGCAGGCCGCCACCTCGCCGGCACGCATGCGCCGCAGGCCGACTTCCTGATCTTCGACCACCAGGTCCAGCAGCAAGCGTTGCCCGGCACAAAAATCCCCCACTGCCCCGGCCCACCAGGTCGCCAGGCTGTCAGCGTTGAGAGCGATACGCAGACGTTCGGGCATGCCCTCTTCATCCAGCGCCGGGACCTGGCGCTGCAGGTCACGCTCGAGCAGGCGCACCTGCTGCACGTGGTTGAGCAACTGGCGACCGACATCGGTCGGGCTCGGTGGCGTGGCACGCACCAGCACCGGCTGGCCGACACGCGCCTCCAGCAGTTTGATGCGTTGCGAGATGGCCGACTGCGAAAGCCCCAGTACCTGGGCGGCGCGCTCGAACCCGCCTTGTTCGATCACGGCGGCGAGGGCAGCGAGCAACTTGTAGTCGAACATCGATTTTCCTAATGCCGGATGAGTACTATTTGTTTTTCTTATACAGCGCCCTTGCCGACAATGGCCAGCATCTTCTTGTGAATACGCGTCGCCCTTCAAAGGTGGCGCCCGTGGAGTGCTCCCGTTATGTGGCAGAGTTACCTGAACGGCATGCTGGTGGCCTTCGGCCTGATCATGGCCATCGGCACCCAGAACGCCTTTGTCCTGGCCCAGAGCCTGCGCCGCGAACATCACCTGCCGGTGGCACTGTTGTGCGTGCTGTGCGATGCGATCCTGGTGGCGGCCGGAGTGTTCGGCCTGGCGACGGTGCTGGCGCACAACCCGCCCCTGCTTGCCGCCGCACGCTGGGGCGGTGCGCTGTTCCTGATCTGGTATGGCGCCAAGGCCCTGCAACGGGCCTGCTCCAAGCAGAGCCTGGAACAGCAGCAAGGCCAAGGCCTGCGTTCACGCCGGGCAGTGCTGCTCAGTGCCCTGGCGGTGACCCTGCTCAACCCCCACGTCTACCTGGACACCGTGCTGCTGATCGGCTCGCTCGGCGCCCAGCAGACGGTGCCCGGTGCCTACGTCGCCGGAGCGGCGAGCGCATCGCTGGTGTGGTTCTTCACCCTGGCCCTGGGCGCCGCCTGGCTCGCACCCTGGCTCGCACGCCCCGGGACCTGGCGGCTGCTGGACCTGATGGTGGCGGTGATGATGTTCGCCGTGGCCGCGCAACTGATCCTCGGCTGATTCCCCACTGGTCGCCGGGGCCCAACCGCTCTGGAACCTCTATTCCCTATAGTTGTTGCGTGGTTATGCGCGGGGGCTGGTGCTATGATCCAGCCCTTGCGTCGCAAAGAGTACAAACTCGCCGACGCTCATCGGGCCGCCCGTGATCGGCCTTGCGCAAACCGCAAACAGACCTGAATCAGGAGATCCACCATGGCTTTTGAATTGCCGCCGCTGCCCTACGCCCACGATGCCCTGCAGCCGCACATCTCCAAGGAAACCCTGGAGTTTCACCACGACAAGCACCACAACACCTATGTCGTGAACCTGAACAACCTGGTCCCAGGCACCGAATTCGAAGGCAAGTCGCTGGAAGAAATCGTCAAAACCTCCTCGGGCGGTATCTTCAACAACGCCGCTCAAGTCTGGAACCACACCTTCTACTGGAACTGCCTGGCACCGAACGCCGGCGGCCAGCCGACTGGCGCCCTGGCTGAAGCCATCAACGCTGCCTTCGGTTCCTTCGACAAGTTCAAGGAAGAGTTCACCAAGACTTCGGTCGGCACCTTCGGTTCCGGTTGGGGCTGGCTGGTGAAGAAGGCTGACGGTTCCCTGGCCCTGGCCAGCACCATCGGCGCCGGCAACCCGCTGACCAGCGGCGACACCCCGCTGCTGACCTGCGACGTCTGGGAACACGCCTACTACATCGACTACCGTAACCTGCGTCCGAAGTACGTCGAGGCGTTCTGGAACCTGGTCAACTGGAAGTTCGTTGCCGAGCAGTTCGAAGGCAAGACCTTCAAGGCCTGATTCGTTCAGCGCTCTGAAAAACCCGGCCCTGGCCGGGTTTTTTTGTTTCCCGGGTCCAGGAAACGGAAAAACCACGGCTAATTTTCAAGCCTCCCGCGCGCCCTCTCTTGCTCCCCCTCAATAGCGCGCTAACATCAACCTTCTGGAAAGTTGATGCAGGACATTCAAGTCGCAAGGCCGCATAACCGATACAGTACTCAGGGTGCATCCAGCGACGGGCCCCTCGCCTGCCGCGGCAATCGGTCGATAGTGTATTGCCAAGGTTGATGGCAAAATAATGGCATGCGCATGGATTAAGGAAACCCCATTGAAGCTGGAATTTCGGAACAGCTTGTCGGTCAAGTTGCTCAGGGTCGTGCTGCTGTCGGCGCTCGCGGTGGGCGTCGTTCTCAGTTGTGCGCAGATCGTCTATGACACCTACAAGACCCGCCAGGCCGTCAACAACGATGCCCAGCGCATCCTCGACATGTTCCGCGACCCCTCCACCCAAGCGGTCTACAGCCTCGACCGAGAGATGGGCATGCAAGTCATGGAGGGTCTGTTCCAGGACGAATCGGTCCGCATGGCCTCCATCGGCCACCCCAATGAAACCATGCTCGCGCAGAAGTCCCGCCCCCTGCAGGACATGCCCCTGCGCTGGTTGACCGACCTGATCCTCGGCCAGGAGCGCACCTACACCACCCAACTGGTCGGCCGCGGCCCCTACAGCGAATACTACGGCGACCTGAGCATCACCCTCGATACCGCCAGCTATGGCGAGGGCTTTCTGGTCAACGCGGTCATCATCTTCATTTCCGGCGTGCTGCGCGCCCTGGCCATGGGCCTGGTGCTCTACCTCGTGTACCACTGGCTGCTGACCAAACCCTTGTCGAAAATCATCGAGCATCTCACCCAGATCAACCCCGACCGCCCCAGCCAGCACCAGATTCCCCAACTCAAGGGCCACGAACGCAACGAACTGGGCCTGTGGGTCGACACCGCCAACCAGTTGCTGGCCTCCATCGAACGCAACACCCATTTGCGCCACGAGGCGGAAAACAGCCTGCAGCGCATGGCCCAGTACGACTTCCTGACCGGCCTGCCCAACCGCCAGCAGTTGCAACAGCAACTGGACAAGATTCTCGTCGATGGCGGGCGCCTGCAGCACCGTGTGGCCGTACTGTGCGTGGGCCTGGACGACTTCAAGGGCATCAACGAGCAGTTCAGCTACCAGGTCGGCGACCAGTTGCTGCTGGCCCTGGCCGACCGCCTGCGCGCCCACAGCGGCCGCCTCGGTTCCCTCGCCCGCCTGGGTGGCGACCAGTTCGCCCTGGTGCAAGCCAACATCGAGCAGCCCTACGAGGCCGCCGAGCTGGCCCAGAGCATTCTCGACGACCTGGAAGTGCCCTTCGCCCTCGATCATCAGGAAATCCGACTACGTGCCACCATCGGCATCACCCTGTTCCCCGAAGACGGCGACAGCACCGAGAAGCTGCTGCAAAAGGCCGAACAGACCATGACCCTGGCCAAGGCCCGCTCGCGCAACCGCTATCAGTTCTACATCGCCAGCGTCGACAGCGAGATGCGTCGGCGCCGAGAGCTGGAAAAAGACCTGCGCGAGGCGTTGCCGCGCAACCAGCTCTACCTGGTGTATCAACCGCAGATCAGCTACCGCGACCACCGCGTGGTCGGCGTCGAAGCGCTGCTGCGCTGGCAGCATCCGGAGCTGGGCATGGTACCGCCAGACCAGTTCATCCCGCTGGCCGAACAGAACGGCAACATCATCGCCATCGGCGAATGGGTGCTCGACCAGGCCTGCCGCCAGTTGCGCGAGTGGCACGACCTGGGTTTCAGCGAGCTGCGCATGGCGGTCAACCTGTCGACCGTGCAACTGCACCACAACGAGCTGCCGCGGGTGGTCAACAACCTGCTGCAGGCCTATCGCCTGCCGCCGCGCAGCCTGGAGCTGGAGGTGACCGAGACCGGCCTGATGGAAGACATTAGCACCGCCGCCCAACACCTGCTGAGCCTGCGCCGTTCAGGGGCGCTGATCGCCATCGACGACTTCGGCACCGGCTACTCCTCGCTCAGTTACCTGAAGTCGCTGCCGCTGGACAAGATCAAGATCGACAAGAGCTTCGTCCAGGACCTGCTGGACGACGATGACGACGCCACCATCGTTCGCGCCATCATCCAGCTGGGCAAGAGCCTCGGGATGCAGGTCATCGCCGAGGGCGTGGAAACCGCCGAGCAGGAAACCTACATCATCGCCCAGGGCTGCCATGAGGGTCAGGGCTACCACTACAGCAAGCCGCTGCCCTCGCGTGAGCTGACCGCCTTCCTCAAGCACGCCCAACGCAACCAGGTCTCGGCACTCTGAGCGTGGTCGTCATTGACGACCCTGGAAACGACATTTGCACGAAAAGCGCGGCCAACCCTTTACACCAAATGCAAATCTTTCGCATTATGTTGCGGTTTCGCGTGCCACGGTGCAGCGCTACCAACACATGGTCCAACCAAACGACGCAGGGAAACCAACAATGATTCGAATGCCTCTGGCCTCCGCCAGTCTGCTGGCCATCGCCATCGCTCTCGCCGGCTGCGGCGAAGGCAAGGACGACAAGGCCGCCGCTCCGCAAGCCCAGGCACCTGCCGCCAGCACTGCTGCCGCACCTGGGGCTGTCGATGAAGCTGCTGCCCAGGCCGTGGTCAAGCACTACGCCGAAATGGTCCATGCCGTGTACAGCGACTCGCTGAGCACCGCCAAGCAACTGCAGACCGCCATCGACGCGTTCCTGGCCAAGCCCAACGATGAGACCCTGAAAGCCGCCAAGGACGCTTGGGTCGCTTCCCGCGTTCCTTACCTGCAGAGCGAAGCCTTCCGCTTCGGCAACACCATCATCGACGACTGGGAAGGTCAGGTGAACGCCTGGCCCCTGGACGAAGGCCTGATCGACTACGTCGACAAGAGCTACGAGCACGCCCTGGGCAACCCGGCTGCCAACGCCAACATCATCGCCAACCCTGAGATCCAGGTCGGCGAAGACAAGGTCGACGTCAAGGAAATCACGCCCGAGAAACTGGCCAGCCTGAACGAGCTGGGCGGTTCCGAAGCCAACGTCGCCACCGGCTACCATGCCATCGAATTCCTGCTCTGGGGCCAGGACCTCAACGGCACGGGCCCAGGCGCAGGCAACCGTCCGGCTTCGGACTACCTCGAAGGCCAGGGTGCCACCGGTGGTCACAACGACCGTCGCCGCGCCTACCTCAAAGCCGTCACCGACCTGTTGGTGAGCGACCTCGAAGAGATGGTCGGCAACTGGGCACCGAACGTCGCCGACAACTACCGCGCTTCGCTGGAAGCCGAGCCGGTCAAGGATGGCCTGCGCAAGATGCTGTTCGGTATGGGCAGCCTGTCGCTGGGCGAACTGGCGGGCGAGCGCATGAAGGTCTCGCTGGAAGCCAACTCGCCTGAAGACGAGCACGACTGCTTCAGCGATAACACCCACTGGTCGCACTTCTACGACGCCAAGGGCATCCGCAACATCTACCTGGGCGAGTACACCCGTCCGGACGGCTCCAAGGTCAGCGGCCCGAGCCTGTCGTCGCTGGTGGCCAAGGTCGACCCGGCCACCGACGCCACCCTGAAAGCCGACCTGCAGGACACCGAAGCGAAGATCCAGGTGATCGTCGACCACGCCCTCAAGGGCGAGCACTACGACCAGCTGATCGCTGCCGATAACGCTGCAGGCAACCAGGTGGTGCGCGACGCCATCGCCGCGCTGGTCAAGCAGACCGGTGCCATCGAGCAGGCCGCCGGCAAGCTGGGCATCGACAACCTGAACCCGGACACCGCAGACCACGAGTTCTGATGCCAGGGTGAAGGTTTGAAAGGGGCGGCCTTCGGGTCGCCTTTTTCATATCCAGCCGCTGCGACTTGCCCGCGAAAGGGCCGCCAGCGGATTCAGCAGGCAATTGCAAATTGCTCTTATTCAAACATCCCCATTTTGCTAAGCTTGCACGCCGGTTTTTCGCTCACGCCCAGGATTCTCGATGTCCTCGTCGCTGTCCCGACTCCCACTTCTGCTGATGGTCACCGTCCTGGCCGCCTGTGACGACGCTCCGCGTTTCACCCAGGCCGAGCCCGGCGAAGCGCTGTCCGGCGGCAAGGCGACGATCCTGCGCAGCGACCGCAACGCCTTCTCGATGCCCTCGGCCAACCTCACGCCCGAGCGCCGCCTGGATTTCAGCGTCGGCAACAGCTTCTTCCGCAATCCCTGGGTGATCGCACCTTCGACCACCACTGCACGCGATGGCCTGGGCCCGCTGTTCAACACCAATGCCTGCCAGAACTGCCACATCCGCGACGGCCGAGGTCATCCGCCAGAGGCCGAGGCCCGCAATGCCGTGTCCATGCTGGTGCGCCTGTCGATCCCCGACCAGCCGCAGTTCATCAAGGAAATCGAACGCCTCGGCGTGGTTCCCGAACCGGTCTACGGTACGCAGCTGCAGGACATGTCGATCCCCGGCGTAGCTCCGGAAGGCAAGGTGCGGGTCAGCTACGACAGCGAGACCGTCACCTTCGAGGATGGCCACCAGGTCGAACTGCGCCGCCCGACCGTGGAGATCACCCAGCTCGGCTACGGCCCGATGCACCCGGACACACGCATGTCCGCCCGCGTCGCCCCGCCCATGATCGGCCTCGGACTGCTCGAGGCCATCCCGGAGGCTGCGCTTTTGGCCAACGAAGACCCGGATGATCGCAACAACGACGGCATCCGCGGCCGCGCCAACCGGGTCTGGGACGATGCCCAGGGCAAGACCGTGGTCGGCCGCTTCGGCTGGAAAGCCGGGCAACCCAACGTCAACCAGCAGAACGTCCACGCCTTCGCTGGCGACATGGGCCTGACCAGCACCCTCAAGCCCGAGGACGATTGCACGCCGGCGCAGGTCGAATGCCGCGCCGCGCCCAACGGCGACGGTGACGACGGCGAAAAGGAAGTCAGCGACAACATCCTGCGCCTGGTGACGTTCTACACCCGCAATCTGGCGGTGCCTGCACGCCGCGAGGTGAATTCGCCGCAGGTGCTGGCCGGCAAGAACCTGTTCTTCCAGGCGGGTTGCCAGGGCTGTCACACACCGCAGTTCACCACGGGTAGTGACAACGTCGAGCCAGAGCTGGCCAACCAGGTGATCCGCCCCTACAGCGACCTGCTGCTGCACGACATGGGCCCAGGCCTTGCCGACAACCGTAGCGAGTTCGCCGCCGGTGGCCAGGATTGGCGCACGCCGCCGCTGTGGGGCATCGGCCTGACCGAAACCGTCAGCGGCCACACCCAGTTCCTCCATGACGGCCGCGCCCGCAATCTGCTCGAGGCCGTGCTCTGGCACGGCGGCGAAGCCGAGGCTGCACGCCGTCACGTACTGACCTTCAATGCCGAGCAACGCGCCGCGCTGCTGGCTTTCCTGAACTCACTTTAAACGCGCAAGGAGCCGGGCATGTTCCGACCCAAACTGTTGTTCACCAGCCTCGCCGCCATCGCCCTGGGCGCCTGCTCGCCGCAGGACCCGCAAGCCGTGACCTCCGCCGCCATCGCCCAGCAGGTGATCCTGCCGACCTACAGCCGTTGGGTCGAGGCCGACCGCCAACTGGCCGCCAGCGCCCTGGCCTATTGCGAAGGCAAGCAGAGCCTGGACACCGCCCGCGCCGACTTCCTCAACGCGCAGAAGGCCTGGGCCGAACTGCAGCCGCTGCTGGTCGGCCCATTGGCCGAAGGCAACCGCGCCTGGCAGGTGCAGTTCTGGCCTGACAAGAAGAACCTGGTCGGCCGGCAGGTCGAGCAACTGGTCAGCGGCGACAAGCCGGTCGACGCAGACAGCCTCGGCAAGGCCAGCGTCGTGGTCCGTGGCCTGTCGGCCTACGAGTACATCCTCTTCGACAGCAAGCCGGACATCGCCACCGCAGAGCAGAAAGCCCGCTACTGCCCGCTGCTGGTGGCCATCGCCGAGCACCAGAAAGCCCTGGCCGAAGACATTCTCAAGAGCTGGAACAGCACCGATGGCATGCTGTCGCAGATGACCAAATTCCCCAACCAGCGCTACGCCGACTCGCATGAAGCGATCGCCGACCTGCTGCGCGCGCAGGTCACCGCCCTGGACACGCTGAAGAAGAAACTCGGCGCCCCCATGGGCCGTCAGAGCAAGGGTATCCCTCAGCCGCTCCAGGCCGAAGCCTGGCGCAGCCACTCCTCGCTCAAGAGCCTGGAGGCTTCGCTCAAGGCCGCCGAAACCGTCTGGACCGGGGTCGACAACAAAGGTCTGCGCGGTCTGCTGGGTAAAGATCAGAGCGCGCTGGCGCAAAAGATCGACGATGCCTACGCCAGCGCTGCCAAACTGCTGGCTGACAACCAGAAGACCCTGGGCGAACTGCTCGCCGACGATGCCGGCAAGCAGACCCTCAACCAGATCTACGACAGCCTCAACGTCGTCCACCGCCTGCACGAAGGCGAGCTGGCCAAGGCGTTGAATATCCAGCTGGGCTTCAATGCCAACGACGGTGACTGATCATGCTGCGACGCCAGGCCCTCAAACTCGGTAGCGTGCTGCTCAGCGCCCTGACGCTCGGCGGCTGGACCCTGCTGCGCAACAAGGGCAGCGAGCCGCTGCTGCTGTCGGCGCGTGACGACGCCGATGGCGGCCACCATGCCGTAGGCTACCGCCTCGACGGCACCCAGGTGTTCGCCACCCAGGTGGCCCAGCGTTGCCATGCAATCATTCATCACCCCGAACAGCCGGTCGCCCTGTTCGTCGCCCGTCGACCAGGTACCGAAAGCTACCTGATCGACCTGCGCGACGGGCGTCTGCTGCAGACGATCACCTCGCAACCGAACCGGCACTTCTATGGCCACGCCGTCATCCACAAGGATGGCGAGTGGCTGTACGCCACCGAGAACGACACCACCGACCCCGGGCGCGGCGTGCTCGGGGTCTACCGTTTCGAGGGCCAGCGCCTGGTACACAGCGGCGAGATCCCCACCCATGGCGTCGGTCCCCATGAAGTGGCCTGGATGCCCGACGGCGAAACCCTGGTGGTGGCCAACGGAGGCATCCGCACCGAGGCCGAAAGCCGGGTAGAGATGAACCTGGACGCCATGGAGCCGAGCCTGGTGCTGATGCAGCGTGATGGCACGCTGCTGAGCAAGGAGACGCTGGCCCAGCAGATGAACAGCGTGCGCCATCTCGCGGTGGGCAACGACGGCACCGTCCTTGCCTGCCAGCAGTTCATGGGAGGTGCTGAAGAAACCGCCGAACTGCTGGCGATCAAGCGTCCGGGCGAGGCGTTCAAGGCCTTCCCGGTGCCGGAGCGGCAACTGCAGTCGATGGCCCAGTACACCGCCAGTGTCGCCGTGCACAGTGACCTGCGCCTGGTGGCACTGACCGCGCCGCGGGCCAACCGCCTGTTCATCTGGGACCTGGACAGCGGCGCGGTGAAGCTCGATGCGCCGATGCCCGACTGCGCCGGGGTCGGCGCGGTGAAGGACGGCTTCGTCGTCACCTCGGGGCAGGGGCGCTGCCGCTATTACGACTGCCGCAAGGCAGAGCTGGTCGGGCAGCCCATGAATCTGCCATCCGGGCTTTGGGACAATCACCTGCATCTGGTCTGATTCAGCACTGGCCCACCGCCCCTACCGCGGGGCAAGCCCGCTCCCACAGGTCCGGCATCCACGGGTAGTGGGAGCAGGCTCGCCCTGCGATAGGGCCTGCCCAGTCGATACATCTCCCACTTCCCGAAAAACAGTCAATACTTGCCTTCATCCGCACGTGGGCAGGATCGCCCGTGGTCGTGCCATACCCATAACAATCACATCCAAGGAACCGGACCATGCTACGCCGCCGCATGCTGATCATGTTGGCCGTGGTGCTGCTGATCGTGCTCGCCCTGGGGGGCATCAAGGCCTTTTCGATCTACCGCCAGATCCAGGTCTTTTCCGCTCCCAAGCCCGCGATCAGCGTCGCTGCCGCCAAGGCCGAGCAACGCCAGTGGCAGGAACGCCTGCCGGCGGTCGGCAGCCTCAAGGCGCTGCAGGGCGTCGAACTCAGCCTGGAAGTGGCCGGGACGGTAAAGCACCTGCATTTCGATTCCGGACAACAGGTCAAGGTCGGGCAACTGCTGCTGGAACTCGACAGCGAACAGGAGGCCGCGCTGCTGGGCACCGCGCAGGCCGACCTGGGCCTGGCCAAGGTCGATTTCGGCCGCGGCAGCCAACTGGTAGGCGACTCGGCCATCTCCCGCGGTGAATTCGACCGCCTCACCGCCCAGTACCGGCGCAACCAGGCCGTGGTCGAACAGCTCAAGGCCTCGCTGGCCAAGAAAAGCATGAAGGCGCCCTTCAGCGGCACCATCGGCATACGTCAGGTGGATGTCGGCGACTATCTGGCCAGCGGCACGGTGATTGCCACGCTGCAGGACCTCTCCAGCCTCTACGTCGACTTCAACGTACCCGAACAGGCGCTACCGCAGTTGTCCCTCGGCCAGCAGGTGCTGGTGCAGGTGGCGGCTTTCCCCGGCCAGACCTTCCCTGCCCGCCTCAGCGCAATCAACCCCAAGGTCGAGGAAAGCACGCGCAACCTGCTGCTGCGCGCCACCCTGGCCAACCCGGATGGCAAGCTGCTACCGGGCATGTTCGCCAGCCTGCTGGTATTGCTGCCCGATCCGCAATTGCAGGTGGTGGTGCCGGAGAGCGCGATCACCTACACCCTCTACGGCAACTCGGTGTATGTGGTCGGCGAGAAGAAGGCCGACGATGGCCAGACACATCTGGTCGCCGAGCAGCGCACCGTACAGACCGGCGAGCGCCGCGATGGCGTGGTGGTGGTGCGCAAGGGGCTGCAGGCTGGCGAACAGGTGGTCACCGCCGGACAGCTCAAGCTCAGCCCGGGCGCTGCGATACGCATCAGCCAGGACCCGCCCTTGTCGCCCGCCGACGCCCAAGGCGCGGCGGCCCCCCACTGACGCGGAGGCTGGCATGGCATTCACCGACCCATTCATCCGCCGCCCCGTACTCGCCAGCGTGGTCAGCCTGCTGATCCTTCTGCTCGGCTTCCAGGCCTGGAGCAAGCTGCAGATCCGCCAGTACCCACAGATGGAAAACGCCCTGATCACGGTGACCACCGCCTATCCCGGCGCCAACGCCGAGACCATCCAGGGCTACATCACCCAACCGCTGCAGCAGAGCCTGGCCAGTGCCGACGGCATCGACTACATGACCTCGGTCAGCCGCCAGAACTTTTCGGTGATCTCGGTCTACGCGCGCATCGGTGCCGATACGGATCGCCTGTTCACCCAACTGCTGGCCAAGGCCAACGAGGTGCGCAACAAACTGCCGCAGGACTCCGAAGACCCGGTCCTGAGCAAGGAGGCGGCCGATGCCTCGGCGCTGATGTACATCAGCTTCTACAGCAGCGAAATGAGCAACCCGCAGATCACCGACTACCTGTCACGGGTCATCCAGCCCAAGCTTGCGACCCTGCCAGGCATGGCCGAAGCCGAAATCCTCGGCAACCAGGTGTTCGCCATGCGCATCTGGGTCGATCCGGTGAAGCTGGCCGGGTTCGGCCTTTCGGCCACCGATGTGACCAGCGCGGTGCGCCGCTACAACTTCCTGGCTGCCGCCGGCGAGGTGAAGGGCGAATACGTGGTCACCAGCGTCAATGCCACCACCGAACTGAAGTCCGCCGAAGCTTTCGCCGCCCTGCCGGTCAAGACCGTCGGCGACAGTCGTGTGCTGCTCGGCGATGTGGCGCGCATCGAGATGGGCGCGGAGAATTACGACACGGTCAGCTCCTTCGACGGTATCCCGTCGGTGTACATCGGCATCAAGGCCACGCCATCGGCCAACCCGCTGGAGGTGATCAAGGAGGTGCGGCGAATCATGCCGGACCTGGAAAGCCAGCTGCCCTCGGCACTGAAAGTCTCCATCGCCTACGACGCCACGCTGTTCATCCAGGCCTCCATCGATGAAGTGATCAAGACCCTCGGCGAAGCGGTGCTGATCGTCATCGTCGTGGTGTTCCTGTTCCTCGGTGCGCTGCGCTCGGTGCTGATCCCGGTGATCACCATCCCGCTGTCGATGATCGGCGTGCTGTTCTTCATGCAGATGATGGGGTATTCGCTGAACCTGCTGACCTTGCTGGCCATGGTCCTGGCCATCGGCCTGGTGGTGGACGACGCGATCGTCGTGGTGGAGAACATCCACCGCCATATCGAAGAAGGCAAGACGCCGTTCGACGCTGCCCTCGAAGGCGCGCGGGAAATCGCCATGCCGGTGGTGTCGATGACCATCACCCTGGCGGCGGTGTACGCACCGATCGGCTTCCTCACCGGGCTGACCGGCGCGCTGTTCAAGGAGTTCGCCCTGACCCTGGCGGGCGCGGTAGTGATCTCCGGCATCGTGGCCCTGACCCTGTCACCGATGATGTGCGCCCTGCTGCTGCGCCCCGAGCAGAGCGAGAAAGGCCTGGCCCATCGCCTGGACCAGATCTTCGAGCGTCTGAAAGTGCGTTACCAGCGCCTGCTGCACGGCACCCTCGACAGCCGCCCGGTGGTCATCGTCTTCGCCGTGATCATCCTGTGCCTGATCCCGGTACTGCTCAAGTTCACCCAGAACGAGCTGGCGCCCAACGAAGACCAGGGGGTGATCTTCATGATGAGCAGCTCGCCGCAGCCGGCCAACCTGGATTACCTCAACGCCTATACCGACCGTTTCACACCGCTGTTCAAGACCTTCCCCGAGTATTACTCCTCGTTCCAGATCAACGGTTTCAATGGTGTGCAAAGCGGTATCGGCGGCTTTCTGCTCAAGCCCTGGAACGAGCGCGAACGTACGCAGATGCAACTGCTGCCGCTGGTGCAGGCCAAGCTCGAGGACATCGGCGGGCTGCAGATCTTCGGCTTCAACCTGCCATCGTTGCCGGGCACTGGCGAAGGCCTGCCGTTCCAGTTCGTGCTCAACACTGCAGGCGACTACCCAGCCCTGCTGGAAGTGGCACAGCGCGTCAAGGAGCGCGCCCAGGCCTCGGGCAAGTTCGCCTTCCTCGACATCGACCTGGCCTTCGACAAGCCCGAAGTGGTGGTCGATATCGACCGGGCCAAGGCGGCGCAGATGGGGGTGTCGATGGATACCCTCGGCGCAACGCTGGCCACCCTGCTGGGCGAGGCGGAGATCAACCGTTTCACCCTCGAAGGGCGCAGCTACAAGGTGATCGCCCAGGTCGAGCGGGCCTACCGCGACAACGCCGGCTGGCTGAACAACTATTACGTGAAGAACGATCAGGACCAGTTGCTGCCCCTGTCGACCCTGATCACCCTCAGCGAGCGGGCACGACCGCGCCAGCTCAACCAGTTCCAGCAGTTGAACTCGGCGATCATCCAGGGCGTACCGATGGTCAGCATGGGCGAGGCGCTGGATACCATCCGCGGCATCGCCCGCGAGGAGGCGCCGGAGGGCTTCGCCTTCGACTATGCCGGCACCGCGCGGCAGTTCGTCCAGGAAGGCAGCGCCCTGTGGGTGACCTTCGGTCTGGCCCTGGCGATCATTTTCCTGGTGCTGGCAGCACAGTTCGAAAGCTTCCGCGACCCGCTGGTGATTCTGGTGACCGTACCGCTGTCGATCTGTGGCGCACTGCTGCCGCTGTTTCTTGGCGTCTCGAGCATGAACATCTACACCCAGGTCGGGCTGGTCACGCTGATCGGGCTGATCAGCAAGCACGGCATCCTGATCGTCGAGTTCGCCAACCAGTTGCGCGAGGAAAAGGGCCTGGGGGTGCGCGAGGCGATCGAGGAAGCCGCGGCGATCCGTCTGCGGCCGGTACTGATGACCACCGCAGCAATGGTATTCGGCATGGTGCCACTGATCCTGGCGACGGGTGCCGGCGCCGTGAGCCGGTTCGACATCGGTATCGTGATTGCCACCGGCATGTCGATCGGCACGCTGTTCACCTTGTTCGTGCTGCCCTGCGTATACACCTTGCTGGCGCATCGGACGGTGGCGGATGAGCGCCAGGGGAGCGGCGGCACAACCTCAAGCCTGGAAAAACCACAAACCCATTAGCCAGAAACAACAAGGCCCCGCGTCTGCGGGGCCTCGTGCCTGGGGCTCAACCAAACGGCCGCAGCCCCTGGCGCATCCCGAACAGGAACAACAGCAGATCATGATCCGGCTGAGCCTGGGCCTGCGCCTGCTCTGGCTTTGTCACCCGCGGCGTGGCGCACTGCCCCGCCGCATCGCTCTTGCTGAACACGGTAGGCCGTGGCACCTCCCAGGCCGCCACGGCTACGCTGGTCACGCCAAGCGCGGCCACCAGGAACAAAGCTCGAGCTATTTCTAGTTTCATCAACCTAACCCTTTGACAGCGCTGCCAAACGCCCTCTCATAAAAGTAGAGCAGGGTTTGCCACTCCGCTTCATTGAACGACGAATGGCGGCGCAGCTGGCGCAGGTCGTTGTAGGCCGCGCGCTGGCAACTGATGCGGCGGCGGCACTTCTCCAGGTCCAGCAGGGCCACTTCGGCCCGCGCCTGCTCACCTTCACCGCTCACCTTGACGAACACATGCTTGCCGTACAGGCAGCCGTGCTGCCAGTGGCCCAGATGCATCCGCGCCAGGTTGTCAGCCAGGTCCTTGAGCATGCGCTCATGCAGCACCTGCGGGTAATGCTCGCGAGCGCCCTGGGCGTGCCAGGTGTCGAGATCGACGAATCCATCCAGCGCTTCACTGACCAACAGCGCCCGCCACTGGTGCTCGGCATCGCGTTCTGCACCAGCAAAGACGATGCGCGGCACCCGCACTCCCAACTGCTCGAAGCTGTTCAGGGCGTCCAGCTCGCGCAATACCGTGGGGCGGCCGAAGGGGTGCAGCAGGCTGCGGTAGATATGCCCGACCTGGCGCTTAGCATAGAGCAGATGGCCGTTGCCATCATCCAGGCGCTGCACGCCACTTTCACCGCCACGTCGCTGATTGGGCTCCTCGACCCATTCCCCCTGCTGTTGCCAGTAGTAGTCGAATTGCGACACCTGCCCCTGAGTTGCTGCCATGAATCCCTCACCCCTTTCGCAATACATAGACTCGCCACATGGCATAGAACGGCAGGAAGTCGAGACGTTCCTGAATCCTGAAGCCTGCTGTCACAAATTCTTCTTCAACCGTAGCAGCAGGTAACACAAAGCGATTCTGGTAACTGTCCTGCTCCGCCTTGGCGCTGCGTCGTTGTTCGAGCTTCTTGCGCCGCCATGCCTTGAAATTGCCATCCACCCACAGCGACAGGATCACGCTATCGCGGCTAACTCTTTGAAATTCAGAAAGAATTGTCTTGCGATGGGCCGGATCACCGATGTGGTGGAACAATCGCATGCAGAAAATGCTGTCTACCGAGTTGTCCGGCAGGTCAATGGCAAAGGCTGAGGTTTGCAAAGGGCGTACCCGCTCGACCACCGCTGGCGGTTGCGACGCACAGGCTGTCTCGATCATCGCAGCGGAATTGTCTGCACCGATGATCACGCGGTTGGGTTTTTCTGCCAGCAGCGGCCAGAAACGGCCGGCGCCGCATGGCAGGTCGAGCACCAGGCCCGGCTCGCCGGCCAGTGTCAGGGCGCGGCGAGCAAGTTGCTCGTCACGCGTGTGGGAAAGGCGACGGGCCAGGCCATCCTGATGCTTGATGAAGTACTCACGGGCGTGCTGCTGATCGTACTTTTCGGAAAATTCGAGTTTGATAGGGCTACGCATGGGACATCTCCTGACTCAATGCCGACCACATTAGGTGGGCAAGCGTTGGCATCAGGTCATCGCCATGTGAAAAAACTGTCACACGAAAGGGTTAAATCTTACGAAGCATTACACAACATTCTGCATCGGGGCCGCCGTACGGCCCCGGTTTCTACTGCAGTGTCGTGTCGATTTCCTGCTCATGCGCCAGCGCGGTGCCCTGGCTCAGGTCTACCTGGAAGCGGCAGCCGTGGGGCGCGGTGGCGGTCAGGGTCACGCGCCAGCCCTGGTCGTCGCAGATCCGCTGCACCAGCGAAAGCCCCAGGCCGAGCCCCTCGCCACGCCGCTCGTCGCCACGCACGAAAGGCTTGAACATCGCCTCGCGCTGCTCCTCGGGAATGCCCACGCCGCTGTCCTCGACACTGAAACCGCGGGCCTCGAGGCTCAGGCGGATATAACCGGTATCGGTGTAATGCGCTGCGTTGCGCAGCAGGTTGCCCATCACCGATTGCAGGAAAGTGGCGTTGTACAAGGTTGGGCTGGCACTGACACGGCCATCGTAGTAGAGGGTCAGGCCCTTCTGCTCGATGGTGTCGCGCCACACGCCGATCAGATCATCAGCCACCTCGCGCAGGCTGGCCCGCGAGGCCACCGCACCTTCGTCACGCTGGGCCCGGGCCAGCATGAGGAAGGTCTTGACCAGCTCGCGCATCTCCTCGGTGGCACGGGCGATCCGTTCCACCTGGGCGCGTGACCGACTGTCCAGGCCGGTGTTCTCCATCAGCAGTTCGCAGGAAGTCGCGAGCACCATCAATGGGGTGCGCAGTTCGTGGCTGACATCGCTGGTGAACAGTCGCTCGCGGGTCAACGCATCGCGCAAGCGACCAAGGGTATCGTCGAACGCCACCGCCAACTGCCCGACTTCGTCGGCAGCATAGTCCGGCGCAAGCGGCGGCGCCAAACCGAGCAACTGGTCACGATGGCGAACCTGACGCGCCAGACGAATCACCGGCGCCATGACCCGACGCGCCAGCAGCCAGCCAAGGAATGCCGCCAGCACCAGGCTGAGCAGGAAGCCCACCACCACCACGGCGAACAGCACCCGCTCACGCTCCTCGAAATCGCTCTGATCCTGCAGCAGCACGTAGCGACGACCGTCCACGACCTCGACCATGGCGTGGTAGGAGAGCTGGTCGCGGAACACTTCGTGGAACCCGGCATCGAGGTGACGCAGGTCCTTGGGCAATTCGAAATCATCGCGACCGCCGCTGAAGTAGAACAACTGGTCAGGGCGCGGGCGGTGGCTCCAGTCACTGACGCTGTCCATGCGCAGCAGGCGCTGCAGATCGCCCCCCAGCACCGAGGAAATCAGGCGTTCTTCGACCAGGTGAACAGTGGCGACGATGCCGAAGGCAAACGCGCCGGCGACTAGCGCGCTCATCAGCGCAAAGGCAATGATGATGCGCTGGGCAAGGCTCTGCTTAAACTCCATCGCGACCCTCGGCGAGGCGATAGCCGACGCCATGGACGGTATGCAGCAGGGGCTTTTCGAACGGCTTGTCGATCACCTGGCGCAGTTGGTGGACATGGCTGCGCAAGCTGTCGCTGTCGGGGCAGTCGTCGCCCCACAGGGCTTCTTCAAGGACTTCGCGGCGCAGCACGTGCGGGCTCTTCTGCATCAACACCGCCAGCAACTTCAGGCCGACCGGGTTGAGTTTGAGCAGCTTGCCCTGACGGGTGACTTCCAGCGTGTCGAGGTCGTAGCTCAGGTCTGCCACCTGCAGCGTACGCCGACCACCGCCCTGGGCGCGACGCAGCACCGCCTCGATGCGCGCGGCCAATTCGGACAGGGCGAACGGCTTGAGCAGGTAATCGTCGGCCCCGGAACGGAAGCCCTGCAGGCGATCGTCCAGCTGGTCGCGGGCGGTCAGCATGATCACCGGGGTGTCGCGGCGGGCGTCTTCGCGCAGGCGCTTACACAGGGTGTAGCCATCGATGCCAGGCAGCATGATATCGAGCACGATCAGGTCATAGTGTTCGGTCGCGGCCAGGTGCAGGCCCGACAGGCCGTCCTGGGCGCAGTCGACGGTGTAGCCTTTCATGCCCAGGTAATCAGCCAGGTTGGCGAGGATATCGCGGTTGTCTTCAACCAGTAGAATGCGCATCGGGGTCTCCTGTGCGGCGCTTCGCTGTGCGCGGCAGGCGCAGCTTACGGCCATTGGCCAGGCATCGCCAGCCTTGGTGGAAAAACAGCGTAACTGACGCTTTTTTCACTGATCCTTCACACACAGAGCATAGCCGCGGACCGAAAATGCCCGATCTTTCGTGCCTTCCCCCTTGCCTGTGGAGCCTTCATGCACACCGCCCGACCCCGCCCGATCAACCTCTGGCTGTACCTTGGCATCCCCCTGGCTACCGCACTGGTTCTGCTGCTGCTCGAGGCCACATCGCTGGACATGGACGTGGCCAACCTGATGTTCGATCCGTCCGTGGGTCAATTCATCGGGCGCCATAGCTACTTCCTGGAGACCATCCTGCATGACCGGGTCAAGCAGGCGGTGATCGGTGTCGGGCTGCTGGCGGTAGTGGCGTTCATCGCCAGTTTCTTCTGGTCACGCCTGGGCAGTTGGCGTCGCGAACTGGGTTGCCTGGTGCTGGCCCTGGGGCTGTCCACCGGTTTTGTCACGCCGCTCAAGCAACTGACGGCGGTGCAGTGCCCGTGGAGCCTGACCCAGTTTGGCGGCAAGGAAACCTACAGCAAACTGCTCGAAGCGCGGCCAGCGACCGACAAACCAGGGCTGTGCTGGCCCGGCGGCCATGCAGCGACCGGCTTCAGCCTGTTCGCATTGTTCTTCGTGCTGCGCGACCGCAAGCCACGCCTGGCACGTGGTGCCTTCGCCCTCGCGGCAGGTGTCGGGGTGGTGCTATCGGTAGGCCGGATGATGCAGGGCGCACACTTTCTCTCGCACAACGTCTGGACCGCCGTGTTCTGCTGGTTGATCGGATTGGGCTGCTATTACCTGGTGCTCTATCGCAGGGGGATGGCAAGGGTGACCGTGGCTGAACGCGGCATTGCCTGAGCCGACGCAGGTCTGACACGCGCGCATGAAAAAGCCCCGCACAAGGCGGGGCTTTTTCATGCAGCTAGGGCCAGGGCTGGCTTACATCATGCCGCCCATGCCACCCATGCCGCCCATGTCTGGCATGCCGCCAGCAGCTGGCTTGTCTT
>NZ_JAYFUI010000094.1:0-15372 GCF_034961125.1 Pseudomonas machongensis | reverse complement strand
GAGCGTCGTCGCCATCGACGACGTGCGTGCCGTCGAGACGGAAGTCGCCACGCCCGTGATGCCCCGGATTGTCCACCAGCACCAGGTGCGCAAGGCCCTGAAGCGGTTGGCACAGGCGCTTGAAGTCGTAATCGGTCCAGACGTCACCGTTGACCAGCAGGAACGGTGCATTCCCCAACAGCGGCAGCGCCTTGAAGATACCGCCGCCGGTCTCCAGCGGTTCGCCCTCGGGCGAATAGCTGATGCTCAGACCGAAGCGGCTGCCATCGCCCAGGTGATCCTCGATCTGCTGCCCGAGCCAGGCATGGTTGATCACCACATCGCTCAACCCCGCCCTGGCCAAGGCCTCGAGGTGGTACTCGATCAGCGGCTTGCCCGCCGCAGGCACCAGGGGCTTGGGGGTGTGCAAGGTCAGCGGGCGCATGCGCTCGCCCTTGCCTGCCGCCAGGATCATCGCTTTCATGGGTGTGCCCCGGTCTTGAGTTCGCCGATCAGTTGACCGAGCTCGGCCAGCTCAGGGCGACGGGAGATCACTTCATCTATATAGGCAAAGAAACGCGGCACGTCGGTAAGGTAGCGCGGCTTGCCATCGCGGTGACAGATGCGGGCGAAGATGCCGATCACCTTGAGATGGCGCTGCACGCCCATCAGGTCGCTGGCACGCTGGAACTCCTCGAACTCAGGCTGTACCGCAATCCCTGCGGCCTGCGCCTTGTCCCAGTAGCTGCGCAACCAGCCATCGACACGTGCTTGCGGCCAACTCAAGAAGGCATCCTTGAACAGGCAAGTGATGTCGTAGGTCACCGGGCCATAGACGGCGTCCTGGAAGTCCAGCACGCCCGGGTTGGGGGCGCTGTGCATGAGGTTGCGCGGCATGTAGTCGCGGTGCACCAAGACCTTGGGCTGGGCCAGGGCGCTGTCGATCAGTTGCTGGCTGATGCGCTGCCAGCTGGCTTGCTGCGCTTCGGTGAAGGTCAGTTTCAGTTCACGCCCGACATACCACTCGGGAAACAGCTCAAGCTCACGGCGCAGCAAGGCGGTGTCGTAGCTCGGCAGCGGCGCTTGCATCGGCAGTTGTTGCTGGGCCAGCAGCGCGTCAATGGCATCGGCGAACAGGGCATCGGCATTGTCGTCGCCGATGATTTCCAGATACGTCTTGCGCCCCAGGTCGCTCAACAGCAGGAAGCCACGCTCCAGGTCCTGGGCATGGATCACCGGCACGTTGATACCCGCGCTGGCCAGCAAGTGGTCGATGGCGACGAAAGGTGCGCAATTTTCCTGCGGCGGTGGCGCATCCATGATCACGAAACTGTGTCCGCCGCCCTCCCAGCGGAAGTAGCGACGAAAGCTCGCGTCGCTGCTGGCGGCGGTCAGGCTGCCCGCAGGCACGTCGCCCCAGGCGTTTTCGCGGAAAAGATTCTGAAGCTGTTGTTCGAGCCACACAGTCAGCTGTTGCAGGCGTACATCATGATCAGGCATTACAAGGGTCTCCGACGGCCCCTAGCCGTCAAGCGGGTCATGCTTTATTATCCAGCATCTTTTTCAGACCATCGAGAGGCGTGCGGCCCCACACGCGGGCAGATGGCACGCAGGAAGCCCGGACTAATAAGATGGCATTGAAATCCCCCGCGTTTCGTAGAAAGTTTCCATTGCTGGTGACTGGCGGTCTGCTGGCCCTGCAACCTCTGGCCACATCGTACGTGGTGGCTGCCGAGCAGTTCGACTGCCAAGTGTCCGCCGCCGGTGGTTGGGACTGCAAGCCCAAGACCGCTGCCAGCACTCTGCCGCCGCGCCCTGTGCACGATGGCGCCGCACTCAGTGGCGGCACCGAGGCCCAGACCGCCGAGGCGGCTGGCAGTGCCGAGCCCAAGCCGGTGCTGGTCACCGAGAGCAAGGGCCGCGCGCTGAAATCGCGCAGCGAAGACTACAGCCATCTGGACTGGGTGCCCCGCGAGAAGCTCACCGCCGCCCAACTGGCCGAGACCGGCCCGTATTGCGGCGGTGCGTACATCGAGCCGATCCGTCCGGGCATGAACGACTCCACGCCCAAGGACGAGTCGCCGACCTACCTCAACGCCAAGGTCTCCAAGTACCAGCAGGAGCAGCAGATCGCTACCCTGGCCGGTGACGTGGTCATGCGCCAGGGCAGCATGCAGGCCGAAGCCGACGAAGCCAACCTCTACCAGACCGAGAACCGCGGCGAGCTCAAGGGCAACGTCAAGATTCGCGACAACGGTACGCTGGTGGTGGGCGACCAGGCCGAAGTCCAGCTCGACACTGGCGAAGCCAAGGTCGACAACGCCGAGTACGTGATGCACAAGTCGCACATCCGCGGCTCGGCCCTGTACGCCAAGCGTGCCGAAAACGCCATCATCCGCCTCAAGGACGGTACCTATACCACCTGTGAGCCGGGCAGCAACGCATGGCAGCTCAAGGGCAACAACATTACCCTGAACCCGGCCACCGGCTTCGGTACCGGCACCAACGTCACCCTTCGGGTCAAGGATATTCCGGTGTTCTACACACCGTACATCTACTTCCCGATCGACGACCGCCGCCAGTCCGGCTTCCTGCCGCCGTCGTTCAGCACCAGCAGCGACACCGGCTTCATGCTGGTCACGCCGTACTACTTCAACCTGGCGCCGAACTACGACGCCACCCTGTATCCGCGCTACATGGCCAAGCGCGGCTTGTTGATGGAAGGCGAATTCCGCTACCTGACCAAGTCGAGCGAAGGTCAGTTCGGCGGCGCGTACCTCAACGACGAGGACGACGACCGCAAGCTGCAGACGGACTACAAGAAAGAACGCTGGATGGTCAACTGGCAGCACAAGGGCGGCCTGGACGAGCGCCTGATGACCGAGGTGGACTACACCGACATCAGCGACCCGTTCTACTTCCAGGACCTGGAGTCCGACCAGATCGGTGTCGAGAAGCGTGACTACGTCAATCAGCAGGGTGCGCTGACCTATCGTGGCGACACCTACACTGCGCGTTTGAACGTGCACGCATACGAAATGGCCACCATTTCGCAGATAACGCCTTACGACAGGCTGCCTCAAGTTACTTTCCTGGGCACGTTGCCCTATCATCCCGCCGGCCTCGACTTCAGCTACGAAACCGAAGCCACACGATTCGAGCGCGATCTGAAGAACGGCCTGGTCTTCGACAAGGAGGGGAATCCGGATGGTTCCCTCGGCTACGTCTTTGACCCAGCTGGCAATATCATCGGCGGTCGTCGACTAGACGACGCAGTGTTCGGCCTGGCGCGTGCAAACGGTACGCGCCTTAACGCAACACCTGCTATCACATTGCCAATGGAGGCCAGTTACGGCTTCCTGACGCCCAAGCTCAAGTACTCCTATACCCATTACGATCTCGACTTGGATAGTAAAGGCAAGCAGGACATAATCGACTACACCGCGCAAGCGCAGTCCAAAGGTGAGGATTTCCTTTACGGAAACTACTCTGGGACGCAGAACCGCAGTGTTCCGATCTTCAGCGTCGACAGCGGCCTGTACTTCGACCGCAACACCCAGTGGTTCGGCAAGAACTATCTGCAAACTCTCGAGCCACGGCTGTTCTACCTCTACGTCCCCTACAAGGATCAGAAAGACATCCCGTTGTTCGACACGGGTGAAATGCCCTTCAGCTACTCGTCCCTGTTTCGCGACAACCGGTTCGCTGGTGGTGACCGCATCGGCGACGAGAACAAACTGTCGCTTGGCGTGACCAGCCGGTGGATCGAAGAGAACGGCTTCGAGCGTCAGCGCTTCAACATCGGTCAGGCGTATTACTTCAAGGACCGCAAGGTTCAGCTGCCTGGTATCGACTACCGTACCCGCAAGGACAGCCTGTCGGACGTCTCGCCGTACGCGCTTGAGTACCAATATCGCTTCAACCGCGACTGGCGTTTCAACTCGGACTTCAACTGGGACCCAGACAGCCGCAGCACCCGCTCAGGCAGCGCCATGTTCCACTACCAACCTGAGGACAATCCGAACAAGGTCATCAACGCCGGTTACCGTTACCGTAACGATATGATCACCTACGACTCGCTGACCGGTACCTGGAAGGTAGGCGGTGGTGACTACGGCGTTCCTGGCGCACCCGGTTACATCAAGGATTACTACAAGATCCAACAACACGACTTCTCGATCATCTGGCCAGTCGTGCCGCAATGGAGCGTCATCGCACGCTGGCAGCACGACTACAACCGGAACCGGACCCTCGAGGCATTAGGTGGTTTCGAGTACGACAGCTGCTGCTGGAAGCTTCGTCTGATCAGCCGTTACTGGATGGACAACGAAGACTATAGCCAGGCCCTGCCGCAGAACGAAAAGGGCGACCACGGCGTATTCCTGCAGATCGTCCTCAAAGGCCTCGGCGGCGTCGTGGGCAACAAGGTCGAATCGTTCCTGGACCAAGGCATTCAAGGTTACCGTACACGTGAAGAGCAAGCTTATTGATCGTCTGCGCCCGCTGATGCTGGGCGCCGTAATGCTGAGCGGTGCGGTGCATGCCGCGCCGCAACCCCTGGACCGCGTGGTGGCCATCGTCGATAACGACGTGGTCATGCAAAGCCAGCTGGACCAGCGCGTACACGAAGTGCAGCAGACCATCGCCAAGCGCGGCGGTGGCGTGCCGCCTGCCGGCGCCCTGGAACAGCAGGTGCTGGAACGTCTGATCGTCGAGAACCTGCAACTGCAGATCGGCGAGCGCTCGGGCATTCGTATCACCGACGAAGAACTCAACCAGGCCATTGGCACCATCGCCCAGCGCAACGGCATGTCGCTGGATCAGTTCCGTGCTGCCCTCGCTCACGATGGTCTGTCGTTCGATGACGCCCGTGATCAGGTCAAGCGCGAGATGATCATCAGCCGCGTTCGCCAGCGTCGCGTGGCCGAGCGCATCCAGGTGTCCGAGCAGGAAGTGAAGAACTTCCTCAACTCCGACCTGGGCAAGATGCAGATGTCGGAAGAATACCGCCTGGCCAACATCCTGATTCCGACCCCGGAGAGCGCCAATTCGGACGCTATCCAGGCCGCGGCACGCCAAGCTGGCGAGGTCTACCAGCAACTGCGCCAGGGCGCCGACTTCGGCCAGTTGGCCATCGCCCGCTCGGCCAGCGAAAACGCCCTGGAAGGCGGCGAGATGGGCTGGCGCAAGGCCGGCCAACTGCCACCTGACTTCGCCAAGATGCTCAGCAGCATGGCCATCGGTGACATCACCCAACCGATTCGCATCCCCAACGGCTTCATCATCCTCAAGCTCGAGGAGAAGCGCGGTGGCAGCGAAAGCGTGCTGCGCGACGAAGTCCATGTGCGTCACATCCTGATCAAGCCCAGCGAGATCCGCAGCGATGCGGCGACCGAGCAACTGGCCGAACGCCTGTACGATCGCATCAAGAATGGCGAAGACTTCGCCCAACTGGCGAAAAGCTTCTCGGAAGATCCAGGCTCCGCACTCAACGGCGGCGACCTGAACTGGGTCGACCCGAACAGCCTGGTACCGGAATTCCGCGAACAGATGGCCAACGCCGAGCAAGGCGTAGTGACCAAGCCGTTCCGCACCCAGTACGGCTGGCACGTGCTGGAAGTACTCGGCCGTCGCGCCACCGACAGCACCGAACAGGCCCGCGAGCAGCAGGCACTGAACGTACTGCGCAACCGCAAATACGACGAAGAGCTGCAGACCTGGCTGCGCCAGATCCGCGACGAAGCCTACGTTGAGATCAAGCTGCCTGGCGCCGACCAGGCGACCCAGTGAAGCCCCTGCGCTTCGCCGTCACCCCCGGCGAGCCGGCGGGCATAGGTCCAGACCTGTGCCTGCTGCTCGCCGCAGAGCCTCAGCCGCACCCCCTGATCGCCATCACCAGCCGTGACCTGCTCGCCGAGCGGGCCGCGCAGCTGGGGCTGGCGGTTACGCTGCTGTCGGTGTCGCCGGATGCCTGGCCAGACCAACCGGCACCCGCAGGCAGCCTCTACGTGTGGGACACGCCGCTGGCAACGCCTGTAACTGCCGGCCAACTGGACTCACGCAACGCGGCCTTCGTCCTGCGGACCTTGACCCGCGCGGGCCAAGGCTGCCTGAAAGGTGACTTCGCGGGGATGATCACCGCCCCGGTGCACAAGGGCGTGATCAACGAGAGCGGTATCGCCTTCTCCGGGCATACCGAGTTCCTCGCCGACCTCACCCAGACGGCCCAGGTGGTGATGATGCTCGCCACCCACGGTCTGCGTGTGGCGCTGGTCACCACGCACCTGCCGCTGCGCGACATCGCCGACGCCATCACCGCCGAACGCCTGGAACGCGTCACGCGCATCCTGCATGCCGACCTGCGCGACAAGTTCGGCATCACCCAACCACGCATCCTGGTCTGCGGCCTCAATCCGCATGCCGGCGAAGGCGGCCACCTTGGCCGCGAAGAAATCGACATCATCGAGCCCGCGCTCGAGCGCCTGCGCGCAGAGGGCATGGACCTGCGCGGTCCATTGCCGGCCGATACCCTGTTTACCCCCAAATATCTGGAGCACTGCGACGCAGTGCTGGCGATGTACCACGACCAAGGCCTGCCCGTACTCAAGTACAAGGGCTTCGGCGCCGCAGTCAACGTGACGCTGGGCCTGCCGATCATCCGTACCTCGGTCGATCATGGCACTGCCCTGGACCTGGCTGGTAGCGGCAAGGTCGACACCGGCAGCCTGCGCGTCGCCCTGGAAACCGCCTACCAGATGGCCGAGAACCGACCATGAACGAGCACTACCAACACCGGGCGCGCAAGCGCTTCGGCCAGAACTTCCTGCACGACGCCGGCATCATCGACCGCATCCTGCGGGCGATCAACGCCAAGGCCGGCGAGCACCTGCTGGAAATCGGCCCGGGCCAGGGCGCCCTGACCGAGGGCCTGCTGGGCAGCGGCGCCCAACTCGACGTGGTCGAGCTGGACAAGGACCTGGTCCCCATCCTCCAGCGCAAGTTCGCCGACCGCGACAATTTCCGCCTGCACCAGGGCGATGCCCTCAAGTTCGATTTCAATACCCTGGGCGTGCCGCCGCGCAGCCTGAAAGTCGTCGGCAACCTGCCCTACAACATCTCTACGCCTCTGATCTTCCACCTGCTGGCTCACGCCGGGCTGATCCGCGACATGCATTTCATGCTGCAGAAAGAAGTGGTCGAGCGCATGGCCGCAGGTCCGGGCGGCGGGGACTGGGGACGCCTGTCGATCATGGTGCAGTACCACTGCCGCGTGGAACACCTGTTCAACGTCGGCCCTGGCGCGTTCAATCCGCCACCGAAAGTGGATTCGGCCATCGTCCGCCTGGTGCCGCACGAAGTGCTGCCGCACCCGGCCAAGGACCCGGCACTGCTCGAGCGCGTGGTGCGCGAAGCGTTCAACCAGCGCCGCAAGACCCTGCGCAACACACTCAAGGGGCTGCTCGACAGCCAGGCCATCGAGGCGGCTGGCGTCGATGGCAGCCTGCGCCCTGAACAGCTGGACCTGGCGGCCTTCGTGCGCCTGGCTGATCAACTGGCACTGCAGCAAGGCTGACTCGGCCCTTGCTGCCCCTTCGCGGGCAACCCGCCCCTCTCCTGGGGGCGGGTTTACCCGCGAAGTACCCCACACCGATGACAGCGCCCACCGCTGGCCCTCCCCCCTCTCAATGGCCTAGACTGCGACAATCGCGTTAATGCTCCCGTTCGCCCAAGGCCCTTGCATGTCCGACCCCCGCTATCAGATCGACGTCAGCGTCGTGACCCGCTTCCTCAAAGAGCAATCCGACCCCGAGAACAACCGCTTCGCCTTCGCCTACACCATCACGGTGTCGAACAATGGCACGCTCAAGGCCAAGCTGAGGGGGCGCCACTGGCTGATCACCAACGGCGACGGCAAGGTCGAGGAAGTGCGCGGCGATGGCGTCATTGGCCAACAACCGACCATCGACCCCGGGCAGAGCTATACCTACAGCAGTGGCGCAGTTATCGCCACCCGCGTCGGTACCATGCAAGGCAGCTATCAGATGTTCGCCGAAGACGGTACACGCTTCGACGCCGAGATCGCGCCGTTCCGCCTGGCTGTGCCTGGAGCTCTGCACTGATGGCCACCTACGCCGTCGGCGACCTGCAAGGCTGCCTGCAACCGCTCAAGTGCTTGCTCGAACGCGTCAACTTCGATCCCAAGGTCGATCGCCTGTGGCTGGTGGGCGACCTGGTCAACCGTGGCCCGGAATCGCTCGAAACCCTGCGCTACCTGTATGCGATGCGCGAGTCGCTGGTCTGCGTGCTCGGTAACCATGACCTGCACCTGCTCGCAGCCTGGCATAACATCGAGCGCCTGAAGAAAAGTGACACCCTGCGCGAGATCATCGAGGCACCAGACGCCGATCAGTTGCTCGACTGGCTGCGCCGCCAGAAGCTGCTGCACTATGACGAGGCCCGGGGTATCGCCATGGCTCACGCCGGCATCCCGCCCCAGTGGACGCTGGGCAAGGCCCTGGAGCTGGCAGCAGAGGTGGAGGAGGTGCTGCGCGACGACAACCGCCTCAAGCTCTACCTCGACGGCATGTATGGCAATGAACCGAACAAGTGGAGCAAGAACCTCAGCGGCGTCGAGCGCCTGCGGGTCATCACCAACTATTTCACCCGCATGCGTTTCTGCACCACCGACGGCAAGCTCGACCTCAAGAGCAAGGAAGGCCTGGACAGCGCCCCCAAGGGCTACAAGCCCTGGTACGCCCACAAGGACCGTCGCTCGCGCCACGTGAAGATCATTTTCGGCCATTGGGCCGCCCTCGAAGGCAACGTCGAAGAGCCGAGCGTCATCGCCCTGGACACCGGTTGCGTATGGGGCGGCGCCATGACCCTGTACAACCTGGACAGCGGCCAATACCACCGCTGCGACTGCACCGACGAAGGCACCGTACGTACGGCACCGGAACCCACTAGAATCAACGACCGAACCTGAAGGAAAACGTACCCATGAGCGAATTCAAGCGCATCCCTCCGGAACAGGCCCTGGCCTTGCGTGCACAAGGTGCGGTGGTGGTCGACATTCGCGATCCCCAGGCCTTCGCTGCCGGCCATATCACCGGCGCCCGCCATCTGGATAACCATTCGGTGGCCGACTTCATCCGCAACGCCGACCTCGACGCGCCGACGCTGGTGGTCTGCTATCACGGTAACTCCAGCCAGAGTGCCGCCGCCTACCTGGTGGGCCAGGGCTTCTCTGAGGTCTACAGCGTCGACGGCGGCTTCGAGCTGTGGCGCGCTACCTATCCGGCCGAAACCGCCCAGGGCGACGCCGAATAATTTTTTTCATTTCCCCTCAAGCCCGCGTCACCTGCGGGCTTGCGCCTTACCTGACGAACGGTCGGAAGCAACTTCTCGGCCCCTCGCCCTTGACCTTGCGTATTACCAACTATCCTTAAGCGCAGGCCATCCAAAAAAGGGGAGAGCCGGTACACCGGCGTGCGGGTCATCGGTAGCGTTCCAAGGTGTTCTGGGGGGTAAACAGCAATCGGTGAAAGCCGCTTGCATGCCAGCATCAGCTGACTGATCCGGCGTCGTCTCCACGTATCGAGCGAGGTGACGTCATGAGCATTTTTAGCCACTTCCAACAACGTTTCGAGTCAACGCGCCAGGAAGAACTCTCGCTGCAGGAGTACCTCGAGCTGTGCAAAGAGGATCGCAGTGCCTACGCATCGGCCGCTGAACGGCTGTTGCTGGCCATCGGTGAGCCGGAACTGATCGACACCTCGAGCAACTCCAGACTGTCGCGGATCTTCTCCAACAAGGTGATCCGCCGGTATCCGGCCTTTGCCGACTTCCACGGCATGGAAGAGTGCATCGACCAGATCGTTTCATACTTCCGCCACGCCGCCCAAGGTCTGGAAGAGAAGAAACAGATCCTCTATCTGCTGGGCCCGGTAGGCGGCGGCAAATCGTCCCTGGCCGAGAAACTCAAGCAGCTGATGGAGAAAGTGCCGTTCTACGCCATCAAGGATTCGCCCGTATTCGAGTCGCCACTGGGCCTGTTCAATGCCACCGAAGACGGCGCCATTCTCGAGGAGGAGTACGGCATCTCGCGGCGCTACCTGAACACCATCATGTCGCCCTGGGCGACCAAGCGTCTTCAGGAATATGGCGGCGATATCAGCAAGTTCCGCGTGGTCAAGCTGTACCCTTCGATCCTCAACCAGATCGCTATCGCCAAGACCGAACCCGGCGACGAGAACAACCAGGACATTTCCGCACTGGTCGGCAAGGTGGATATCCGCAAGCTCGAGGAATTCCCGCAGAACGACGCCGACGCCTACAGCTACTCGGGCGCCCTGTGCCGGGCCAACCAGGGCCTGATGGAGTTCGTGGAGATGTTCAAGGCGCCGATCAAGGTCCTGCACCCCTTGCTCACCGCCACCCAGGAAGGCAACTACAACAGCACCGAGGGCCTGGGGGCGATTCCCTATTCGGGTATCTTGCTGGCCCACTCCAACGAGTCTGAGTGGCACACCTTCCGCAACAACAAGAACAACGAGGCCTTCATCGACCGGATCTATATCGTCAAGGTGCCCTACTGCCTGCGGGTCAGCGACGAAATCAAGATCTACGACAAGTTGTTGGTCAACAGCTCGCTGTCCAAGGCCCATTGCGCGCCCGATACCCTCAAGATGCTCGCCCAGTTCACCGTGCTCTCACGCCTGAAAGAGCCGGAAAACTCGAACATCTACTCGAAAATGCGGGTATATGACGGCGAAAACCTCAAGGATACCGATCCAAAGGCCAAGTCGATCCAGGAGTATCGTGATGCCGCTGGCGTCGACGAAGGCATGAACGGCCTGTCGACCCGCTTCGCCTTCAAGATTCTCTCCAAAGTGTTCAACTTCGACCCGCACGAAGTCGCGGCCAACCCGGTGCACCTGCTTTATGTGCTCGAGCAGCAGATCGAACAGGAGCAATTCCCGGCCGAGGTGCGCGAACGCTACCTACGCTACCTCAAGGAATACCTGGCACCGCGCTACATCGAGTTCATCGGCAAGGAAATCCAGACCGCCTACCTGGAGTCCTACAGCGAATACGGCCAGAACATCTTCGACCGTTATGTGCTGTACGCAGACTTCTGGATTCAGGACCAGGAATACCGCGACCCGGAAACCGGTGAAATCCTCAACCGGATCGCCCTCAACGAAGAACTGGAGAAAATCGAGAAGCCGGCCGGCATCAGCAATCCGAAGGACTTCCGCAATGAAATCGTCAACTTCGTGCTGCGTGCCCGCGCCAACAACAACGGCAAGAACCCAAGCTGGCTGAGCTACGAGAAGCTGCGGGTGGTGATCGAGAAGAAAATGTTCTCCAACACCGAAGACCTGCTGCCAGTCATCAGTTTCAACGCCAAGGCAAGCAAGGAAGACCAACAGAAACACAACGACTTCGTCACGCGGATGGTGGAACGTGGCTACACCGACAAACAGGTCCGCCTGCTGTCGGAATGGTACCTGCGGGTCAGGAAATCGCAATAAAGCGACAAGCTGTCAGCCACAGGCTGCAAGCTGTACGGCGCGACCGTCAGGTCTGCGCCTCGGCTTGCGGTGCTGGTGGCTGCTTTGTCTCGCAGCTTGACGCTTGCAGCTGCTCTTAGCGGAGGCCCCATGAGCTACGTAATCGACCGACGCCTGAACGGCAAGAACAAGAGCACGGTCAACCGCCAGCGCTTTCTGCGCCGGTACCGTGAGCACATCAAGAAGGCCGTCGAAGAGGCGGTGAGCCGCCGCTCCATCATGGACATGGAGCATGGTGAGCAGATCAGCATTCCCGGGCGCGATATCGACGAACCGGTGCTGCATCACGGCCGTGGCGGCAAGCAGACCATCGTTCATCCGGGCAACAAGGAATTCACCGCAGGCGAACATATCGCCCGTCCGCAAGGCGGTGGTGGCGGTGGCGGACGCGGCAAGGCCGGTAATTCCGGCGAGGGCATGGACGAATTCGTCTTCCAGATCACCCAGGAAGAATTCCTCGAATTCATGTTCGAAGACCTGGAGCTGCCCAACCTGGTCAAGCGTCATCTGACCGGTGCCGACACCTTCAAGACCGTACGCGCAGGTATCGCCAACGAGGGCAATCCGTCGCGCATCAACATCGTGCGTACACTGCGCTCGGCCCATGCCCGGCGCATCGCCCTGACCGGCAGCAGCCGCGGCCTGCTGCGCGCAGCGCAAAAGGAACTGGAGCGGCTGAAAGTCGAGGAACCCGACAACTTCACCGACATCCAGGAGGTAGAAGCCGAAATCGTACGCCTCAAGGCACGCATCAACCGCCTGCCCTTCCTCGACACCTTCGACCTGAAATACAACCTGCTGGTCAAGCAGCCCAACCCCAGTTCCAAGGCGGTGATGTTCTGCCTGATGGACGTCTCCGGCTCCATGACCCAGGCCACCAAGGATATCGCCAAGCGTTTCTTCATCCTGCTGTACCTGTTCCTCAAGCGGAACTACGAACGCATCGAGGTGGTGTTCATCCGCCATCACACCAGCGCCCGCGAGGTGGATGAAGAAGAGTTCTTCTACTCGCGCGAGACCGGCGGCACCATCGTCTCCAGCGCCCTGAAGATGATGCAGGAGATCATGGCCGAGCGTTATCCGGCCAGCGACTGGAACATCTATGCCGCCCAGGCGTCGGATGGCGACAACTGGAACGACGACTCCCCAATCTGCCGCGATATCCTGACCAAGCAGATCATGCCGCACGTGCAGTACTACACTTATGTCGAGATCACCCCCCGCGAGCATCAGGCACTGTGGTACGAGTACGAACGTATCGGCGAGGCGTTTCCCGACACCTTCGCCCAGCAACAGTTGGTCTCGGCCGGTGACATCTACCCGGTCTTCCGTGAACTCTTCCAGCGCAGGTTAGCCACATGACCGCCAGAGCACAGAGACGCCAACCCATTTCCACCGGCTCGGAATGGACCTTCGAGCTGATCCAGACCTACGACCGGGAAATCAGCCGCCTGGCCGCGCGCTATGCGCTGGATACCTACCCCAACCAGATCGAGGTGATCACTGCCGAGCAGATGATGGATGCCTACGCCTCGGTGGGCATGCCGCTGGGCTATCACCATTGGTCCTACGGCAAACAATTCCTCAGCACCGAGAAGTCCTACAGCCGTGGGCAGATGGGCCTGGCCTACGAGATCGTCATCAACTCCGACCCCTGCATCGCCTACCTGATGGAAGAAAACACCATCTGCATGCAGGCGCTGGTGATCGCCCACGCCTGCTACGGGCACAACAGCTTCTTCAAGGGCAACTACCTGTTCCGCACCTGGACCGACGCCAGCTCGATCATCGATTACCTGGTATTCGCCAAGCAGTACATCGCCCAGTGCGAGGAACGCCATGGCATCGATGCGGTGGAGGACCTCATCGACTCCTGCCATGCCCTGATGAACTACGGCGTCGACCGCTACAAGCGGCCATACCCCATCTCCGCCGAGGAAGAGCGCCGGCGACAGAAGGAGCGCGAGGAACACCTGCAGCGGCAGATCAACGACCTGTGGCGCACCATCCCGAAGGGTGCTGACAAGGGCGGCGAAAAGGACGACGCGCGCTTCCCTGCCGAACCCCAGGAAAACATCCTGTACTTCATCGAAAAACACGCGCCGCTGCTCGAACCCTGGCAGCGTGAGGTGGTAAGGATAGTGCGCAAGATCGCGCAGTACTTCTATCCGCAACGCCAGACCCAGGTGATGAACGAAGGCTGGGCAACCTTCTGGCACTACACCCTGATGAACGACCTGTACGACGAAGGCCTGGTCACCGACGGCTTCATGATGGAGTTCCTGCAATCGCACACCAGCGTGGTGTTCCAGCCCGGCTTCGACAGCCCCTACTACAGCGGCATCAACCCCTATGCCCTGGGCTTTGCCATGTACACGGATATCCGCCGGATGTGCGAGCACCCAACGGAAGAGGATCGCCGCTGGTTCCCGGAAATCGCCGGCAGCGACTGGCTGTCGACCATCAAGTTCGCCATGAGCAGCTTCAAGGACGAGAGCTTCATCCTTCAGTACCTTTCCCCCAAGGTGATCCGCGACCTCAAACTGTTCAGCATCCTCGACGACGACCAACGCGACGACCTGCTGGTACCGGCCATCCACGACGAGGCGGGTTATCGCGTCATCCGCGAACAACTGGCGGCGCAGTACAACCTGGGCAACCGCGAGCCCAACGTACAGATCTGGAGCATCGATCGCCGTGGCGACCGCTCGCTCACCCTGCGCCACCAGCAGCACAACCGCAAACCGCTGGGCGACTCCACCGAGGAAGTGCTCAAGCACCTGCACCGCCTGTGGGGCTTCGACATCCACCTGGAGACCGTGCAGGGCGACCAGGTGGTGAAAACCCACCATATGCCGCCCCGTGGCGAGCATGGAGAACCAGGCGACTACGGCCGCATGGATCTCGCCGTCATCCACCACCTCTGAGACCTCGTGACTGCCGACAAGGTATGCTGTCGGCAGTCACGGAGGTTGTACATGCACATCTATAAAGTTGGCGGCGCGGTTCGCGACCGCCTGCTCGGGCGCCCGGTCAGCGATATCGACTGGTTGGTAGTCGGCGCCACGGTCGAAGAAATGCAGGCCTTGGGCTTTCGCCCGGTAGGCGCGGATTTCCCCGTCTTCATCCACCCGAAAACCGGCGAGGAATACGCCCTGGCGCGCACCGAGCGCAAGAGCGGTCGCGGCTATGGCGGATTCACCTTTCACGCCAGCCCCGAAGTCACACTCGAGGAAGATCTGATACGCCGCGATCTGACCATCAATGCGATGGCCGAGGACGACCAAGGCAATCTGCACGACCCCTACCATGGCAAAGTTGATCTGGATAGACGGATTCTTCGCCATGTTTCCCCGGCATTCGCCGAAGATCCTTTGCGAGTGCTGCGGGTTGCCCGCTTTGCCGCGCGCTATGCGCCGCTGGGCTTTCACGTCGCCGATGAGACCCTTGAACTCATGCGCCAGATCAGCACCAGCGGCGAACTGCAGGCACTGACTGCCGAACGGAGCTGGAAAGAGATCGAACGCGCGCTGATGGAAGCGCAGCCACAGGTGTTCATCGAAGTGCTGCGCGACTGCGGCGCGCTGCAACAACTGATGCCGGAGCTCGACCCCAGCCCGCAGGCACTCGCCCCGCTGCAACAGGCGGCAGAGCATCGGCAGCCACTGCACGTGCGCTGGGCCTGCCTGCTGCAAGGCGTTCGGGACACCTCACAACTGAAAGCTGTAAACCAGCGCTTCAAGGCGCCACGTGAATGCCAGGAACTGGCACTGCTGGTTGGTGAGTGCCTGCCTCTGGCGCATCGCGCAATGGAGCT
>NZ_JAYFUI010000093.1:0-25065 GCF_034961125.1 Pseudomonas machongensis | reverse complement strand
CCTGATGGGGAAACCGTATGGCCCGAGTGCTGATTGTCGACGACTCGCCGACAGAGATGTACAGATTGACCGAATGGCTCGAGAAGCATGGCTACCAGGTGCTCAAGGCCAGCAACGGTGCCGATGGCGTGGCCCTGGCCCGCCAGGACAAGCCGGATGCGGTGCTGATGGACATCGTCATGCCCGGCATGAACGGCTTCCAGGCCACCCGCCAGCTCAGCAAGGACCCTGAAACCAGCGCCATCCCGGTGATCGTGGTCACCACCAAGGACCAGGAAACCGACCGCATCTGGGCCACGCGCCAGGGCGCTCGCGATTTCCTGACCAAGCCGGTGGAAGAGGACGCGCTGATCGCCAAGCTCAAAGAGGTGCTGGGCGCTTGACCACACGCCCCCAGGGTGCGTCGCTGACCGCCTTCGAGCTGTTGTTGGACATCGACCGCCGCTGCCGCCTGCTGGTGGCCGACCAGCCGCTGCAGGACACGCGCCTGCAGCAGTGGAGCGGTATCGGCTTTCGCATCGCCGGGCAGTGGTTCGTCGCCCCCATGGGTGAGGTGGCTGAAGTGTTGCGCGAGCCGCGCAGCAGCCGGGTGCCCGGGGTGCAGCCTTGGGTGCGCGGCGTCGCCAACCTGCGCGGTCGCCTGCTGCCGGTGATGGACCTGTCGGCGTTCTTCGGCCTTGGGCCGGCGGCCTCGGGCAAGCAGCGCCGCGTGCTGGTGCTGGACCATGACGACCTGTTCGTCGGCCTGTTGGTGGATGAAGTGGTCGGCTTGCAGCATTTCGACCTGAGCAGCCTGGAGCTGTCGCCCCCGCAGCCACTGATCCGCGCCGCGGCGCGTTTCGTCCAGGGGCATTTCCAGCGTGAGCGCAACTGGGCGATCTTCAGCCCCTTCGCCCTGGCCCAGGCGCCAGGCTTTCTCGATGTGGCGTTGTAGAGGACCCTGCGACAGTGAACAAGCCCGCTCCAACCGTCGTTCCCGAAGCCGTGGCCCAGCGCCCGCGCAGCACTGCGCAGATCACTGTGCTGTTCGTGGTGCTGATCCTGTCGATCGTGCTGCTGTTCGCCAACTTCGCCTACCTCAACACCCAGTCCAACCACGACAAGCAGTACATCGGCCATGCCGGCGAGTTGCGCGTGCTGTCCCAGCGCATCGCCAAGAACGCCACCGAGGCGGCGGCGGGCAAGGCCCTGGCGTTCCGGCTGCTGTCCGATGCACGCAACGATTTCGAGCGCCGCTGGAAATACCTGCGCGAGGGTGACAAGGCCACCGGCCTGCCGCCAGCACCGGCCACGGTGCGCGACGAGATGGACGCGGTGCGCCAGGACTGGGAAAACCTGCGGCGCAACACCGACACCATCCTGGCCAGCGAGCAGACCGTGCTGTCCTTGCACCAGGTGGCGGCGACCCTGGCCGAAACCGTGCCACAGTTGCAGGTCGAGTATGAAAAGGTCGTGGAAATCCTGCTGCAGAGCGATGCACCGGCCAGCCAGGTGGCCGTGGCCCAGCGCCAGTTGCTGCTGGCCGAGCGGATTCTCGGTTCGGTCAATACCGTGCTGGCCGGTGACGATACCTCGGTGCAGGCCGCCGACACCTTCGGCCGTGATGCCAGCCGCTTCGGCCAGGTGCTCGAGGGCATGCTCGGTGGCAATCCGGCGATCCAGGTGACCCGTGTCGAAGACCCGGACGCGCGTGCGCGCCTGGCCGAGATCGCCGAGCTGTTCCAGTTCGTTTCCGGCTCGGTCGACGAAATTCTTGAGACTTCACCGGAGCTGCTGCGGGTGCGCGAGGCCGCGAGCAACATCTTCAGCCTGTCGCAGACTCTGCTCGACGAAGCCTCGCACCTGGCCAACGGTTTCGAGAACCTCGCCGGGCGCACCCTCGACACCGTCGGCGGCTACGTGCTCGGCCTGCTGGCGCTGGCCTCGATCATCCTCATCGGCCTGGTGATGGTCCGCGCCACCAACCGCCAACTACGCGACACGGCGGAGAAGAACGAGCGCAACCAGCAGGCGATCATGCGCCTGCTCGATGAAATCGAAGAGCTGGCCGATGGCGACCTGACGGTGACGGTGTCGGTCACCGAAGACTTCACCGGCGCCATTGCCGACTCGATCAACTTCTCGGTGGACCAGTTGCGCGACCTGGTGGCGACCATCAACCACAGCGCCGAGCAGGTCGCCGCTGCGGTGCAGGACACCCAGAACACCGCACGCCAGCTGGCCAAGGCCTCGGAACACCAGGCCGACCAGATCAGCGAGGCGTCGCTGGCGGTGGGCGACATGGTCGAGTCGATCGACCGGGTTTCCGCCCACGCCTACGAGTCGGCCAAGGTCGCCGAGCGTTCGGTGGCCATCGCCAACAAGGGTAACGAGGTGGTGCACAACACCATCCATGGCATGGACAACATCCGCGAACAGATCCAGGACACCGCCAAGCGCATCAAGCGTCTGGGGGAGTCTTCTCAGGAAATCGGCGACATCGTCAGCCTGATCGACGACATTGCCGAACAAACCAATATCCTGGCCCTCAATGCGGCGATCCAGGCTTCGCTCGCGGGTGAAGCCGGGCGCGGCTTCGCTGTGGTCGCTGACGAAGTGCAGCGCCTGGCTGAGCGTTCGTCGTCGGCCACCCGACAGATCGAAGCGCTGGTGCGAACCATCCAGGCCGATACCAACGAAGCGGTGATCTCCATGGAGCAGACCACCGCCGAAGTGGTGCGTGGTGCGCGTCTTGCCCAGGACGCAGGCGTGGCCCTCGCTGAAATCGAGGGCGTTTCGCAGAACCTGGCCGAGCTGATCCACAGTATTTCCGACGCGGCGCAATTGCAGACGTCCTCGGCCGGGCAGATTTCCCACACCATGGCGGTGATCCAGCAGATCACTGCGCAGACCTCCGCCGGTTCCGGCGCTACCGCCGACAGCATCCGTCACCTGGCGAGAATGGCCAGCGAGATGCGCCGTTCGGTGTCTGGTTTCACCTTGCCGGCCCCGGCCGAGCGGCGCTGAGGAGAGGTCTATGGCCGTTACGGCAATGAGCCCCGAGCGTCACGACACGGTCGCCCTGAGCTGGACCAAGGCGGCCATCGCCGATTGCCTGGGCCAGGCGCGCCAGGCGCTGGAGCGTTTTTCCAGCGAGCCGGGCGACCCCGCCTTGCTGGGGTTCTTCGTCGACAACCTGCATCAGGTGCAAGGGTGCCTGACGATGCTCGAGCTCAATGGCGCGGCGCGCCTGGCCGAGGAGCTGGAGTTGCTCGGGCGCGCCCTCTTCGAGGGCCAGGTCAGCCCGCGTGGCGATTGCCTGGGTGCGCTGTTCCGCGGCCTTGAGCAATTGCCGCCCTACCTCGAGCGCCTGCGGGGGGCTCGCCACGACCTGCCGTTGGTGGTGCTGCCGTTGCTCAACCAGTTGCGCCTGTGCCGCGGCGCCGAGCCGCTGGCCCAGGACAGCCTGATGGGAGAGGCGGCGCAGCGCCTGGCGGGGGCCAACGATCTGGCCAACCTCGACCTGTCGCTGGGCAACTGGCGCGACCAGTTGCAGGCCGGCCAAGGCCGCGATGCCCTGCGCTCGGTGATCACTGCCCTGTGCGACGACTTGGTGCGGATCAAGGAGCGGCTCGACCCCTTCGTACGGGGGGATAACGAGCAGCGCGACCCACTCGATGTGCTGATCGCGCCGCTGCGCCATGTTGCCGATACCCTCGCAGTGCTGGGCTTCCAGCAGCCGCGCCGGGTCATCATCGACCAGGTGCTCGCCTTGCAGGCCCTGGCCCAGGGCGAACGTGCCGTGGACGATGCGGTGCTGATGGATGTGGCCGGTGCACTGTTGTACGTGGAGGCGACGCTCAACGGCATGGTCGGCGGCCTTGCCGAGGGCCTGGAAGGCGGTATGCCCGGCTCGGACGTGACCGAGATCCGCCAGCGGGTGTTCGAGGAGTCGCTCTCGGTGTTGCAGCAGGCCAAGGACCTGATCGGCGACTGTCTGGAATCCGGTTGGCCTCGCCAGCGTCTGCAGCCCCTGCCGGGCCTGCTGCAGCAGGTGCGTGGCGCGTTGGCGATGCTGATGCTGCCGACCGCCTCCGAGGTGTTCGGGGTGTCGGCCGATTATGTGCAAGGCTGGTTGTCGCATCTTGAGCAGGAGCCACCGGAGCAGGAGCTGGCCCACCTGGCCGAGGCCCTGAGTGCGGTGGAGTGCTACCTGCAATGGCGTGTCGCCGACCCGCTGGCCGATGCCCAGCGTTTTCTCGACATGGCCTGCGCCAGTCTGGCCGCCCTTGGCCTGCGCTGCAGCCAAGCGCCGGTCATGGCTGAGCCGCAGCGTGCCGATGACGGCATCGACGATGAGCTGCGCGAAGTGTTCCTGGAGGAAACCGCTGAACTGCTGCCGGAGATCGAACGCCAATGGTTGCGCTGGCGTGCCGACAACCAGCAACGCGACGCGCTAATCGAACTGCGCCGTGCCTTGCATACGCTCAAGGGCAGCGGGCGGATGGTGCACGCAGGCGCCGTGGCCGAGCTGGCCTGGGGCGCCGAGCATCTGCTCAACCGTGTGCTGGAAGGACGCATCGTGCTCAGCGGCGAGGGCGCCGTGGCGCTGCAACAGGCCTTTGTGCACCTGCCTGACCTGCTCGCCGACTTTGCGGTGGGTCAGATACCCCGGCTGGCCGATGTCGAGCAGCTCAGCAGCCATCTGCACGCCCTGGCGGTCAACGACACCGCGTCTGCCAGCGACAGTGACGGGCTCGATCCGCAACTGCTGGAGATCTTTCGCAACGAGGCCCAGGGCCATCTGGCCAGCCTCGACAGTTTCCTCATGGCTGCCAAAGGCCAGGACACCCCGGTCAGCGACAGCCTGCAACGCGCGCTGCATACCCTCAAGGGCAGCGCGGCCATGGCCGGGGTGATGCCGATCGCGGAGCTTGCCACCGCCTTCGACCGCCTGGCGCGTGAATACAAGGCGCACCAACTGCCGTTGGAAGTGGCGGATATCGAATGGCTGGAAGCGTCGCGCAGCCTGTTCCAGCTGGGCCTGGCCCAGCTTGAGCGCACACCGTTGGCACCGATTCCTGGCGCTGCGCAACTGATCGAGCAGGTCGGCGAAGCGGTGGATGCACGCCTGGCGGTGCTGCAGGACGCAGCGCCGCACACCCGCCGCAACCGTCGTGATCCACAACTGATCGCCAGCTTCCTGGCTCAGGGCATGGATATCCTGCTCGATGCCGAGTCGCTGTTGTCGCGTTGGCAGGAGCATCCGCGCGAACGCCAGGAGCTGGACACGCTGCTTGATGAGCTGACGACCCTGGCCCATGGTGCGCACCTGGCCGATTTCTGGCAGGTGGATGAGCTCTGCGAAGCGCTGCTCGATCTGTATGGGGCGGTTGAGGAGGGCAGCCTGGTCGCCAACGGGCATTTCTTCGCCCAGGCGCGGCAGGCCCACGAAGCCCTGATCGACATGCTCGATGAGATTGCTGCCGGGCAGGAGGTCACCCCGCGCAGCGAGTGCCTGGATGGCTTGCGTGCGTTGCTGGACGGGGCGCTCGACCCGGCGGCAACCGGGCGGGTGGGCGAGCAGGGCGTGACCCCGCTGGCCACGGCCATGGACCTGCCGGAGCCGGCAGTGGTGCAGTTGTTCCTCGACGAGGCCGGCGACATCCTCGACAGCGCCGATCAGGCTTTGCAGCGCTGGCGACAGGAGCCGGAAGCCAGCTCGGCGGTGTCCGCGTTGCAGCACGATGTGCAGACCTTGCGCGGCGGTGCGCAGATGGCCGCGATTGGCGCCATCGAAGTGCTCGCCCAGGAGCTGGCGTTGCTCTACGAAGGGCTGGTCGATCGGCGGTTGGCCGCCAGCGGTGCGCTGTTCGAGCTGCTGCAGCGCAGCCATGCGGCGCTGGGCCAGATGCTCGACAGCCTGCGTCAGGGCGAGCTGCCGTCTTCAGCGGTGGCACTGCTCGGCGAGTTGCGTGAGTTCCGCCATGCGCCGGTCAGCGAGCCGGAGGTGGCAGAAACACCTGGCGACAAGGAGCTGCTGGAAGTCTTCCTCGAAGAAAGCTCGGACATCGTCGAAAGCGCTGCGGCTGCGTTGGCGCGCTGGCAGGCCGACCCGCGCAGCAGTGTCGAGGTGGAAAACCTGCTGCGCGACCTGCACACCCTCAAGGGCGGCGCGCGCATGGTGGAAATCGCCGCCATCGGCGACCTGGCCCAT
The DNA here is from genome assembly GCF_034961125.1 of Pseudomonas machongensis. Classification (NCBI taxonomy): domain Bacteria; kingdom Pseudomonadati; phylum Pseudomonadota; class Gammaproteobacteria; order Pseudomonadales; family Pseudomonadaceae; genus Pseudomonas; species Pseudomonas machongensis. Next base: position 18,869 of record NZ_JAYFUI010000093.1, on the reverse strand, counting down.
GAGCTGGAGTTTCTCTACGAACTGCTCGCTGCTGGCCGCCTGCCGCCGACGCCCGCGCTGTTCAGCCTGCTGCAGAACTGCCACGACCGCCTTGCGCACATGCTCGACGCCGTACGTCTGGGGCAGCCGCTGCACGCGGCAACGGCGCTGATCGACTACATTCGCAACTTTTCCAGTGCGGCGCTGACCGACAGCGCCGCCGGCCAGCCGCCGGTGGAGGCCGCGCCGCTCGATGTGCCGAGCGCTGCACCCGAGCGAGCGCCGGGGGACATGGTCAAGGTCGATGCCGAACTGCTCGACGACCTGGGCAACCTGGCCAGCGAGCACGCGATCATTCGTGGTCGTATCGAGCAGCAGGTCAACGATGCACAGTTCGCCTTGAGCGAAATGGAAACCACCCTGGAGCGCATGCGCGACCAGTTGCTGCGCCTGGACAACGAAACCCAGGGCCGCATGTCCAGCCGCTGGCAGGCCGAGGGCGACGCCTACGACGATTTCGACCCGCTGGAAATGGACCGCCATTCGCAGTTGCAGCAGCTGTCGCGGGCCTTGTTCGAATCGGCTTCCGACTTGCTCGACCTCAAGGAAACCCTGACCCTGCGGGCCCAGGAGGCGCATGGCCTGCTGCAGCAGCAGGCGCGGGTCAACAGTCAGTTGCAGGAAGGCCTGACCGCCACCCTGATGGTGCCTTTCGAGCGCCTGGTGCCGCGCCTGCAGCGCGTGGTGCGGCAGGTGGCGAGCGAGCTGGGCAAACAGGTCGAACTGGTGGTCGGCAATGCCGAGGGCGAGCTGGACCGCAGCGTGCTCGAGCGCATGGTCGCGCCCCTGGAGCACATGCTGCGCAATGCCGTCGACCATGGCCTCGAGCCGCGCGAGGTGCGCCTGGCGGCAGGCAAGCCGGAGCAGGGCACCATCCACCTCAACCTGCTCCACGAGGGCGCCGACATCGTCATCGAGATGAGCGACGACGGCGCCGGGGTGCCGCTGGAGGCGGTTCGCAAGAAGGCCATCAAGCGCGGCTTGCTGGCGCCGCAGGCGCAGCTCAGCGATCACGAGATCTTGCAGTTCATCCTGCGTCCGGGCTTCTCCACGGCCGAGAAGATCACCCAGATTTCCGGGCGCGGGCTGGGCATGGATGTGGTCCATGAAGAGGTCAAGCAGTTGGGCGGCTCGATGAGCATCGAGTCCAGCCCAGGCAAGGGGGCACGCTTCCAGATCCGCTTGCCGTTCACGGTATCGCTGAACCGGGCGCTGATGGTGCACCTGGGCGAGGAGCAGTACGCCATCCCGCTCAACACCATCGAGGGCATCGTCCGCGTGCCGCCCGCCGAGCTCGAGGCCTGCTACCAGCTGGATCCGCCGCGCTATCGCTATGCAGGGCACGCCTACGACCTGCGCTACCTGGGCGAGCTGTTGCAGGATGTCGGCCGTCCGCGCCTGCTGGGGCAAAGCCTGCCCTTGCCGGTGCTACTGGTGCATGCCCAGGAGCAGTCGTTCGCGATCCAGGCCGATGGCCTGTCACCGAGCCGCGAAATCGTGGTGAAAAGCCTGGGGCCACAATTCGCTGCGGTGCCGGGCTTGTCTGGTGCGACCTTGCTCGGTGATGGGCGGGTGGTGCTGATTCTCGACCTGCTTGGTCAGCTGCGCGGCCAGCAGCGGCGCCTGGCGCGGTTGCCGGTGGGTGACGGCGAGCGGCGCCAGCTGTTCGGCCCGGCGGCGCGGCGTCCGTTGCTGGTGATGGTGGTCGATGATTCGGTCACCGTGCGCAAGGTCACCAGCCGCCTGCTGGAACGTCACGGCATGAGCGTGTTGACCGCCAAGGACGGGGTCGATGCGATGGCCCTGCTGGAGGAGCACCGCCCTGACGTGCTGCTGCTGGACATCGAGATGCCGCGCATGGACGGCTTCGAAGTGGCGACGCGGGTGCGGCGTGACAACCGCCTGCACGACTTGCCGATCATCATGATCACCTCGCGTACCGGGCAGAAACACCGCGACCGGGCCATGGCCATCGGCGTCAACGAATACCTCGGCAAGCCTTACCAGGAGTCGCTCCTGTTGCAGAGCATCGCCCACTGGAGCCAGCCTCATGCTTGAACATATCGCCGGTCAGCGCAGCAGCCTCACCGGGCTGTTGCTGCCCCTGGGCGACCGTACCCTGGTGCTGCCCAACGTTGCGGTGGCCGAGCTGATCGGCGAGCGTGCGTTCGTCTGCGAACTGCATGAGCCGGCCTGGCACATGGGCTGGATCGACTGGCGCCAGCAGTGTCTGCCGCTGATAGGCTTCGAGGCCGCCTGTGGCGGTGAAACGCCCTGTGGCGAGCGGGCGCGGATCGTCGTGCTCAACGCCTTGGGCGATACCGGGCTGCGCTACCTGGCGCTGCTGCTGCAGGGGATCCCGCGCTCGTGCAAGCTCGACAGCCAGTTGAACTATGTGGATGTGCCGCTGGGGGCGCTGGAGCTGGCGGCGGTGCAGGTGGGTGAACAGGTGGCGCGGGTGCCGGACCTGGCGGCGCTGGAGCGGCTGGTGCGTGACGCGGATCTGCAACCTTCGGCGCAGTAGGATGGTGCTCGTGCGGGCCCTGTCGCGCCACTGCCCGCCAGGAACCCATTGACCTTGGGGAGGTCTGAGCCTGCATGTACTACGGTGAACGCTTCAACGCCTGGACCCACCTGGTCGGTGCCGTCCTGGCCTGTATCGGTGCCATCTGGCTGATCGTCGTCGCGGGCTTGCAGGGCGACCCCTGGAAGATCGTCAGCTTCTCCATCTACGGCTTCACACTGCTGTTGCTCTACAGCATATCCACGCTCTATCACAGCACGCGCGGCCGGGCGAAGGTGGTCATGCGCAAGCTCGATCACCTGTCGATCTACCTGCTCATCGCCGGCAGCTATACACCGTTCTGCTTGGTCAGCCTGCGCGGGCCGTGGGGCTGGAGCCTGTTCGGCATCGTCTGGGGCCTGGCGGTGATCGGCATGCTGCAGGAGATCAAGCCGCGCTCCGAGGCGCGGGTCTTGTCGATCATCATCTACGCGGTGATGGGCTGGATCGTGCTGGTGGCGGTCAAGCCACTGCTCTACAGCCTCGGTGGCGCCGGCTTTGCCTGGCTGGCGGCCGGCGGCGTGCTGTACACCGTGGGCATTATCTTTTTCGCCTTCGACAGCCGCTTTCGCCACTGGCACGGCATCTGGCACCTGTTCGTCATCGCTGGCAGCCTGATGCATTTTGTCGCGGTGTACTTCTTCGTGCTTTAAAAGTCGCCCCACAGCTGCTGCGCCACCGATAGCGCCACCACCGGCGCCGTCTCGGTGCGCAGTACGCGAGGGCCGAGGCGGGCGGCATGGAAGCCGACGCCCTTGGCCTGATCGACTTCAGCATCGCTCAAGCCTCCCTCAGGTCCGATCAGGAAGGCCAGGCGTGTCGGTTTGTCATGGCTGGTCAGCGGCTCGGCCACCGGGTGCAGGACCAGCTTGAGATCGGCCTCGCTGTCTTTCAGCCATTCGGCCAGGGTCACCGGCGGGTGGATCACTGGCAGCGTAGAGCGCCCGCATTGTTCGCAGGCGCTGATCGCCACCTGGCGCCAGTGAGCCAGGCGCTTGTCGGCGCGCTCGTCCTTCAGGCGCACTTCGCAGCGCTCGCTGACGATCGGGGTGATTTCGCTGACGCCCAGCTCGGTGGCTTTCTGGATCGCCCAGTCCATGCGCTCGCCACGGGACAGCCCCTGGCCGAGGTGGATGTGCAGCGGCGAGTCGGGCTGGCCGGGCAGGGCCTGGTCGAGGCTGACCCGCACGGATTTCTTGCCCACGTCGAGCAACTGGCCGAGGTATTCCTGGCCACTGCCGTCGAACAGTTGCACGGCGGCGCCGGCGCTCATGCGCAGCACGCGGCCGATGTAGTGGGCCTGGGCTTCGGGGAGGTCGTGTTCGCCGAGGGCGAGGGGGGCGTCGATGAAGAAACGGGACAGTCTCATGGTTCGGCTCGGAATAGGGGTGTGGACATCATCCTCTGTGGGAGCGGGCTTGCCCGCGAATGCGGTGATGAAATTCACTGACGCATTCGCGGGCAAGCCCGCTCCTACAGAGTTAGGCGGGGAGTTTTCCGGCCTAGCCCGGATCGCGGAAGTCAGGATGGAAATCGGCAGGCACCGCCACGCTGACACTGTCACGGGTGGCGATATCGATGCCTTCGCTGGCCACTTCGGCCAGGAAGTCGATCTGCTCCGGGGTGATCACGTAGGGCGGCAGGAAATACACCACGCTGCCCAGTGGACGCAACAGCGCGCCGCGGGTCAGGGCATGCTCGAAGACCTTCAGGCCGCGGCGTTCCTGCCACGGATAGGCGACCTTGCCGGCCTTGTCCTTGACCATTTCGATGGCCAGGGCCATGCCGGTCTGGCGCACTTCGGCCACGTTCGGGTGATCGACCAGGTGCGCGGTGGCGCTGGCCATGCGCGCCGACAGCGCTTTGTTGGCGTCGATCACCTGGTCCTGCTCGAAGATGTCCAGGGTCGCCAGCGCCGCGGCGCAGGCCAGTGGGTTGCCGGTGTAGCTGTGCGAATGAAGGAAGGCGCGCAGGGTCGGGTAGTCGTCGTAGAAGGCCTGGTACACGTCATCGGTGGTCAGGCAGGCGGCTAGTGGCAGGTAGCCACCGGTCAGGGCCTTGGACAGGCAGAGGAAGTCTGGGCGGATACCGGCCTGCTCGCAGGCGAACATCGTGCCGGTGCGGCCGAAGCCGACGGCGATTTCGTCATGGATCAGATGCACACCGTAACGGTCGCAGGCTTCGCGCAGCAGCTTGAGGTAAACCGGATGATACATGCGCATGCCGCCAGCGCCCTGGATCAGCGGCTCGACGATGACCGCGGCGATCGTGGCGTGGTGTTCGGCCAGGGTCTGCTCCATGGCTGCGAACATGTTGCGCGAATGTTCCTCCCAACCCATGCCTTCAGGGCGCAGGTAGCAATCGGGGCTGGGCACCTTGATGGTGTCGAGCAGCAGGGCCTTGTAGGTTTCGGTGAACAGTGGCACATCGCCGACCGACATCGCGGCGATGGTTTCGCCGTGGTAGCTGTTGGTCAGGGTAACGAAGCGCTTCTTGGCGCCTTGGCCCTTGTTCTGCCAGTAGTGGAAGCTCATCTTCAGCGCCACTTCGATGCATGACGAGCCGTTGTCGGCGTAGAACACTCGATCCAGCCCGGCCGGAGTCATGGCCACCAGGCGCTCGGACAGCTCGATCACCGGCTGATGGCTGAAGCCTGCAAGGATGACGTGTTCGAGCTGGTCGACCTGATCCTTGATGCGCTGGTTGATGCGCGGATTGGCATGGCCGAAGACGTTGACCCACCAGGAGCTGACCGCGTCCAGATAGCGCTTGCCCTCGAAGTCCTCGAGCCAGACACCCTCGCCGCGGCGGATCGGGATCAGCGGCAGGCTCTCGTGGTCTTTCATCTGGGTGCAGGGGTGCCACAGGACCTTGAGGTCGCGCTGCATCCACTGTTGATTCAGGCCCATGGGCGGATCTCCTGGCTGGGGTGGCAAGTAGGACGGCGTAAGCCTAAGCAAAGGCACCCCCAGGAACAACCTTGGATTTTGTGCAGGCTTGTGTGGGAGTGGGCTTGTCGGGACGCCGAACCGCCGCGAAGGACCCACCACAGAAACCTGAACCATTCGAAGCACTTGATAGCGCTGTGCTGGCAGGCTCCTGGGACCTGACGTATTCTTAGCGCTTCTCTCCTGGGGAGATCCTCCCCACTTACATTTCGCTTCTGATCCGGAGTTCGCCGACATGGCTGCTGCTTGGGTGCGCCTGTGCGCGTTGGTATTGATTGGTGCATCCAGCGCTGGTGCGCTGGCGAAGGACAAGACCCCCACGGCCATTGTCGTCGGTGGTGGCCTGGCCGGCCTGACGGCAGCCTACGAGCTGCAGTCCAAGGGCTGGCAGGTGACCCTGCTCGAAGCCAAGGGCGGCATGGGGGGCCGTTCGGGGCTGGCGACCAGCGAGTGGATCGGCAACAACAAGGCGCAGCCGGTACTCAATCAGTACCTGGACCGATTCAAGCTGGAAACCTTGCCTGCGCCCGAGTTCGTGCGTACCCCAGGCTACCTGATCGACGGCGAGTACTTCAGCGCGGCCGACCTCGCCACCAAGCAGCCCGCGACCGCCGAGGCGATCAAGCGCTACGAGAAGACCCTCGATGACCTGGCCCGTTCGATCGATGATCCGCTGAACCCGGCTGCCAACAGCACGTTGTTCGCCCTCGATCAGATCAACGTCTCCACCTGGCTGGACAAGCTGCAACTGCCGGCGACCGCCCGTCAGTTGATCAACCAGCAGATCCGTACCCGCTATGACGAGCCCTCGCGCCTGTCGTTGCTCTATTTCGCCCAGCAGAGCCGGGTCTATCGTGGGGTTGGCGATCGTGACCTGCGCGCCGCACGCCTGCCCGGCGGCAGCCCGGTACTGGCACAGGCCTTCGTCAAGCAACTCAAGACCATCAAGACCAGCTCGCCGGTCACCGCCATCGTCCAGGACAAGGACGGCGTCACCGTCAAGGTGGGGGCCGTGGGCTACCAGGCTGACTATCTGGTCCTTGCCGTGCCGCTGCGCGCGCTGGCCAAGATCCAGATGACGCCGGGACTGGACAACCAGCATCTGGCGGCACTCAAAGGCACCAACTACGGCTGGCGCGACCAGTTGCTGCTCAAGTTCAAGAACCCGGTCTGGGAGAGCCGCTCGCGTATGTCGGGCGAGATCTTCAGCAACGCAGGCCTGGGCATGCTGTGGATCGAACCGGCGCTCAAGGGCGGTGCCAATGTGGTGATCAACCTGTCCGGCGACAACGCCCGCCTGCTGCAGGCCTTCGGTGACAAGCAGATGGTCGACCAGGTGCTGATTCGCCTGCATGCCTTCTACCCTCAGGCTCGTGGCGCCTTTACCGGTTACGAGGTCAAGCGCTACAGCACCGACGCCGGCACCGGCGGCGCCTACCTGGCCTACGGGCCGGGGCAGATCAGCAAGTACTGGCGTCTGTGGGAGCGCCCGGTGCAACGTGTCGCCTTTGCTGGCGAACACACCGATGCACTTTACCCGGGCACCCTGGAAGGCGCGCTGCGCAGTGGCCAGCGTGCCGCGGGCCAGGTCGAGGACCTGGCCGCTGGCAAATCCTTCGATCCAGTGGTCAAGGCGGCGCCGGTCGCTGCTGCTGCCGGCGCTGCGGCAGTCGGCGCGGCAGCCGCCAAGGACAACAAGCCTGGCTTCTTCTCCCGTCTGTTCGGTGGCGACGACAAACCGGTGGCCAAGACCGAGCCGGTGACCAAGGCCGCCGAGCCGACACCCGCGCCGCCAGCTCCTGCACCTGCAGCCGCACCAGCGGCGCCGGCCATTGCGCCTGTGGCCAAGGAAGAACCGGTCAAGGCTCAACCCGCCAAGGCTGCACCTGCCAAGCACGCACCAGCGCACAAGCCGCCGGCCAAGCAGGCCAGCAAGACGGAGCCGGTGAAGAAGGCCGCCGCAAAAGCCGAGCCCGTCAAGAAGAAATCCTCGACCGACACTCAGGCCAAGGCCAACTGATTGGTCATTGCGGGCACTCGTGGCATTGCCGCGATGTGCCCGCGCTGTTGCCTGCCCTGGCAAGTCCCCCGCGTTCGCCTACTGTTAATGTTTTCTTAATTAGATGAATTCAAAATAAGCTATCGATTTTTTCGATTATAAGAAGCGGACTTTTCCGCTTTATTTCGATACTTATCGCGTTATCTTGTGCACAGCTTTCACGGGGAATACGCCAACATGCAACTGCGCAATTCTGCTTCTCGCTATGGTGCGGTCAGCATCTTCCTGCACTGGGGCGTAGCTCTTGTCGTATTCGGGTTGTTCGGGCTGGGCCTGTGGATGGTCGGTCTCGACTACTACGATCCTTGGCGCAAAGCCGGGCCTGACCTGCACAAGAGCATTGGCCTGGTATTGCTGGCTGTCATGCTGCTGCGGGTACTCTGGCGTTTGATCAGCCCACCTCCACCGGCTCCGGCCAGCCACGGGTCACTCACCCGCTTGGCCGCCAAGCTGGGGCACCTGGCGCTGTATCTGGGGTTGTTCGCGGTCATGGCCGCCGGCTACCTGATCTCCACCGCCGACGGTGTCGGCATTCCGGTCTTCGGTCTGTTCGAAGTACCGGCACTGGTCAGCAACCTGCCCGATCAGGCGGACACTGCCGGTGTGATTCACCTGTACCTGGCCTGGGGGCTGGTGATTTTCGCCATCCTGCATGCCCTGGCAGCCTTGAAACACCATTTCATTGACCGTGACGCGACCCTGGCTCGTATGCTGGGCCGCAAAGCTTGACTCTCAACCTCAATTGCAAAGGAAGGAAGTAAGGATGTTGAAAAAGACTTTTGCCGCCCTGGCGCTCGGTACCGCTCTGATTGGCGCTGGTCAGGCCATGGCAGCTGACTACAAGATCGACAAGGAAGGCCAGCACGCTTTCGTCGACTGGAAGATCAGCCACCTGGGCTACAGCTTCATCCACGGCACATTCAAGGACTTCGACGGCTCGTTCTCCTGGGACAGCGCCAAGCCTGAAGCCAGCAAGATCAGCGTCGACCTGAAGACTGCCAGCCTGTGGTCCAACCATGCCGAGCGTGACAAGCACATCGCCAGCGCCGACTTCCTGGATGTGAAGAAGTATCCGGAAGCCAAGTTCGTCTCCACCGCCGTCAAGTCCACCGGTGACAAGACTGCCGACGTGACCGGCGACCTGACCCTGCATGGCGTGACCAAGCCGGTCACCTTCAAGGCCGTGTTCAATGGCGAGGGCAAGGACCCGTGGGGTGGCGAGCGCGCTGGCTTCAACGCCAAGACCACGCTGAACCTGAACGACTTTGGCATCAAGGGCCCAGGCCCGACTTCCCAGACCCTGGATCTGGACATCAGCCTGGAAGGCGTGAAGCAGAAGTGATTCGCGTCATCTGAAACGACAAGGGGCCGCTATGCGGCCCCTTGTCGTTTCTGTCAGCCCTTGCGGGTCAACAGCGCCGGACGCTCGCCACGTGGGCGGCTCGGCAGGTCATCCAGTTGCTCGGGCGTCGGGTAACGGTCGAGCTTGGATTCCTTGCGGATGATCACAGGCGTGCTCTGCGACTCGCGCGGATTGCGCACGGCAGGTTCCTGGCGGTTGCTGTCGTCCCGGCGCGCACGGCTCGGGTTGCCATCGCGGCGTGCACCACCACCATTGTTGTTGCGGGGGCGCTTCTCGCCAGAACCCTGGCCGCCCTGGCGCTGGCCGCCGCTACCGTTGTTGTTGCGAGGCTGGCCCGAACCCGAACGCTGCCCCTGGCCTTGGGCCTGGCCGCCGTTGCCGCCCGGGCGACGGTTGCGGCCCTGGTTCTTGCCGTTCTGGTAAGGGCTGACGTAGTCGGCGCGGTTGCCGAAGTTGTCGATATCGTCGTCCAGGAACTCTTCCGGGTCGCGATCGGCGGGTACTTTGGGGGCATTGCCTTGGGCCTGGCCGGCCTGCTGCTGACGCGGCTTCCTGTTGTCGCGCTGCTTGCGTGGCTCCTGCTTCTTCTGCTGCGGCTTTTCGCCTGCAGTGCCCTTGTCGGCAGGCTTGTCGGCGGCCTGTTGCTTGGTCTTGCCTTTGTCCTTGCCCTTGTCCTTGCGCCCGCCGCTGCCTTCCTTGCTGCCTTCGGCACGTTGCTGCTGGTTGCGCCCGCCGCGGCCGTTGTTCTGCTGGCGCTCGCGCACCTCGGGTTTCTCGGCCTCGACCTGCGAGGCATCGAAGCCCATCAGGTCGCCATCCGGGATCCTCTGCTTGGTCACCCGCTCGATGCTCTTGAGCAGTTTCTCTTCGTCAGGTGCCACCAGCGAAATGGCTTCACCGGAGCGGCCAGCACGGCCAGTACGACCGATGCGGTGAACGTAGTCTTCCTCGACATTGGGCAGTTCGAAGTTGACCACGTGCGGCAACTGGTCGATATCCAGGCCGCGGGCGGCGATGTCAGTGGCGACCAGCACTCGCACGCTGTTGGCCTTGAAGTCGGCCAGGGCCTTGGTGCGCGCATTCTGGCTCTTGTTGCCGTGGATCGCGGCAGCGGTCAGACCGTGCTTTTCGAGGTACTCGGCAAGGCGGTTGGCGCCGTGCTTGGTACGGGTGAAGACCAGCACCTGTTCCCAGGCGCCGAGGGTGATCAGGTGGGCCAGCAGCGCGCGCTTGTGGCTGGCAGGCAGGCGGTAGACGCGCTGCTCGATACGCTCGACGGTGGTATTGGGCGGCGTGACCTCGATGCGCTCGGGGTTGTGCAGCAACTTGTCGGCGAGGTCGGTGATGTCCTTGGAGAAGGTCGCCGAGAACAGCAGGTTCTGGCGCTTGGCCGGCAGGCGTGCGAGGACTTTCTTCACGTCATGGATGAAGCCCATGTCGAGCATGCGGTCGGCTTCGTCCAGAACGAGAATTTCCACCTTGGACAGGTCGACGCTGCCTTGGCCGGCCAGGTCGAGCAGACGGCCTGGGCAGGCGACCAGAACGTCGACACCCTTGGCCATCGCCTGGATCTGTGGGTTCATGCCGACGCCGCCGAAGATGCAGGCGCTGATGAAGTTCAGGTCGCGGGCATAGATCTTGAAGCTGTCGTGGACCTGTGCGGCCAGTTCGCGGGTCGGGGTCAGGACCAGGACGCGCGGTTGGCGCGGGCCGTGACGCTGCGATTTGTCGGGGTGACCACCTGGGAACAGGCGCTCGAGGATCGGCAGGGCGAAGCCACCGGTTTTACCAGTGCCAGTCTGCGCGGCGACCATCAGGTCGCGGCCTTGCAACACGGCGGGAATGGCCCGCTGTTGCACCGGGGTAGGCTGGGTGTAGCCCGCAGCCTCGATAGCGCGGACAAGTGCCTCGGAGAGACCGAGGGAAGCAAAGGACATGGGCAATCCTGTTCTCGTGTGGGCTGGGCCCTGTGGGATGTTCTGCCTGGCGCGACGGGCATCGGTGGGATGCGATCGCGTCCGGTCCAGCTGGGCTTACACTGCGCATCCTGGAGGCGGCGGGCGGGCACTTGGGGGTGCGTCGCTGCTGGTCGAGATGCCTTTTGCGAGGCCGAGCGTCCGGGCGTGAGCCGGGCGGGAAGGCCCGAGTATAACAGAGCTATCGCGATGTGCTGCGATCCTGCTGCTCAACGGCGTCGAGAAAATGTTCGGCGAAGTTTGCATTGCGCGCATGCAGGGCAGTACAGGCGCGCTCCGGGATGGCCAGCAGGACTGTGCTCAGGCTTGCCGTGCGTCGATCAGATGCCGTTCGATATCTTTGTGACGCGTGCCCAGCGACAGACGAAGGCCGGGTTGGCGCAAGCATTCGCGCAGTTGCTCGGGGCTCATGCCGCCCTGGCGCTGATTGAAGTTTTCCAGGGCCTTGTCCCACCACGCCGTGGCGCAGGCGCGGTCGAATTCGTTGTCGTAGGGGTAGCAGCCGTAGAGCAGTTCACGGGCGAACTGGCGGTGACGACTGGGTAGCGTGAGGCTCATGGCCTTGTAGCCGAGGCGGTGCAGGGCGGGGGGGCGAGGCAGTTGATCGTTGACCAGCGTGATGTCGGCCATCGCGGCCTCGCCGAATGGATCGTCGCCGTGCTTGCGCAACCACGCCTGGATCTTGGCACGGAACTGGGCCTTGCGGCTCCAATAGTGATGGATGACGTCGGTGCAGGTGGCCAGTTGAAGCTTGCGGTAGGCGGCGACCGCCAGGCAGAACTCCTCGAGCGTATAGGCCTCGCGCGCCAGGGGATAAAGCTCGTCCATCAGTGCGATGGAGTGGTCCAGGATCGTTGCATCCTGTGCAGTCAGGCCCATGACGCCGGAGTTGACCAGCGGCATCTGGCAGTCGGCCAGGGCACGCTGTTGCAGGAGCGTGAGCAGGTTCTTGTACAGCAGGCACTTCTGGTTTTCGCCGTAGCGACCGCCAATGGCATTGCACAGCAGGCTGCCGGGCTTTACCCGGCGGAACAGCTCTATGGGCGATTGGCGGAAAAAGGTATCGGTATCGATCAGCACTGCCAGCGGGTGCTGTTCGAGGACCTGGCGCAGCAGCACATGCTTGCTGCGAAAGTGATACCCGTGCGGCTGGTTCCAGGTTGTACGCGTGTGCTCATCGAGCAGGTGCACGGTGACGGGCAGCTTGGCGTAGGGTTCGGGGTTGTCGGTGTAGACCTGGATGTCCATGGCTTCACCTGGCGTCTTGCGCAGGTTGGCCAGGGCGCTGACGATGCTGAAGCACGCTTCCTGGTGATAGGTAGCCGGGCCGAAGGCGAGATAGACGAGTTGCGGGGTGTCACGGTTGCACGGCTGCATCGAGGGAAACCTGGCATCAGCTTGAATGATCAAGGCTCCAGTCTACGTTCGGAGCCTTAATCATTGCTTAAGCTATTGTTACCAAAAGGTTTCAGCGTGGCAGCTTGAGATTGTTCCAGATCGCCAGGCTCGGCTCGGCCTGGTTCAGGGTATAGAAGTGCAGCCCCGGCGCACCGCCTTGCAGCAGCTCTTCGCACATCTTGCTGATCACTTCTTCACCGAATGCCTGGATGCTGGCGGCATCGTCGCCGTAGGCTTCCAACTGCTTGCGGATCCAGCGCGGAATCTCGGCACCACAGGCGTCGGAGAAGCGCGCCAGCTTGCTGTAGTTGGTGATCGGCATGATGCCGGGCACTACCGGAATATCCACGCCCAGCTTCTGTACGCGCTCGACGAAGTAGAAGTAGCTGTCGGCGTTGAAGAAGTACTGGGTGATGGCGCTGTCGGCACCGGCCTTGACCTTGTGCACGAAGTTGGCCAGGTCGTCCTCGAAGTTGTGCGCCTGCGGGTGCATTTCGGGGTAGGCGGCAACTTCCAGGTGGAAGTGGTCACCGGTTTCCTGGCGGATGAACTCGACCAGGTCGCTGGCATGGCGCAATTCGCCACTGGCCATGCCCATGCCGGATGGCAGGTCACCGCGCAGGGCGACGATGCGCTTGATCCCGGCCGCCTTGTATTCGGCGATCAGGGCGCGCAGGTCGTCCTTGCTGTCGCCGACGCACGACAGGTGCGGGGCTGCCGGGACCTTCACTTCGTTTTCCAGTTGCAGCACGGTGTTCAGCGTGCGGTCGCGAGTCGAGCCGCCGGCGCCGTAGGTGCAGGAGAAGAAGTCGGGGTTATAGGTGGCCAGTTGACGGGCAACGGCCATGAGTTTTTCGTGACCGGCATCGGTCTTGGTCGGGAAGAACTCGAAACTGTAGCGGCGTTCCTGGGACATCGGTCGTTCCTCTGGCAGCGTGCTTCAAGCGCCAAGCTGCAAATAAAAGCCAGATCGGTGATGGCCGATCTGGCTTGGGCGTCGTTCAGATCCTTGCGCTGCTGCGGCGCGCAGTGCGCGCCGCTCGCCGCTTAGTAGCGGTACGCGTCGGGCTTGAACGGGCCTTCGACAGTCACGCCGATGTACTCGGCCTGCTGTGGGGTCAGCTGGGTGACTACACCGCCGAAGCCGCGGACCATTTCCAGGGCCACTTCTTCGTCGAGCTTCTTGGGCAGCACTTCGACGGTCAGGCGCTCGGCCTTCTTCGCAGCTGGCAGCTCGGCGAACTTCTGCTCGAACAGGAAGATCTGCGCCAGTACCTGGTTGGCGAACGAGCCGTCCATGATGCGGCTCGGGTGGCCGGTGGCGTTGCCCAGGTTCACCAGACGGCCTTCGGCCAGCAGGATCAGGTAGTCGTCATTCTGCGGATCGAAGGTGCCGGCGCCGGTGCGGTGGATCTTGTGCACCTGTGGCTTGACCTCTTCCCATGCCCAGTTCTTGCGCATGAAGGCGGTGTCGATCTCGTTGTCGAAGTGACCGATGTTGCAGACCACTGCGCGCTTTTTCAGGGCCTTGAGCATGTTGGCGTCGCAGACGTTGACGTTACCGGTGGTGGTGACGATCAGGTCGATGCGGCCCAGCAGGTCCTTGTTGATGCCAGCTTCGGTACCGGTGTTGATACCGTCCTTGAACGGCGAGACCACTTCGAAGCCGTCCATGCAGGCCTGCATGGCGCAGATCGGGTCGACTTCGGTGACCTTGACGATCATGCCTTCCTGACGCAGGGACTGGGCCGAGCCCTTGCCCACGTCGCCGTAGCCGATCACCAGGGCCTGCTTGCCCGACAGCAGGTGGTCGGTGCCGCGCTTGATGGCGTCGTTCAGGCTGTGACGGCAGCCGTACTTGTTGTCGTTCTTGCTCTTGGTGACCGAGTCGTTGACGTTGATCGCCGGGACTTTCAGCTCGCCTTTGGCCAGCATGTCCAGCAGGCGGTGCACGCCAGTGGTGGTCTCTTCGGTCACGCCGTGGATCTTGTCCAGCATGGCCGGGTATTTCTTGTGCAGGATTTCGGTCAGGTCACCGCCGTCGTCCAGAACCATGTTGGCGTCCCAGGGCTGGCCATCTTTCAGGATGGTCTGCTCGATGCACCACTCGTACTCCTGCTCGGTTTCGCCTTTCCAGGCGAACACCGGGATACCGGCAGCGGCGATGGCGGCAGCAGCCTGGTCCTGGGTGGAGAAGATGTTGCAGGACGACCAGCGCACTTCGGCGCCCAGAGCGATGAGGGTCTCGATCAGCACGGCGGTCTGGATGGTCATGTGGATGCAGCCGATGATCTTGGCGCCCTTGAGCGGTTGCTCGGCTTGATACTTGCGGCGCAGGCCCATCAGTGCGGGCATTTCCGATTCGGCGATGATGACTTCCTTGCGGCCCCAGTCGGCCAGGGAGATGTCGGCGACCTTGAAGTCGGAAAAACCAGCGGGCGTGTTTACAGCGCTCATGAAGAGCCTCCATTCGTAGTGTGCGAATGGGCGCCGTTGTGCGTTGAGCGTCCGCAGCAGCGGACAACGCCCCATCCGAGCCTGACAGGTGAACCTGCTGCAGCGCCCCTCGGACAGGTGGCGGGATGACCACCGCAGCGGGTGGCCATTGGAAAACGGCGAGATTATAGCCGCGCCCGTGTGACACACCCAAGACTTTCTGTCGATTTATCGCGACGATAGTCGATGTTCAATGGAGGCTGACCGGCGGGTCTGCCATCATTACCCCACGTCAGTCAGGCACGTCAGGAGTTGTAATGAATTTCCACACGCGCAAATGGGTAAAACCCGAAGACCTCAATCCCAACGGCACCCTGTTCGGTGGCAGCCTGTTGCGCTGGATCGACGAGGAAGCGGCGATCTACGCCATCGTCCAGTTGGGCAACCAGCGGGTGGTGACCAAGTATATTTCCGAGATCAACTTCGTCAGCGCCTCGCGCCAGGGCGAGATCATCGAGCTGGGTATCACCGCCACCGAGTTCGGCCGCACCTCGATCACCCTGCAGTGCGAAGTGCGCAACAAGATCACCCGCAAGAGCATCCTCACCGTCGACAAGATGGTCTTCGTCAACCTGGGCGAGGATGGCCTGCCTGCACCGCACGGGCGCACCGAGATCAAGTACATCCAGGATCAGTTCCCGGATTCGGCGGTGGAGTAGAGCTGGAAACCGTGCGGCGCACTTCGCGAGCTTGCCCGCGAAGTGCGCGCCATCGTCATCACGGCTGGGCGCTTACCCGGCGCACCGCCTTGCCGATTGTCAGCCCCTGCACCAGGATCGACGACAGCACCACGATGTAGGTGATCGACAGCAACAGGTCGCGTTCGTCACCCACCGGCAGCGACAGCGCCAGGGCCACCGATACACCCCCGCGCAAGCCTCCCCAGGTCAATACCCGCACCGTGCCACGTGGCACTTCGCGCCAGCGCCGCAGCAAGACGATGGCTGGTGCCACGGTCAACAGGCGCGATGCCAGCACCGCGACCGCCAGCACGCCACCCGCTGCCAGGTGCAGCCAGTTGAACGGCAGCAGCAACAGCTCCAGGCCGATCAGGGCGAAGAGCAGGGCGTTGAGCATGTCGTCGATCAGCTCCCAGAAACCGTCCATGTAACGACGGGTCATGTCGTTCATCGCCAGGTTACGCCCCAGGTTGCCGATGATCAGGCCGGCTACCACCATGGCGATCGGCGCCGACACGTGCAGTTCGTAGCACATGGCCGAGCCGCCGATCACCAGCGCCAAGGTCAGCATCACCTCGACCTGATACTGCTCGATGCTCTTGATCATGCGGTAGGTGGCGTAGCCGATCAGTCCACCGAACACCACGCCGCCTACGGCTTCGCGGGCGAACAGGATGGCGGTGTCGGAAACGCTTGGCGTCTCGCCGAGCTGGATGATGCCCAGCAGCACGGTGAACACCACCACCGCGGTGCCGTCGTTGAACAGCGACTCACCGACGATGGTGGTCTTCAGCGGTTTGGAGGCGTTGGCGGTACGCAGTGCACCGAGCACCGCGATGGGGTCGGTCGGCGAGATCAGCGCGCCGAAGAGCAGGCAATAGATCAGCGGTACGTCCCAGCCGAACATCGCGAACACCCAGTGGGCGAGATAGCCGATTACCACGGTGGCGATCAGAACGCCGATGGTGGCGAGCAGGCCGATTGGCCAGCGGTAGCTGCGCAGGTCGCCGAGGTTGACGTGCAACGCGCCCGCGAACAGCAGGAACGACAGCATCCAGTGCATCAGCAGGTCATTGAAGTCGATCTGGTTCATCAAGCCTTCGACGCGTTCCTCCAGGCCGGGAAAGCCGATCAGGCTCAGGCCTTGCAGGATCAGTGAGAACAGCAGGGCGGTGACCATCACGCCGATGGCGGGCGGCAGGCCGATGAAACGGTAGTTCACATAGGTGAGGAGGGTGGTGAGGCAGATGAACGCGGCAACTAATTCAAGCATCCTGAATCCTGTGACAATGGCTTCCAAGTCGTAACCCGAACAGCTCGGGCAGTTCTTTGATGGCCTGACGGAGCACTCGGGACACACCTTATGACCGGAATTATCAGGATCGTTCCTCAATTCACGGCTGAAGCGGCGCCTACAGGCGCTGCCCGGATCGCGTATATAGTGACGCGAGTCTTGTTCAAGGAACCTTCCGCGTGCTGGCAACTTCCCTCGTCCTGATCGCCGCCCTGCTGCATGCCACCTGGAACACCCTCATCAAGTTCAGCGCAGAACGCCTGCTGGTGATCGCCAGCATGGACGCGGTGGCCCTGGTCTTCGCGGTGCTCGCGGTGGCGTTCGTCGAGCCCCCTCCGGCCGCGATCTGGCCGTGGCTGCTGGCCTCGGCGCTGGCCGAGCAGGTCTATCGTGTCCTGCTGATCAAGGCCTACCGGGTCGGTGACCTGGGCTTGGTCTATCCTCTGATGCGTGGATTGTCGCCGCTGGTGGTGCTGGGGCTGACCCTGGCTTTCGCCGGTGAGTCGCTGAGCGGCCAGCAGATCATTGGCATCCTGCTGATCCCCTGCGGCATGGCTTGTCTGCTCTGGCAGGGCGGTGGCGGTGATCGGCTGCCCTGGTCGATGCTGCCGGTGGTGGCGCTGATCGGCCTGTGCATCGGCTGTTACACCTGGTTCGACGGCCAGGCGGTGCGCCTGTGGGGTAAACCGTGGGACTACCTGGTCTGGCTCACTCTGCTGAGTGCCTGGCCGTTCCCGGTGCTGGCGGGCCTGGCCCGACGTGCACCCTTCGTGCTGTTCTGGCGCAGCCAATGGCGACTCGGGTTGGCGGTCGGGCTGTGTGTATTGCTGAGTTATGCCCTGGTGTTGTGGGCCATGCATCTGGGGTCGGTGGCGGAGGCGGCGGCGCTGCGGGAGGTCAGTGTGATCCTGGTGGTGCTGCTGGGCATGCGCTATCTCAAAGAACCTTTTGGCGGCCCGAGACTCCTAGCTTGCGGGCTGGTCCTGGCAGGCATGCTGGTGATGAAGCTCTGACCTTTCTGAACGAGGAGCCTGTCCATGACCGTTGCCCTGTGGTGCATCCTGATCACCCTGGTCCTGCCGCCGTTGTGCGCATTGATTGCCAAAGTCGCCAGTGGCCGTTTTGGCTTGAGCGACAATCATGATCCGCGAGCCTTTCTCGACACGCTCTCAGGCCTGCCTCGGCGCGCCCATGCGGCGCAGCAGAACGGCTACGAGGCGTTTCCCGCCTTCGCCGCAGCAGTGCTGGTGGCGGATATCGTCGGCAACGCCGAGCAGGTGACCCAGGATGTGCTGGCGGTGCTGTATATCACCAGTCGGCTGCTGTACATCATCTGCTACCTGGCGGACTGGGCGGCGTTGCGCTCGCTGGTGTGGTTCGCCGGATTGGCGTTGATCGTGTCGTTGTTCGTCGTATCGGCATGAAGCTATCGCGGGCTTGCCCCGCGATAGCTTAACCACCGATCACGGCACCTTCGGCACTTCAGGCAGAGCAGCCCCCTTGGGCCACAGCATCCAGATCTGCCCCTGCTGCTTCATGTTCCCAGCCAGCTCGCCGGCCTCTGGGCCGGTCCCCCAGAACAGGTCGGCGCGCACCTCGCCGGTGATCGCGCCGCCGGTGTCCTGCGCACCTACCGGGCGCACCACCGGCGAGCCATCCGGCCGGGTGGTGGACAGCCACAGCAGGCTGCCCAGCGGAATCACCTTGCGGTCGATGGCCACGCTGTAGCCCGCGGTCAATGGCACGTTGAGCGAGCCGCGCGGGCCCTCGTTGCTGTCGGGGCCTGCGGCGAAGAACACATAGCTCGGGTTGCTCGCCAGCAGCTCCGGCACCCGTTGTGGGTTGGCCTGGGCCCAGGCGTGGATGCTGCCCATGGTCACGTCTTCTTTCTTCAACTGGCCCTGGTCCACCAGCCAGCGGCCGATCGGTCGGTAGGGGTGGCCGTTCTGGTCGGCGTAGCCCAGGCGCAGCTGGCGGCCGCTCTCCAGTTGCACGCGACCGGAGCCCTGGATCTGCAGGAACTGCAGGTCCATCGGGTCGGTCAGCCAGGCCA
>NZ_JAYFUI010000092.1:0-18128 GCF_034961125.1 Pseudomonas machongensis | reverse complement strand
CACCGGCGGCAAGTTCGACGGCTGCTACGGCGTCATGGCCGGGCTTGAGGTGATGCGCACCCTCAATGACCTTGGCCTGCAGACCGAGGCCCCGCTGGAAGTGGTGGTGTGGACCAACGAAGAAGGCTCGCGCTTCCCACCGTGCATGATGGGATCGGGGGTGTTTGCCGGTAAGTTCGGTCTGCAGGAGACCCTCGACAAGGTCGACGAACAGGGCCTTTCGGTGGGCGCGGAGCTTCAGCGCATCGGTTACGCCGGCCCGCGGGTGCCGGTCGGGCATCCGGTCGGCGCCTATTTCGAAGCGCATATCGAGCAGGGGCCGGTGCTGGAGGACCAGCGCACCACCATCGGTGTGGTGCAGGGCTGCCTGGGCCAGAAATGGTTCGACCTGGTGTTCACCGGCGTCGAGGCCCATGCCGGCCCGACACCGATGCACCTGCGCAAGGATGCCTTGGTCGGCGCCGCCGAGGTAGTCGCTGCGGTGAACCGCGTGGCCCACGCCCACCAGCCACATGCCTGCGGCACCGTCGGCTGTCTGAACGTGCACCCCGGTTCGCGCAACGTGATTCCCGGCCAGGTGCAGATGACGCTCGATCTGCGCCACCTCGACCCCGCCCACCTGGATGCGATGGTCGCCGAGGTGCGCGAGGTGATCGAGGCCAGCGCCGCCCGCCATGGCCTGAGTTTCGAGCTCACCCCCACCGCCGACTTCCCTCCGTTGTACTTCGCCGAGCAGTGCGTCGATGCGGTACGCCAGGGTGCGCGCGAATTGGGCTTGAGTCACATGGACATCGTCAGTGGCGCTGGCCACGATGCGATCTTCCTCGCCGAACTGGGCCCGGCCGGGATGATCTTCGTGCCGTGTGAAGGCGGCATCAGCCATAACGAAATCGAGAACGCCGCGCCGCAGGACCTGGCAGACGGCTGCGATGTGCTGCTGCGCGCCATGGTCCAGGCCGCCAACCCGGGAGCCCATTGAGATGACAGGCAAGACCGCCATCGGTGAATTCAGTGCCACCGAGCTGCTCGAACTGTACCGCCGCCGCCAGTTATCGCCCCTCGAAGTGATCGACGACGTGCTGGCCCGCATCGACCTGCACAACCCCGCCGTCAACGCCTACTGCCATGTCGACGGCGAGGGCGCACGCGCCGCTGCCCGCGCCAGCGAACGCCGCTGGCAGCGTGGCGAGCCGTGCGGGCGCCTGGACGGCTTGCCCGCGTCGATCAAGGACCTGACCTTGACCCGCGGCATGCCGACACGCAAGGGCTCGCGCACCAGCTCAGGCGTCGGACCATGGGAAGTCGATGCACCGTTCAGCGCCTTCATGCGCGAGGCCGGCGCCGTGCTGGTGGGCAAGACCACCACGCCGGAGTTCGGCTGGAAAGGGGTCACCGACAACCCGTTGTACGGCATCACCCGCAACCCCTGGGATACCCGCCTGACCGCGGGCGGGTCGTCTGGCGGTGCGGCAGCAGCAGCGGCGCTCAATCTCGGCGTGCTGCACCAGGGCAGCGATGCCGGTGGCTCGATTCGAATCCCCTGCGCCTTCACCGGTACCTTCGGCATCAAGCCGACCTTCGGCTACGTACCGCAGTGGCCAGCCAGCGCCATGACCGTGCTGTCGCACCTGGGGCCGATGACCCGTACGGTGGATGACGCCGTGCTGATGCTCGACAGCGTAGCCCGCCCCGACCCGCGCGACGGCCTGGCCGGAGCCCCACGTCAGTCGCCCTGGCTGGACGACTCGACAGACCTGCGCGGCCTGCGTATCGCCTACAGCGCCGACTTCGGCTACATACAGGTCGATCCGCAGATCCAGGCACTGGTGGCCCAAGCCGTGCAACGCCTGGCGCGCCTGGGGGCGACGGTGGAGGAAGTCGATCCAGGGTTCAGCGACCCGCTGCAGACCTTCAATACCCTGTGGTTCGCGGGCGCGGCACGCTTGGCCAGTGGGCTGAGCGAGGCACAGCGGGACTTGCTCGACCCGGGCCTGCGCGGGATCGCCGAGCAGGGGGCTGGCATCAGCCTGGCCGATTACACCCAGGCACTGGAAGCACGTGCCGAGCTGATCGCGCAGATGAACGCCTTCCACCAGCGTCATGACGTGCTGCTTTCACCGATGCTGCCGCTGGTCGCATTCGAAGCCGGGCACAACGTGCCGCCAGGGTCGGGCATGGCGCAGTGGATGGAGTGGACGCCCTTCAGCTACCCGTTCAACCTGACCCAGCAGCCTGCGGCGTCGGTCCCCTGCGGCTTCACCCGCGAGGGATTGCCGGTGGGGCTGCAAGTAGTAGGCGCGCGCTTTGCAGATGAACAGGTGCTAAGGGTGTGCAAGGTGTACGAACAGCATTACCCGAGTCGGCACCTGCAGGCGCCGCACCGGCACTGAGGTCTGTGCAAAACACGCAGCGGCCTTGCGCGACGCGAGGCCGCTGCGTGTTGTCAGCCCAGACGCCCGGCCGGGGCGTAGGGGGCAGGATCGATGATCGGCTCGGCGCCGGTCAGCAGGTCGGTAAACAACTGGCACGAAGCAGGCGCCAGCACCAGACCGTTGCGGTAATGCCCGCAGTTGAGCCACAGCCCGGCGTGCCCAGGCACCGGCCCGATGTAGGGAATACCTTCAGGCGAGCCCGGTCGCAGCCCGGCCCAATGCCCCACGACCGGTGCGTCCTTCAATTGCGGCAACAGCTCGATCGCCGAAGCCCGCAGGCTTTGCAGCGCAACCTCGGTCGGGGTCTTGTCGTAGCCCTCGTGCTCAAGCGTGCTGCCCACCAGGATATGCCCGTCACGCCGCGGAATTGCATAGCGCCCCTTGGCCAGTACCATGCTCGGCAGAAAGTCGGCCTCGCACTTGAACAGGATCATCTGGCCCTTTACCGGCTCAACCGGCAACTCCAGCCCGAGGGTGCGCAACAGGTCGCCACTCCAGGCACCGGCACTGAGCACCACGTCGTCGGCGGCCAGCACGCCTTCATCCGTCAGCACGCCGGTCACGCGCCCGTCTTTCTGGGCGAAACCGCTGATCTGGCAGTGTTCGCGCAGGCTGACGTTGGGCAGTGCCAGCAACGCGGCTTTCAGCGACTTCACCAGGCGCGGGTTGCGTACGTTGGCCACACCGGCCATGTAGATCGCGTGCTGATAGCCTGGGCCGAGCACCGGCACGGCGTCATAGGCCGCCGAGATGTCGACGGCGCTCAAGGGACGGTGTTCGCGTGCAGCCCAGGCCAGGGCCTGGGCTTCATCGTCGAGGTCGAGCCAGTACAAACCGGTGGTGTGCACTTCAGGGTCGACACCCGTGCTGGCGAACAGACGCTCGCCCAACTGTGGATAGAAATCCTGCGACCAATGCGCCAGGGCGGTCACCGCCGGGCTGTAGCGCCACGGATACAGGGGCGAGACGATACCCCCGCCGGCCCAGGACGACTCACGACCGACCTCGCCCTGGTCGCACACCACTACACGGTCAACCTTTGCGGCCAGGTTGAACGCAGTCAGCAGACCGATCACCCCGCCACCGACAATCACTACGTGCTTGCTCATCTGTCGATCCAACACCTGAAGTAAAAACGCCTCACCAACAATCCGCCTCATCCAGCGCTCCGGGGTTTGCGCGCGCACCGGCCTGGTCAAGCTGGTAGTCGCCACAACGATCACGCGCCATCAGCCCCTGGGGCTGACGCTCGGCCAGCAGCCGATACTGGCCGTGCTCGCGCCAGGCTCGCAGGCGGTAGAAACGGCTACCCTCGGGCAGCGGTGTCTGCCACTGCTCGCTGTCGGCATACTGGCCGGTACGGGCGTAGTGGGATTGCAGACGCTGGGCGGTATCGTGCAGCAGGCCGACCGCTTCGCCGCGCGCGGCACGCCGAAGCTGGTCGCTGTAGCTGGGATAGGCAACGCTCGCCAGAATGCCGGTCACGGCCACGACAAGCAACAGCTCCATAAGGCTAAGGCCACGTTGCATCTCAAGACTCCCTGAATCGCTGGCGCCAGGCGATACGCCGGGGTGCCTGGGCCTGTTCGGGCTCGACCGCATAGATCGCCTCCAGTACCTGCCGTGCGCGGGCCTGACGGCTTACCGCAGTGATCCGGAACAAGACCACCCTCGCCCCTTCCGGCATGTGCGCAGCGCGGGTACTAACACCCAGTTGCTGCACCAGAAAGAAACCGTGCTCGCTGGCCTGCCACGGTGGCTGCCCATCGATCAGGCCATGGGGTACGGGCGGTGGGGCGCACACCTGGCAGGGTGAGGGGGGCGCCAGGGCAAGCTGCAGCGCGCCCGCCAGCAGGCTCGCCTCGGCCTCTTCAAAGGCGCGCGCCGCCGCCAGCGCGCTGCCCGCCAACGCCATCTGCTGCAACGTGTCACGCAGGGCCGAGATGGCGAACAGGCCAAGCAGCAGGCTCAGTACCAGGGCCAGCAGCAAGACCATTCCGCGCTGGGCGCTCATGACGATGGCAACCGGTTGCGCAGGGCAACGCTCAGCGCGTAGTTTCGCGCGACGCCCAGCACAGGATCGCCAAGGGTCAACTGCAGGTCCACGCGCTCCCCCTCATTGCCCACGACACGGGTGACACGAAAAGCACGCACATTGTCGATGAGCACGGCATTCATGCCGCCGCCGCTGAGCATCAGGCCGTCGCCTTGAAAGCGGTAGGTCTGCCGCCGCACCGGGAACGCCAGCGTAGTGCCGCTACCGGCCTGGCGTGCCGGATGAACCTCTGCCCAGGTGAGACAATCGGTGAGCAGCGTCCAATCCGGGTTCCCTCCTGCCCCTCGCACGTCGGCCGTCACCAGGCTGAGCGTGACCTCGCGACCATCGCCGGCATGGGATATCTGCAACGGCTGGGCGAAGGCCTGTGCAGCAGAGGGGTCGATGAACTCGATGGCTTCGGGTGCCAGGCAGCCAAACATGCCGGTCATGCGAATGTCCTGCGCCAGCCGCTGAAAGGCGAGCGAGGCGTCATCCTGCATCCGCGACAGCGCGCCTTGCACGCGCCAGGCTTGCTGGGCCGACACCAGAGCTTGCCCCGCAGCGGCCAGCAGTATCAAGCCCAAGGCCAGTGCCATCAGGGCCTCCAACAGGCCGAAGCCTCGTTGTCGAGGCGTCATGGCAGCACCCTGCCCTGCAGAGCGATGACCTGCGCCTCGCTGCTGCGTGGGTCGTGCCAGCGAATCTCCAGCTGCAACCATTCTCCGGCCACGACCGCCCGCCCCTCACCGCGCTCGTCCAGCAATGAACCTATCAGGGCGCGCCAGCCGTGCAGCGCCTCGGGTTCAAGCGTACCGCTCGCCCTCACACGCTCGAACAACAGGTGCGCCAACTGCACCGCCTGTGCATCGCGCCGCGCGCCCTCGCCGGCCTGCACTGCGCGTATCTGCGATGCCGCCGCGGCGAACAAGCCGAGCGACAGCACCAGCACTGTCAACACCACTTCCAGCAAGGTCATGCCCCGCTCTCTGTGCATCATGGTTTCGCCTCCTGCGAAATTTCCCGCCAAGCCTGATCGGCCTGGCTGACTGGACCTCCTGGTCCGCAGCACCGAAGCTACAGCGAAGCACTTCCAGGGAGGAATGCACGATGCGGCAACAGGGAGTAACACTGATACAAATGATGAGCGTACTGGCCATGGTCGCGCTTCTGACACAGCTCGCGGCACCGGCCTACGCCAACTTGACCGAAGACCTTCGCCAGGCCGCAGCCGCCCGCGACCTGGCACAGAGCCTGCGAAGCGCACGTGGCGACGCATTGCTGCAGAACCGGAGCGTTGTGGTGCAACCGCTGGAGGGGGATTGGGGGAAGGGTTGGCAAACAGTGCTGGAAGGCAACCAACAACTGCTGCGCGAACATCGGCTGGGCCGACCCATGAGGATCGCTGCCAACCTGGAAAAACTGAGGTTCAGTGGCCTGGGTGTCCCGCTGCGCGACAATGGCGCATTTTCCGGCGGCACCTTGCAGATCTGCCAACGTGCCCAGGGCAGCAGTCAGCATCGGGTCGTTGTCGCACCTAGCGGGCGAGTCAGCCTGCGCAGCGGGGCGAGCGAAGCGCCGCGCTGCGCAGGCCCCTGATCAGATCAGCGAGCGAACCCGCAGCTCCTTGGGCATCGAGAAGGTGATGTTCTCTTCACGTCCATCAAGCTCCTCAGCGCCCGTAGCACCCCAGGCCTTGAGCTGCTCGATCACCCCACGCACCAGCACCTCGGGCGCAGAAGCGCCTGCAGTGATGCCGATGCGCTGGACGCCGTCGAACCAGGCACGCTGCAGGTCTTCGGCACCGTCGATCAGGTAGGCCGGCGTGCTCATGCGTTCGGCCAGTTCGCGCAGACGGTTGGAGTTGGAGCTGTTTGGGCTGCCGACCACCAGCACCACATCACACTCATCGGCCAGTTGCTTGACCGCATCCTGACGGTTCTGGGTGGCGTAGCAGATATCGTCCTTGCGCGGACCACCAATGTTCGGGAAGCGTGCACGCAGGGCATCGATGACGCGACTGGTGTCGTCCATCGACAGCGTGGTCTGGGTGACGAACGCCAGGTGGTCAGGATCGCGAACCTGCAGGGTGGCGACATCCTTCTCGTCCTCGACGAGGTAGATGGCACCGCCATTGCTGGCATCGTACTGCCCCATGGTGCCCTCGACTTCAGGGTGCCCGGCATGACCGATGAGAATGCACTCACGGCCATCGCGGCTGTACTTGGCCACCTCGATGTGCACCTTGGTCACCAGCGGACAGGTGGCGTCGAACACCTTCAGGCCACGACCGGCCGCTTCCTGGCGCACGGCTTGCGAGACGCCGTGGGCACTGAAGATGACGATCACATCGTCCGGGACCTGATCCAGCTCTTCGACGAAGATCGCGCCGCGGTTGCGCAGGTCCTCGACGACGAACTTGTTGTGCACCACTTCGTGGCGCACGTAGATCGGCGGCCCGAAAACTTCCAGGGCACGGTTGACGATTTCGATCGCCCGGTCGACACCCGCGCAGAAGCCACGCGGGTTGGCGAGTTTGATTTGCATGCTCGGCTCCAGGCTCACAGCGCCTTCACATCGAGGATCTTGACCTCGAAGTTCAGGGTCTTGCCAGCCAGCGGATGGTTGAAGTCGATGGTCACCTGGTTGTCATCGAAGGCTTTCACCACACCCGGAAGTTCGGTGTTGGCGGCATCGTTGAAGATCACCAGCAGGCCCTCGGACAGCTCCATGCCGTCGAACTGCGAACGGGGCATCACCTGCACGTTCTGCGGGTTGGGCTGACCGAAGGCGTTCTCAGGGGCGATGGTCAGCTTGCGCTCGTCGCCAGCCTTGAAGCCGAACAGTGCAGTCTCGAAGCCCGGCAGCAGGTTGCCATCGCCGACCTTGAACACGGCGGGTGCCTTGTCGAAGGTGCTGTCGACGGTGTCGCCGTTTTCCAGGTGCAGCGCGAAGTGCAGAGTGACTTCGGTGTTCTGGCCGATACGGGTCTCAGTCATGGACCGGCTCCTCGGTTTTCTTGCTCTTGAACATGTCCAGCGCCAGCATCACCGCACCGACGGTAATCGCACTGTCGGCCAGGTTGAAGGCCGGGAAGTAGTGGGTGTTGCGCCAGTGGACGAGGATGAAGTCGACCACATGCCCCAGCACGACGCGGTCCCACAGGTTGCCGATGGCACCACCCAGCACCAGGGCCAGCGCGACCGCCAGCCAGGTCTCGTTGCGCCCCAGGCGCTTGAGCCAGACCACCAGCACGGCGCTGACCACCACGGCGATCAGGGCGAACAACCAGCGCTGCCAGCCCGAGCTGTCGGCCAGGAAACTGAAGGCCGCGCCCGTGTTGTAGGCCAAGGTCCAGCTGAAGTAGTCGGGAATGACCACGATCTGCTGGTACATGGTCAGGGCGTTGTCGAAATACAGCTTGGTGGCCTGGTCGAGGACCAGGACCACCAGGCTCAGCCAGAGCCAGGCAAGGCGCCCGAAGCGCCCCGCTGCAGGATTAGGCATAGTGGCGCACCTCACCGTTGCCGCTGATGTTGTCGACGCAGCGAGCGCAGATTTCCGGGTGTTCCGGGTGGCTGCCGACGTCGGCGCGGAAGTGCCAGCAACGGCCGCACTTGGCGTGGCCGGACTTGACCACTTTCAGCTTGAGGCCTTCGACTTCGGTTGTCACCGCCTCGGCCGGCGCCTGGACGAACGGCACCACGCTGGCGGCAGAGGTGATCAGCACGAAGCGCAACTCGTCGCCCAGCTTGGCCAGGTCGGCGCTCAGGCCTTCCTCGGCGAAGATCGTGACTTCCGCTTGCAGGTTGCCACCGATGACCTTGGCCACGCGCTGGTTCTCCAGCTCCTTGTTGACCGCCGCCTTGACCGCCATGATGCGGTCCCAGTAGGCGCGATCGAGCTCGCTGTCCTGTGGCAGCTCGCTCAGGCCCTGGTACCAGGTGTTGAGCATGACCGACTCGTTGCGCTCGCCCGGCAGGTACTGCCAGATCTCGTCGGCGGTGAAAGCCAGGATCGGCGCGATCCA
Organism: Pseudomonas machongensis; assembly: GCF_034961125.1. NCBI lineage: Bacteria > Pseudomonadati > Pseudomonadota > Gammaproteobacteria > Pseudomonadales > Pseudomonadaceae > Pseudomonas > Pseudomonas machongensis. The sequence goes on along the minus strand of NZ_JAYFUI010000092.1, from coordinate 9,631 downwards.
GCGCACCAGCGCCTCGCTGATGTGGTACAGCGCGGTCTGGCAGGAGCGGCGCGCAACGCTGTTGGCGCCGGTGGTGTACTGGCGGTCCTTGATGATGTCGAGGTAGAAGCCGCCCAGCTCCTGCACGCAGAAGTTGTGCACCTTGGAGTAGACGTTCCAGAACCGGTACTCGGCGTAGTTCTCTTCGAGCTCACGCTGCAGCAGCAGGGTGCGATCGACCGCCCAGCGGTCCAGGGCCAGCATGTCTTCGGCCGGCAACAGGTCGCGCGCCGGATCGAAGCCGGACAGGTTGGAGAGCAGGAAGCGCGCGGTGTTGCGGATACGCCGGTAGGCGTCGGCGCTGCGCTGCAGGATCTGCTCGGAAACGGCCATCTCGCCGGAGTAATCGGTGGCAGAAACCCACAGGCGCAGGATGTCGGCGCCCAAGGTGTTGTTGACCTTTTCCGGCTCGATGGTGTTACCCAGCGACTTGGACATCTTGCGGCCGTTCTCGTCCACGGTGAAACCGTGGGTCAGCAGCTCGCGGTACGGCGCGTGGCCGTCGATGGCGCAACCGGTCAGCAGGGAGGAGTGGAACCAGCCGCGGTGCTGGTCGGAACCTTCCAGGTACAGGTCGGCGCGCGGGCCGGTGGTATGGCCGATGTCGTGCGAGCCACGCAGCACGTGCCAGTGAGTGGTACCGGAGTCGAACCAGACGTCGAGGGTGTCGGCGATCTTGTCGTACTGGCCGGCCTCGTCACCCAGCAGCTCCTTGGCGTCGAGCTTGAACCAGGCCTCGATGCCTTGTTTCTCGACGCGCTTGGCCACTTCTTCCATCAGCTCGACGGTGCGAGGGTGCAGCTCGCCGGTCTGTTTGTCGAGGAAGAACGGGATAGGTACGCCCCAGTTGCGCTGACGCGAGATGCACCAGTCAGGACGGTTGGCGATCATCGCGTGCAGGCGAGCCTGGCCCCAGGACGGCACGAACTTGGTGTCTTCGATGGCCTTGAGCGCACGCTCACGCAGGTTTTCACCGTTGTTGGGCTGCTTGTCCATGCCAACGAACCACTGTGCGGTGGCGCGGTAGATCAACGGGGTCTTGTGGCGCCAGCAGTGCATGTAGCTGTGGCTGATGGTTTCGGTGTGCAGCAGCGCACCGACTTCCTGCAGCTTCTCGACGATGGCCGGATTGGCCTTCCAGATGAACTGGCCACCGAAGAACTCCAGCGATGGCGCGTACACACCGTTGCTCTGCACGGGCGTGAGAATGTCGTCGTTGACCATGCCGTAGCGCTTGCAGGTGACGAAGTCGTCCTCACCGTAGGCCGGCGCGGAGTGGACCACGCCCGTACCGGCGCCCAGCTCGACGTACTCGGCCAGGTAGATGGGCGACAGGCGCTCGTAGAACGGATGGCGGAAATTGATCAGTTCCAGCGCCTTGCCTGGCGCGGTGGCCACGACCGAGCCTTCCAGCGCGTAACGCTTCAGGCACGACTCGACCAGTTCCTCGGCCAGCACCAGCAGGCGCTCGCCGGTATCGACCAGGGCGTAGTTGAAGTCCGGGTGGATGTTCAGCGCCTGGTTGGCCGGAATGGTCCAGGGGGTGGTGGTCCAGATCACGATCGCGGCAGGCTTGTTCAGCGAAGCCAGGCCGAAGGCGGCGGCCAGTTTGTCCTGGTCGGCGATCGGGAAGGCGACATCGATGGTCTGGGATTTCTTGTCGGCGTACTCGACCTCGGCCTCGGCCAGCGCCGAACCGCAATCGAAGCACCAGTTCACCGGCTTGAGGCCCTTGAACACGTAGCCTTGCTTGACCATCTCGGCCAGGGCGCGGATCTCGCCAGCTTCGTTGGCGAAGTCCATGGTCTTGTAGGGGTTGTCCCAGTCACCCAGCACACCCAGGCGGATGAATTCGCTCTTCTGCCCTTCGATCTGCTCGGCGGCGTAGGCGCGGCACAGTTCGCGGGTCTGGTCGGGCGTCAGGTGCTTGCCATGGGTGACCTCGACCTTGTGCTCGATCGGCAGGCCGTGGCAGTCCCAGCCCGGCACGTAGGGCGCGTCGAAGCCCGACAAGGTCTTGGAGCGGACGATCATGTCCTTGAGGATCTTGTTCAGCGCGTGACCGATGTGGATTTTGCCGTTGGCATAGGGCGGGCCGTCGTGCAGGACGAACTTCGGACGATCCTTGCCAATCTCGCGCAACTTCCGGTACAGGCCAATGCTGTCCCAGCGCTGCAGGATCTGCGGTTCGCGCTGAGGCAGGCCGGCCTTCATGGGGAAGGCGGTGTCCGGAAGGTTAAGCGTGGCTTTGTAGTCGGTCATTTCAGGCTCTTGGTTAGCGGTTGAGCGTGCCAGTGGGCACGTGCGGCGGCGATGTCCGCGTCGATCGCCGACTTCAGCGCCTCCAGGGAGGCGAATCGCTGCTCCTCGCGCAGCTTGTGGTGGAACTCCACTGTCAGACGCCGGCCATAGAGGTCGCCGGTGTAGTCCAGGAGATGGATTTCCAGGTGGGGACGCCCATCACCCTTGACGGTGGGACGAACCCCGATGTTGCCGACACCCGGCCAAGGCGTGCCGTCGATTTCGATGCTGGTCAGGTAGACCCCGGACAGCGGCACGCGACGGCGCTTGAGCTGGATGTTGGCGGTGGGCGTGCCGAGCTGACGGGCCAGTTTCTGGCCGTGCAGCACGCGCCCGGTAATGCGATACGGACGGCCCAGCAAGTGCTCGGCCAGCTCGAAGTCGGCTTCGGCCAGGGCCTTGCGCACTTCGGTGCTGCTGACGCGCAGGCCGTCCTGGATCACGGTGTTGGCCGCCTCGACGGTGAAACCGTACTGCTGGCCGGCCTGCACCAGGAAGTCGAAGTCGCCGGCACGATCGCAGCCGAAGCGGAAGTCGTCGCCGACTTCCAGGTGACGCACGCCCAGGCCATCGACCAGCACCGCCTTGACGAACTGATCGGCGCTGAGCTGGCTAAGGCGCTGGTTGAAGGCCAGGCACAACACCCGGTCAATGCCTTCGTCGGCCAGCAGCTCGATTTTGTCGCGCAGACGCGCCAGCCGGGCCGGCGCGGTGTCCGGGGCGAAATATTCCCGCGGCTGCGGCTCGAAGATCACCACGCAGGTGGGCAGGCCCAGCTCCTGGCCGCGCTCACGCAGGCGCGCCAGGATGGCCTGGTGGCCCCGGTGAACCCCGTCGAAGTTGCCAATGGTGGCGACACAGCCCCGGTGCTCGGGGCGCAGGTTGTGAAGACCTCGAACCAGCTGCATAACGCGCTTCTTGCTCATAAAGTGGCCGATTATAACCACACCGGGGCGCTGGTGACAGGCAGCAGTGCCACTGTGGGCCGTGGAATGCGAAAAACCGACGCCTGGCCCTGCCCCGACCTCAATGCAGCGCCTTGCGGACAAAGTGCCGAGGGCGGAAACCGCACAGGAACAGGCACCCGAAGTAGGTCACCACACCCGCGCCGATCAATGCGCCCAGGCGCAGGAAACGCTCGAGCATGTTGCCCTGCTCCCAGGCTGGCATGAAGTGCATGCCCAGCAGCAGCACGCCAGACATCAGCGCCACCGCCAGTACCAGCTTTAGCAGGAATACCATCCAGCCGGCCTGGGGCTGGAACAGGCCTTGGCTGCGCAGCTTCCAGAACAGCAACCCGGCGTTGAGGCAGGCCCCCAGGCTGATAGCCAGGGCCAGACCTGCATGTTGCAGCGGGCCGATCAGGGCGAGGTTGAACAATTGCGTGCAGACCAGGGTGAAGATGGCGATCTTCACCGGCGTACGGATGTTCTGCTGCGCATAGAAGCCAGGCGCTAGGACCTTGACCAGGATGATCGCCAGCAGACCGACCGAATAGGCGATCAGTGCGCGCTGGGTCATGGCGGCATCGGTGGCGGTGAACTTACCGTACTGGAACAGCGCCACGGTCAGCGGCTCGGCGAGGATCGCCAGGGCCAGGGTGCAAGGCAGCACCAGCAGGAAGCACAGGCGCAGGCCCCAGTCGAGGATCCGCGAATACTCTTCACGGTCCTTGTTGGCGTAGGTCTTGGCCAGGGTCGGCAGAAGAATGGTGCCCAAGGCTACGCCCAGCACACCGGAAGGAAGCTCCATCAGGCGGTCGGCGTAGTACATCCACGACACCGAACCGGCCACCAGGAAGGAGGCAAAGATGGTGTTGATGATCAGCGAAATCTGGCTCACCGACACCCCGAGGATCGCCGGCAGCATCTGCTTGAGCACGCGCCATACCCCGGTATCGCGCAGGTTCAGCCGTGGCAGCACGAGCATGCCGATCTTCTTCAAGGCTGGCAGCTGATACAGCAGCTGGGCCAGCCCCCCCGCCAGCACGCCCCAGGCCAGGGCCATGATCGGCGGGTCGAAATAGGGGGTGAGGAACACGGCGAAGGCGATCATCGCCACGTTCAGCAGGGTCGGCGTGAAGGCCGGCACCGAGAAGCGGTTCCAGGTGTTGAGGATCGCCCCGGCCAGCGACGACAGGGATATCAGCAATATATAAGGAAACGTCACCCGCAACAGTGCGGTGGTGAGTTCGTATTTCTCGGCACTGTCGACAAAGCCGGGGGCCGTGACCCACACCACCCAGGGCGCGGCGAGTATGCCCAGGGCAGTGACCAGAGCCAGGACCAGCGTGAGCAGGCCACTGACATAGGCGATGAAAGTGCGCGTGGCCTCCTCGCCCTGCTGGGTCTTGTATTCGGCAAGAATCGGCACGAAGGCTTGGGAAAACGCGCCCTCGGCGAAGATACGCCGCAGCAGGTTGGGCAGTTTGAAGGCAATGAAGAAGGCGTCGGTGGCGATGCCGGCGCCGAAGACCCGCGCCAGAATGGTGTCGCGCACGAAACCCAGCACCCGCGAAATCATGGTGATGGAGCTGACTGCAGCCAGGGATTTGAGCAGGTTCATCGAAAAGTTTTACGCCTGGGACTTGAGAGCGCTGCCAGATGACGCCCGGATGTGCGATAATCCCGCTTCTTTGCAGGGGTGCCAAAAACTCCCGAGTTTACAGGTCGTTGCGTAGAAAGGAATCTCTCCTTCCGCGCACACATGCCACTCGGCAGATCCTTGCAACTGGCCTTGACATCCGTCCGACTCATCGGCATGATTCGCGGCCTTATTTGTTTGCTATTTACCCAAAAGTCTTTCGAGGAGCTCGACGGTGGCCAACACACCTTCCGCCAAGAAACGTGCAAAACAGGCTGAGAAGCGTCGCAGCCACAACGCCAGCCTGCGTTCCATGGTCCGTACCTACATCAAGAACGTAGTCAAGGCCATCGACGCTAAAGACGCCGAAAAAGCGCAAGCTGCTTACACTCTGGCTGTGCCTGTAATCGACCGTATGGCCGATAAAGGCATCATCCACAAGAATAAAGCTGCTCGCCACAAAGGCCGTCTGAATGGCCACATCAAGGCGCTGAAAGAAGCTGCAGCTGCCTAAGCGACGCGCTTTAACAAAAACCGACCTTAGGGTCGGTTTTTTGTTGCCTGCGATTTAGCTGGCCATCGACAGGTCAACCAAGAAGTCCGGGCCGCGATAAGCGGCCCCGGACTCATTGCTACTTGCCCACCGGGATCTTCGGCGCCCACTGCAACCAGGCATCATCCGGTTTATCGAACAGGGCGAAGGTCTGCTGCGGCCGCGCGGGATTGCCCATCTGCTCGCCATCCGGTGTTGCAAAGGCGATCCCTCCGTCGATGAGGGTTTCCAGCGATTCGGTCCGCACCGTGGCCCCCTTGAACAGCCCCCAGTCAAAGCCGAAACCACTGCTGTTCCAGAAGCGGCTACCGCCCCGCACCAAGGCAGCATAACGTGGCTCGATTAGAATGTGGATCAACACCCGATCCGCACTCTGCCCCAGTTCGTAGCCCGTGACCTTGCCAACCTGTACTTCACGATAGGTGACTGGTACACCCGGCTTTATCGAACCACGACGCGAGGCGCTCAACGTCAGCGGCAGACCGACTTCCTGACCAACCACCTCCGGCGCTTCGGGCAAGGCGATGAAATCCCGCTGCGGGCCCTGGCTCTTCAATGCCGGCTGTACCTCCAGGTACTGACCGCCGATCAGGGTATCCAGGTTCTCTGTGCGCACCAGCCCGAATGCCGGCTTCACCACCCAGAATTGCGTGCCTGCCCGGGCAATGCGGTCCGCAGCATCGGTGATCCGCGCACGCAGCAGCACAGCCTGCAGGTCGGAGGTCAGATCGACGCTTTCAATGCTGCCTACGTCCAGGCCACGGAAGCGGATCGGCGTACCGGGTTTGAGACCATCGGCACGCTCCACACGGATGGTCACGAGAGTGCCGGCACGGTTGGCTGCCTCCTCGTTCTCCAGCAGGCGGAAACGTGGAATGTGTCGTTTGAGCGGCACGTTCTGCTGCGGCGTGTCGAAAGCGATGCCACCGGCCATCAGGGTCTGCAACGACTCACTCTTGATCTTGATACCCGACAGGCCGCCGGTGAGCGTGATGCCGCTGGCATTCCAGAAGCGCGTCGAACCGTTCACCAGGCCGGCATACTCTTTCTCGATATGGACACCAATCAGGATGCGCTTGCTGTTGCGTGCGAACTGGTAGCTCTGCACGCTACCGACCTTGACCTGGCGATAGGTTACCGGGCTACCCACCTCGAGCGAGCCGAGCGTGTCAGCGAACAACACCAGGTGCAGGCCCGGCGCCTTCAGATCGAGCGGTGGCGCCTTGGCCCTGGCCTCGAACTCACGCTGCGGTCGCGCGCCCTTCTCACCCGGACGAATGGCGATGTAGTTACCCTTTACCAACGCCTCCAGGCCGGTAATGCCCGCCAATGAAATGGACGGTTTGACCACCCAGAACTGGGTACCTTCCACCAGGTAGTCTTCGGCCAACGGGTCCAACGTGAGCTCGGCCATGGCGCCATCGAGGCCATCATCGATCTTCAGCGTTTTCATGGAGCCCACCTGGATACCCTTGTACATCACCGGGGTACGTCCAGCCTGCAGGCCTTCATAATCGGTCAGGTGCACCTTGATGCGGATACCAGCCTGAGCTGCCTCGAAGTCCTCATAGAGACGGAACGGAAGGCTCGGATCGGTGGGCGGGCTGTCCTTGCGATGCTCTGGAGTAGCGAAGGCGATGCCGCCAGCCACGATGCTCGACAGCGATTCACTGCGCACTTTGACGCCCGACAGATTGGCATCGATGCTGATGCCGCTGGCATTCCAGAAACGCGTGTGTTTGCGCACCAGACCAGCGTATTCAGGCTCGATGAACAGCTTGATCTCGACCGTTCCGTGGTCGTCTGACAGGCGATAGCTTTTTACCTTGCCCACCTGGATCTGCTTGTAGAACACCGGGCTCTCACGATTGAGCGAGCCCAGGCGCTCGGCCTTGAGCGTCAGGTGCAGGCCGGGCTCCTTGTCAGAAAGCGGTGGTGCCTCGGCCAGTGCGGTGAAGCGACGGGTAGGTTCACCCTGCCCTGGATCAACGGCGATGTAGTTGCCGGAAACCAGTGTCTCCAGCCCGGAGATCCCAGCCAGGCTGACGCTCGGCTTGACCAGCCAGAAGCGCGTGCCTTTATTCATGTGCGGCTCGGCCGTCTTGTTCATCTCGATGGTGGCGATCACACCCGTGTTGCTACCCTCGGCATCCAGCACCAGGCTGGTAACCTTGCCCACCGACATGCCCTTGTAGATCACCTCGGTCTTGTTGGCGACGATACCCTCGCCGGTTTCGAAACGAACCTGAATCTCCACGCCAGCGTCACGATAGGCCTGCCAGGCAAGCCAGCCCCCGATCATCAGGGCGATCAGCGGCAGAATCCAGATGGCCGACCAGTTCGAGGCTGGGCGTGTTTTGGCCGTTGGCAAGTCACTCATGGTCGTCGTCCGACTCCGTGTTATCCCAGATCAGTCGGGGATCGAAAGTTAAAGCAGCAAGCATCGTCAGGATCACCACACTGGCAAAGGCGACGGCGCCCAGGTTGGCTTCGACACTGGCGATGCGACCGAAATTCACCACCGCCACCAGAATGGCGATGACGAAGATGTCGAGCATCGACCAGCGACCGATGAATTCGATAAAGCGGTACATCAGGATCCGCTGCCGGGCCGAGAGCGGCTGATGACGCTGCACCGAGTAAAGCAGCAGGCCAATGCCCACCAGCTTGAAGGTCGGCACCAGAATACTGGCAATGAATACCACCGCGGCAATGGGCAGCATGCCGTGCTTCATCAGGGTGATGACCCCGGACATGATGGTGTCCGGGCTGCCCTGGCCCAAGGTGCTGACGGTCATGATCGGCAGCAGGTTGGCCGGGATGTACAGGATCATCGCAGTGACGAGCAGCGCCCAGGTGCGCACGATACTGTTGGGGCGACGCGCATGCACGATGGCACCACAACGAGTGCAGGCCTGCGAGTCGCTGCCCGGCTCCTGGCGATTGAGCTCGTGACACTCGTTGCAGACCAGGATACCGGCATCAATCGCCCGCATGGGTATCCTCCCCGGAGAGCGCTACCCATATCTGATGCGGCGACATCACCACCTCCAGCCAGACCTGCACCAGCAACAGGCTGATAAAGCAGAACAAACCGAGCCCGACGGTCAGTTGCGCCAGGTCGACCAGCTTGACGATCGCTACCAGCACACCCATGAAGTACACCTCGAGCATCCCCCACTCCCGCAGGTGATGATAGATGCGATAGAACAACAGGCCATGACCACGACCGATATTCAGGCGAATGCTCAGCAGTACCAGGAGTTGGCACAGCAGCTTGAGCAATGGAATGGCCATGCTGCACAGGAACACCACAACGGCGACGCCGCGCATTTCAGAGTTGTACAGGCCCAGAACACCGCTCCACACCGTGTCGTCAGCGGTCTGGCCAAGCAGGTGCAGTTGCATGATAGGCAGGAAATTGGCCGGGATATAAAGAAACAGCGCGGTCAGCACCAGCGCGAGGCTGCGATTGACGACATTGTAACGATGCGCATAGAGCTCGTAGCCACAGCGCGGACACTGGGCTTTCTCGCCATGCTGCAGCACAGGCTTGCGCAGCAGCAGGTCACACTCGTGACAAGCCACGAGGTCTTCCAGCGGCAGGCTGGCCAGCGCTTCGGGATCGGCAGGGTTGGACATAGGGAGTTCTGATAGGAAAGTCGGCTCTATTCTAGTGTTCAGACTCGAAATGTGGGAGATGGTGCTTTGCAAAGCCGGTTACGAATGGTGTCGGCCACCTGCTTGCTCTCGGCAGCGAATGCTGCCGGCTCTTGAACGCGGAAAAGACAAAACCCCTACCTGCTCGCGCAGATAGGGGTTTTGCGAAATGAATCTTGACGATGACCTACTCTCACATGGGGAAACCCCACACTACCATCGGCGATGCATCGTTTCACTGCTGAGTTCGGGATGGGATCAGGTGGTTCCAATGCTCTATGGTCGTCAAGAAATTCGGTTGCCAGTGCGTCTTTGCAGACACGCCAGCCAATTCGGATATGTGATCTTTGTGAGTCGCTTCGAACTTTCGGTTCGTTTCGTCTTCACCACCGCAATCTGCAAGGCAAATTGCTTGGGTGTTATATGGTCAAGCCTCACGGGCAATTAGTATTGGTTAGCTCAACGCCTCACAGCGCTTACACACCCAACCTATCA
>NZ_JAYFUI010000091.1:0-16229 GCF_034961125.1 Pseudomonas machongensis | reverse complement strand
GCCAATCGTTGAGTCTAGGCCGCCATTCTCAGGGGCCAGACCCGCTTCGGCCGTGATTTGGGACAACAGCGCCACTTGGGAATCAGTAAAAATGCGTGCGTCACTTTTCACCGTTCTTCCTCTCGCCCTTGCAGCCTCCATTGCCCAAGCACAAACCCTGCCGCAAGCCATGCAACAGGCCTTGGACGTGCACCCGGAAATCCAGGCCGGGGTCAACGCCCGCACCGCCGCGGACTATCAACTGCGCGCCGCGCAGGGTGGTTACCTGCCGCGCGTCGACATGACCGCCGGCTACGGCCGCGAGGGCAGCGATTCGCCGAGTACGTCGCATCGCTGGGAGACTTTGAACCGGGGTGAGTCAAGTATCCGTCTCCGCCAAATGGTTTTTGACGGTTTTGCCACCTCCAGCGAAGTGGGCCGTCAGCAAGCCACGGTCAACGCTCGTGCCTACTCCCTGATGGGCACCTCCGAGCGCACCGCGCTGACCGTCGCCCAGGTCTATCTCGATGTCCTGTCGCGCCGCGAGATGGTGCGCCTGGCCGAAGACAACCTGCGCAACCACGAACGCATCCTCGACCAGATCAAGCTGCGCACCAGCCGTGGCGTCGGCCGTTTGGCCGACCTCGACCAGGCCGAAGCGCGCCTGGCGCAGGCGCGTAACAACCTGATCACCGAGCAGACCAACCTGGCCGATGCCAACACCAACTACCTGAGCGTGATCGGGCAAATGCCTGACGAACTGAGCGCGCCTGCGCCGTTCATCGACCTGCTGCCGGCCACCCTGGACGAGGCTCGTCACCAGATGGTCGAGAGCAGCCCGATCCTGCGCTCGGCAGAATCCGACATCGCTGCCGCCGAGAAGCAATACGAAGCGGCCAAGTCTAGTTTCTATCCGCGTTTTGATGCAGAGCTCGGACGGACGGCAGACAACAACCTCGACGGTTCGGTCGGCCACAACAATGAGTGGCAGGCCATGCTGCGCATGAACTTCAACCTTTACGCCGGTGGCAGCAACAAGGCCGACCTGGAATCGAAGTCGTATCTGGCCAACCAGGCGCTGGATATTCGCAACAACGCCTTGCGTCAGCTCAATGAGGAGTTAGGCTTGGCATGGAATGCTCTGGACAACGCCAACGCCCAGTTGCCGATCGCCCAGCAGTATGTCGATCACAGCACCCGGGTGCGCAGCGCCTACCAGCAGCAGTTCGGCCTGGGCGAGCGAACCCTGCTGGACCTGCTCGACAGCGAGAATGAAACCTTCACCGCGCAACGTCGTCTGGTAGAAGTGAAGAACACTCAGTTGTTTACTCAGTACCGAATCAAGGCGACCATTGGTCAACTGCTGAAGAGCCAGGGTGTCGTAGCCCCCATGGCGACCGTCGTACAGAACGACCTGAAGCCAAAGGTGAACCTGCCAGGCATGAACTGAAGGCGCACCTGTCCTATCCAACCGCAAGGATGAAGAGAGCGCCGCGTGGAATCTGAAGTCAGTCGAGTACAACTCAACCATGATCCACGCAGTCAGCATGACGATCCGCTACTGGACAGCCTGCTGACCCTGTGTGTCCTGCACCAGAAACCCGCCAGCCGGGCCATGCTCACCACCGGCCTGCCGCTGCCGGCGCAGCGCCTTAGCGTCGAGCTGCTGCCGCGTGCCGCAGCTCGCGCGGGTCTGCAGGGGCGCCTGCTGCAGCGCAAGCTCGAGCAGATCCCCAGCATCGCCATGCCGGCGATGCTGCTTCTGAAGGAAGGGCGCAGTGCTGTCCTGCTCGGCTGGGAAAATGAAGACACCGCACGCCTGTTGCTCAGCGAGAGCGACGGCGGGGAAGTGCTGGTCACCCGCGAGGCGCTGCTCAGCGACTACAGCGGCAAGGTGTTCTTCGCTCAGCCGCAGCACAAGTTCGACGTCAACCACGGCAACCTGATCCCGCGCGCGCGCTCCTGGTTCCGCGACACCCTGATGCGCAGCAAATGGCTGTACATCGACGCCATCGCCGCCAGCCTGGTGATCAACCTGATTGCCCTGGCGGCGCCGCTGTTCGTGATGAACGTCTACGACCGCGTGGTGCCCAACCAAGCCACCTCGACGCTGTGGGTGCTGGCAGTGGGCATCGCCGGTGCCTATGTCTTCGACCTCATCCTCAAGGGGCTGCGCAGCCTCTGTCTGGACCTTGCCGGCAAGAAGACCGACCTGATCATTTCGGCGACGCTGTTCGAGCGTATCGTCGGCATGTCGATGAAATACCGCCCCGCGCGGGTCGGCAGCTTTGCGCAGAACATCCACGAGTTCCAGGGTCTGCGCGACTTCCTCGCTTCGCTCACCCTTACCAGCCTGATCGACCTGCCGTTTACCCTGCTGATCCTGACGGTGATCGCCATCATCGGTGGGCACCTGGTATGGATCCCGATATTGGCCTTCCCGCTGGCTCTGGGCATCGGCTATGCCCTGCAGAAACCATTGATGGCGACGATGGAGCGCACCATGGCGCTGGCCTCCGAGCGCCAGTCCAGCCTCATCGAGACCCTTGCCGGGCTGGATGCGGTCAAGGTCAACAACGCCGAGAGCGAGCGCCAGTACATGTGGGAGCAGACCCTCGGCACCCTCAGCCGCCTCGAACTGCGGGTCAAGGTACTGTCGGGCCTGGCGATGAACATCACCATGCTGATCCAGCAGCTCGCCGGTGTGGCGATGATCTGCGTTGGCGTGTACCTGATCATCGACGGCAACCTCAGTATGGGCGGCCTGGTGGCCTGCTACATGCTCAGTGGTCGCGCGCTTGGCCCGCTGGGCCAGCTCAATGGTTTGCTGGCCCGCTACCAGCAGGCCAAGGTGACCATGGTCGCCACCGACCAGATGATGGAGCTGCCCCAGGAGCGCAATTTCGAAGAGCGTCCGCTGAGTCGCCAGGTGCTGCAGGGTGCGGTCGAGTTCCGTGGCGTCGAGTTCACCTATCCGAACCAGCAGAACCAGGCGCTCAAGGGCATCAACCTGGTCATTCGACCTGGCGAGAAGGTCGGCATCATCGGCCGCAGTGGTTCGGGCAAGAGCTCGCTGGCCAAGTTGATCGTCGGCCTTTATGAAGCCGATGGCGGCTCGCTGCTGGTCGATGGCGTCGATATCCGCCAGATCGACGTCAGCGAGTTGCGCCACAATATCGGCTATGTGCCCCAGGATATCCAACTGCTGGCCGGGACCCTGCGCGACAACCTGGTCAGCGGCGCCCGCTACATCGAGGATGAGCTGATCCTGCAAGCCGCAGAGCTGGCCGGCGTGCATGAGTTCGCCCGTCTGCACCCCGACGGCTATGAGCTGCAGGTTGGCGAGCGCGGCCAGAATCTCTCCGGCGGCCAGCGCCAGAACGTCGCCCTGGCCCGTGCGCTGCTGCTCAATCCGCAGATCCTGCTGCTCGACGAACCCACCAGCGCCATGGACAACACCGGCGAAGAGCGCCTCAAGCAGCGCCTGGGTGCGGTGATCGAAGGCAAGACCGTGTTGCTGGTCACGCACCGGGCATCGTTGCTGTCGCTGGTGGACCGGTTGATCGTCATCGATCGTGGACAGATCGTCGCGGATGGCCCGAAAGCCGCCGTCATGGAAGCGCTGAAGAAGGGGCAGATCAGTGTTGCATAAGCTGGATTTCGGGCGTTTCAAGGACAACCTGCGCCGCTATTTCAAAGGCTCCGAATCGCTGGCAGGCCAGCCGCTGCCAGAGGTCAACAAGGCGCTGATCGAGGATGCGCCGCGCATCGTGCGCCTGACCATCTGGGGCGTGATTGCCTTCTTCGTGTTCCTGATCGTCTGGGCCAGCGTTGCGCCCATCGATGAAGTGACGCGCGGTGAAGGCAAGGCTATTCCTTCGTCCAAGGTACAGAAGGTGCAGAACCTCGAGGGCGGCATCGTCGCGCAGATCTACGCGAAGGAAGGCGAGATCGTCGAAGTCGGCCAACCGCTGCTGCGTCTGGACGAAACCCGCTTCGCCTCCAACGTCGACGAGACCGAGGCCTCGCGCCTGGCCATGGCCCTGCGCGTGCAGCGCCTGAGCGCCGAGGTCGACGACACGCCGCTGCAGATCGATGAAGAACTGCGCAAGGCCGCGCCGAGCCAGGCTGCCAGCGAGCAGTCGCTGTACCAGAGCCGACGCCAGCAGTTGCATGACGAGATCAGTGGCCTGGAACAGCAACTGGTGCAGAAGCAGCAGGAACTGCGCGAGTTCAACTCCAAGCGCGCCCAGTACGCCAACAGCCTGCAGTTGCTGCGCCAGGAAATCGCCATGTCCGAGCCGCTGGTGGCCCAGGGGGCGATCTCGCAGGTCGAGGTGCTGCGCCTGCGTCGCGCCGAAGTCGAGAACCGTGGCCAGATGGACTCTACCGCCCTGGCCATTCCCCGTGCCGAAGCGGCGATCAAGGAAGTGCAGAGCAAGATCGAGGAGACCCGCGGCAAGTTCCGTAGCGAGGCGCTCACCCAGCTCAACGAGGCTCGCACTGAGCTGAACAAGGCGACGGCCACCAGCAAGGCGCTGGATGACCGGGTCAACCGCACCATGGTCACATCGCCCGTGCGCGGTATCGTCAAGCAACTGCTGGTGAACACCATCGGCGGCGTGATCCAGCCGGGCAGCGACATCATCGAGATCGTGCCGCTGGACGACACGCTGGTGGTAGAGGCGAAGATCCTGCCCAAGGATATCGCCTTCCTGCACCCCGGCCAGGAAGCCACGGTGAAGTTCACTGCCTACGACTACACCATCTATGGCGGCATGAAGGCCAAGCTCGAACAGATCGGTGCCGACACCATCACCGACGAAGACAAGAAGACCACCTACTACCTGATCAAGCTGCGCACCGACAGAAGCCACCTGGGCTCTGACGAGAAGCCGCTGCTGATCATCCCCGGCATGGTCGCCACGGTGGATATCCTCACCGGCAAGAAGACCATCATGAGCTACCTGCTCAAGCCGATCATCAAGGCGCGTTCCGAGGCGTTACGCGAGCGGTGATAACGACCCGGCTCTTTCCTTGTCCGAGCAACTGTCGTGCTCAAAATCTAAAGGCCAGCCCAATCCCTGTGGGAGCGGGCTTGCCCGCGAATCAGATACCGCGCTGCATGGCACCGGCTTCGCCGGTGATCGCGGGACTAGCCCGCTCCCACAAGTAACACCGCAGTATTCAGAAGTTGCGTAGCTCTAGGAGCAACTGTCTTGTTCGAAATCTAAAGACCAGCCTAATCCCTGGGGGAGCGCCGAACCGCCGCTTGTACGGTAAATCGTTATCGCAGCTTTTTCGACAGGCCATCACAGCCCGTATATGAATATTCTATAAAGATATTTAAATTTCCATTCTTATGACTTTATAGTCAGTCCCACTGCGTACCTGCCGACCAATCGGCGCGCCGCACGACTCGAACCCACACGGGAAATCCCCGTGCGTTTCTGAATCGATGCGCGCCCCTGGAAGTCGCGCACTGCGTGGGAGTGAACAATGTCAGCCGCCTCGAACGCCTTGTCGTCCATCGACAGCGCACAGCCGCAACGCTTCGAAATCCGCCCCTTCTCCGGTGCCGTCGGTGCCGAGATCATTGGGCTGGACCTGTCCCGGCCGGTCAACGCGGAAGATTTCAACCGCATTCATCGCGCCCATCTGGACCATCACGTTCTGGTGTTCCGCGACCAGCGCATCACCCCCGAACAGCAGATCGCCTTCAGCCGCCGCTTCGGCGTGCTGCAGATCCATGTGCTCAAGCAGTTCCTGCTGGAAAACCACCCCGAGATTCTGATCGTTTCCAACATCATCGAAGACGGTCGCAACATTGGCCTGGGTGATGCCGGCAAGTTCTGGCATTCGGACCTCTCCTACAAAGAGCTGCCGAGCCTCGGCTCGATGCTGCACGCCCAGGAACTGCCCAGCGAGGGTGGCGACACCCTGTTCGCCGACATGCACAAGGCCTGGGACGCGGTGCCCGATGCGCTGCGCAAGGTGGTCGAGGGACGCAGCGCTGCGCATTCCTATACCGCTCGTTATTCGGAAACCAAGTTCGAGGGCAACTGGCGCCCGACCCTGACCGCCGAGCAACTGGCCCAGGTCAACGAAGTCATCCACCCGGTGGTACGCACTCACCCGGAGAACGGCCGCAAGGCGCTGTTCGTCAGTGAGGGCTTCACCACTCGCATCGTCGGCCTGCCCGATGACGAAAGCCGCGATGTACTGCAGCAGCTCTACGCCCTGAGCGTGCTTGAGCAGAACATCTACCGCCACGCCTGGCAGCCCCACGACATGGTGTTCTGGGACAACCGTTCGCTGATCCACCTGGCTGCCGGCTGCCCCGCGCACCTGCGCCGCAAGCTCTACCGCACCACCATCCAGGGCGATGCCCCGTTCTGACGACTGAGGACCCTCATCATGCGTAAATCCATCAGCCGCCTGGCGGCCAGCATCGGCCTGGGCGCCAGCCTGATCGTAGGCGGCCTCGCGGCGCCGGCGGTGGCCCAGGCCGAAGGCAAGATCCGTATCGCCGAGCAGTTCGGCATCGTGTACCTGTTGCTCAACGTCGTTCGTGACCAGCAACTGATCGAGAAGCACGGCAAGGAGCAGGGCATCGACATTCAGGTCGACTGGGCGCAGCTTTCCGGGGGCGCGGCGATCAACGATGCGTTGCTGTCGGGCTCTGTGGACATCGCCGGCGCCGGCGTCGGGCCGTTGCTCACCGTCTGGGATCGCACCTACGGTCGGCAGAACGTCAAGGCCGTGGCCTCGCTGGGCAACTTCCCGTACTACCTGGTCAGCAGCAACCCCAATGTGAAGACCATCGCCGACATTTCCGAGAAGGACCGTATCGCCGTGCCGGCGGTGGGTGTTTCGGTACAGTCGCGCTTCCTGCAATACGCGGCGGCCAAGCAGTGGGGCGACAAGGAGTACAACCGCCTCGACAAGTACACCCTGGCCGTGCCGCATCCAGATGCCACAGCCGCGCTGCTGGCCGGCGGCACCGAACTCAACGGGCATTTCTCCAACCCACCGTTCCAGGACCAGGCGCTGGCCAACAAGAACGTGCACATCGTGCTCAACAGCTACGACCTGCTCGGCCCCAACTCGCCAACCCTGCTGTTCGCCACCGAGAAGTTCCGCAAGGACAACCCCAAGACCTACAAGGCATTCGTCGATGCGCTCGCCGAAGCCGCCGACTTCGCCCAGAAAGACAAGGCCGCAGCCGCCGATACCTACATCCGCGTGACCAAGGCCAAGATCGATCGCAACGCGTTGATCAAGCTGATCGACAACCCGCAGTACGAGTTCACCATCACGCCGAAGAACACTTACCCACTGGCCGAATTCCTCTACCGGGTCGGCGCCATCAAGCACAAGCCCGAGTCGTGGAAGGACTACTTCTTCCAGGATGAGCGCCCATTGCAAGGGAGCTGATTGACCATGACCGCCCCATTGCCGGGCCACACGGCCAGCAACCTGAGCCGTGTCGACACCCCACCGCTGCTCAAGGTGGACAATCTCAGCCTCGAATACCGCACCGCGCAGCGCGTGGTGCGGGCCACTCACCAGGTCAGCTTCGAAGTCGATCGCGCCGACCGCTTCGTACTGTTGGGCCCGTCCGGGTGCGGCAAGTCGACCTTGCTCAAGGCCGTGGCCGGTTTCATCGAGCCGCGCGAAGGGCAGATCCTGTTGCAGGGCCAGCCGGTCAAGGGCCCAGGTCCTGACCGCATTGTCGTGTTCCAGGAGTTCGACCAGTTGCCGCCATGGAAGACGGTCAAGCAGAACGTCATGTTTCCGCTGCTGGTCTCTGGCCAACTCAAGCGCGCCGAGGCCGAGGCGCGGGCGCTGCACTATCTGGAGAAGGTCGGCCTGGCCGCCTTCGCCGATGCCTACCCGCACACCTTGTCTGGCGGCATGAAGGCGCGTGTGGCGATTGCCCGCGCGCTGGCCACGCAGCCGAAGGTGCTGCTGATGGACGAGCCCTTCGCCGCGCTCGACGCCCTGACCCGGCGCAAGATGCAGGAAGAATTGCTGCTGTTGTGGGAAGAGGTGCGCTTCACGCTGCTGTTCGTCACCCACTCTATCGAGGAGGCGCTGGTGGTGGGCAACCGCATCCTCTTGCTGTCGCCGCATCCGGGACGGGTACGGGCCGAGGTGCACAGCCACCAATACGATCTGGGCAGCCTGGGTGGCAGCGATTTCCAGGCCAGCGCCCGGCGTATCCATCGCCTGCTGTTCGACGAAGCCGGTGAGCCGGAGCAGGCCTCGGACCTGGGCTTCAACGATATCCGCATCGCTTACTGACAGGAGGAGCCTGCGCATGACGACCACACCTGCACGCCAGGAATACGAAGTGCCGCTGCAGCCCCTGCCAGGGCTTTCGCTGGAGCGTGATCTGCCGCTTGCCCAACGTCTGTGGCAACAGGCCTGGTTGCGCAAGACCGTGATTCTTGTGCTGCTCGCCTTGATCTGGGAGGCGGTGGCGCGCTACACCGCCAACGACCTGCTGCTGCCGACCTTTCTGCAAACGGCGGTGGCGTTCTGGGACGGGATGGTCAGTGGCGAGCTGCCGGCGAAAGTCGGGGTCTCGCTTGTGGTGCTGCTCAAGGGCTATGTGCTGGGGATCGTACTGGCCTTCGGTTTGACCAGCCTGGCGGTCTCGACCCAGTTCGGCCGCGACCTGCTGGGTACCCTGACCTCCATGTTCAACCCACTGCCGGCCATCGCACTGTTGCCGCTAGCCCTCTTGTGGTTTGGCCTGGGCGACAACAGCCTGATCTTCGTGCTGGTGCATTCGGTGCTCTGGGCATTGGCGCTCAACACCTACGCGGGCTTTCTCGGGGTGTCCGAGACCCTGCGCATGGCCGGACGCAACTATGGCCTGCGCGGGTTGCGCCTGGTGCTGCACATCCTGGTGCCGGCGGCATTGCCGTCGATTCTCTCTGGCCTGAAGATCGGCTGGGCCTTTGCCTGGCGCACCCTGATCGCCGCCGAGCTGGTGTTCGGCGCCAGCAGCGGCAAGGGCGGGCTGGGCTGGTACATCTTCCAGAACCGCAACGAGCTGTATACCGACAAGGTGTTTGCCGGGTTGGCGGTGGTGATCCTGATCGGCTTGCTGGTGGAGGGTCTGGTGTTCAATACCCTCGAGCGGTTGACCGTACGGCGTTGGGGGATGCAGAGGTAGTTCCGCGCGCAAGCAGGTTGGGTGCCTGTTCCGCGTTATCAGGTCAGGTATCGGGCGGCCGCATTACTCAGCGTCTTGTGAATCTCATCTCTCAGCGCCTCCGGCTGCTCGACCACCACGGCCTCACCCTGGCCCAATACCCACCAGCGTAACGTCCAGCCGTCTTCTACCGTCGCCCGCAATCGATGGCCATGTTGCAGTGCCGTCAACTGCATGTTCGCGCTCAACGGCACTTCTCGCAGCTGTCGCGCCAGCTGATCGCTGACCCACGCCTGCAGTTCCAGCCCCGTGCCCTGACGGGGCTGCTGCGGGTCGCCACGCAGGTAGTCCAGCAAGTCGAAATTGCCACGCGGCTCGCCCATGGCGCTGGCCGACCAATGCCAGCCGAATGGAATGCTCTTGTCATTGCGCTCCAGCGGAAAGATCAGCGACAGCTCGTTGAGGTCGCGCTCGACCGTACGCTTGCTGACATTGAAGCCGACATCGCGCAGGCGCCAGACCAGTTCGGCGCTGGTGACTCCCGGTGAGCGGCTGGGCAATTGACGCAGCAGCGCCCACTGGCGGCTGAGGGTGGCGCGTGTAGTGGCGAACGGCAAAGGGTAACGTCCTTGTCTAGGCTTGCGGCATTAGCATGGCGGGCACCGCGGCAGATGGCAATTCGCTACTTTGCGCTGAGATCGCGGAACCGCGATTTGGTTGCGTCGAGGTGAATCGTTCGCGACAGGTTTCGTCGTGTCGTCGCGCAGAATCGCCTCATCACAGTCGAGGTCGGAACTGTGGGACGTTCAATGAGGATGAACATGTCTGCTGTCAGCAATATCCATTCGCTGCTCGCCCGTCTCCTGCCCGAGCGCATCGTGCCTGCGCCAGCCATTCCCCGGCGACACCTGCGCCTGTTCGCTGGCGTCGGCATGCCCACCCAGTGGGCGGTGCTGGGTGAGCGCTCTGCGCTGGTGAGCCGTCTGGACGAGGCAGTGGATGTGCAGGCTATCTACGCCGACCTGCGGCGCCAGGCACTGGAGGGCAATGCCGCGGTGCTCAACGACCTGGGCTGGATCTGGCTCAATGGCCGCTACTGGCGCGCCGACACGGCGCTGGCCAGCCATCTGCTGCGCATGGCCGCGCTGCAGGGCAACGCCGCAGCCTGGTTCAACCTGGGGCAACAGCACTATTTCGGCAAGGGTGTGACGGTGTGCTATGCCACCGCCGCGGAGCATTACCGGCATGCTTTCGAACGTGGCCTGTCGCACGCTGCTGCGGCCCTGGGCGACCTGTACGAGGAGGAAGTCTGCGATGCCGATCAGGACTGGGAGGTAAACCCGACCGAGGCATACCAGTGGTTCCTGCGCGGGGCCCAGCGTGGCGAGGCACGTTGCCGGTTCGAGGTGGGCTACCGGCTGTTGCATGGACTGCATGTCGAACCGGATACGCGGGCGGCGCTGTACTGGCTGGAGCTTGCCGCGGGGGCGGGGGTGATGCAGGCGGCCGAGGAGCTGGCGGTGCATTTCAGTCGCAGCGATGAAGGACGCTACCTGGAGTGGCGCGACCAGGCGATCGCGCTGGGCAGCACCCTGGCCTTGACCATGAAGCTGGAGGACCAGGTTCAGCCTTGAGGCCGGTGGGGTGGTGGTGAGGCTTTCGCGGGCAAGCCCGCTCCCACGAACATACTGTTCATCGCCCCCGGTTGACGAAGGGGGGAGGGCTGGGCGTATATTGATAGTTAGCAAACTATGAATATCCTCGGTTCTTCCCCATGACACTCGACGCACTGCACCTGAAAGTCAGCAGCGGCATGGTCGTTGCCGGTCGCCACTGGCGGCGCATCTGCCATGCGGCGCTGACCGGCTATGGCATCTCCGAAGCCTGTGCGGTGCCGTTGCTGATGATCGTGCGCCTGGGCGATGGTGTGCACCAGGTGGCCGTGGCCCAGGCCGCCGGCCTGGAAAGCCCGTCGCTGGTGCGTCTGCTCGACCAACTGTGCAAGGCCGGGCTGGTGTGTCGCACCGAGGATCCGCTCGACCGACGTGCCAAGGCGCTGAGCCTGACCGCCGAAGGCCGCACCCTGGCCGAATCCATCGAGCGCGAGCTGGTACGTCTGCGCCGCGAGGTGCTGCACGGTATCTCGGCCGCCGACCTGGAAGCCACCCTGCGGGTCATCCACGCCTTCGAAGTCGCTGCACAGGGGGCGCCGGTGTGAACGGCTTCTTCAGTTCGGTACCGCCGGCGCGCGACTGGTTCTACGGCGTGCGTACCTTCGCCGCGTCGATGATTGCCCTGTACATCGCCTTGCTGATGCAACTGCCGCGCCCCTACTGGGCGATGGCCACGGTCTACATCGTGTCCAGCCCCTTCGTCGGCCCCACCAGTTCCAAGGCCTTGTACCGCGCAGTCGGCACGCTGCTCGGTGCTGCCGGCGCGGTGCTGCTGGTGCCGCCGCTGGTGCAGTCACCGTTGTTGCTGAGCATCGCCATCGCCCTGTGGACCGGCACCTTGCTGTTCCTCTCGCTGAACCTGCGCACGGCCAACAATTACATGCTGATGCTGGCCGGCTACACCTTGCCGATGATCGCCCTGGCCGTGGTCGACAACCCGCTCGCGGTGTTCGATGTCGCCTCGTCGCGGGCGCAGGAAATCTGCCTTGGCATCGTCTGCGCCGCGGTGGTGGGTGCGATCTTCTGGCCGCGTCGCCTGGCGCCGGTGGTGGTGGGCGCCACGGGCACCTGGTTTGGCGAGGCGATTCGCTACAGCGATCTGTACCTGAGCCGAGACACTGACGCCGAAAAGGTCGCGGGCCTGCGCGGCTCGATGGTTGCCACCTTCAACAGTCTGGAGCTGATGATCGGCCAGCTCGGCCACGAAGGCGCCGGCCCGCACACCGTGAAGAACGCCCGGGAACTGCGCGGCCGCATGATCCACCTGCTGCCGGTGATCGATGCCCTTGATGATGCGCTGGTCGCGCTCGAAGGTCGCGCGCCGGAGCAGTTTGCACAGATCCAGCCGCTGCTGGCATCGGCCCGCGAGTGGCTCGAGGGCACTGCCGACAGCGCTTCGGTCGCGCGTTGGACCGCGCTGCACGAGCAGATCGACCGCCTGCAACCGCACGCCGATGCGCTCGATCAGCGCCATGCCCTGCTGCTGTCCAACGCCCTCTACCGCCTCAGCGAATGGCTCGATCTCTGGCAGGATTGCTGCACCCTGCAGCATGCCCTGCGCCTGGACGACACCAAGCCCTGGCGGGCGGTCTACCGTCATTGGCGGCTGGGCCGCCTGACGCCATTCTTCGACCGCGGGCTGATGCTGTATTCGGTGTTCTCCACCGTCACCGCGATCGTCGTCGCCTGTGGCCTGTGGATCGGCCTGGGATGGAACGACGGCGCCAGTGCCGTGATCCTCGCCGCCGTGGCCTGCAGCTTCTTTGCGGCGATGGATGATCCGGCGCCGCAGATCTACCGCTTTTTCTTCTGGACGCTGATGTCGGTGATCTTCTCCAGCGTCTACCTGTTCCTGGTGCTGCCGAACCTGCACGACTTCCCGATGCTGGTGCTGGCATTCGCCGTACCCTTCATCGTGGTCGGCACCCTCACCGTGCAGCCGCGTTTCTACCTCGGCACCCTGCTGACCATCGTCAACACCTCGACCTTCATCAGCATCCAAGGCGCCTACGACGCCGACTTCTTCACCTTCCTCAATGCCAACCTGGCAGGCCCGGTCGGGCTGCTGTTTGCCTTCATCTGGACCCTGGTGGTGCGCCCGTTCGGTGTGGAGCTGGCCGCCAAGCGCATGACCCGCTTCACCTGGCGCGACATCGTCGAGATGACCGAGCCTGCGACCCTGGCTGAACAGCGCAAGGTCGGTGTGCAGATGCTCGACCGCCTGATGCAGCATCTGCCGCGCCTGTCGCAGACCGGCCAGGACAGCGGCGTTGCCCTGCGCGACCTGCGTGTGGGCCTGAACCTGCTCGACCTGCTGGCCTACATGCCGCGTGTCGGCCAGCAGGCCCGCCAACGCTTGCAGACGGTCATCGAGGAAGTCGGCGGTCACTACTCGAGCTGCCTGCGCGCCGGCGAGCGCCTGCACGCACCGGCAGCGCTGCTGCGCAACATGGAGCGGGCACGCCTGGCGCTGGCACTGGACGAGCTGAACGAGCGCGGCGAGCCCCGCGTTCACCTGCTGCATGCCCTGGCCGGCTTGCGTCTGGCGCTGTTGCCGGGCGTCGAGGTGATGCTCGAGCCGGTCGAACAACCGCAACTGCCACCTGGAATTGACGGAGCGCCGCTGTGATCGGTGAACTGGATATCAGCGGGGTGTTCCTGCCCACGCTGCTGGTGATGATGTTTGCCACCTACCTGCTGTTCCTGGGCGTGCACGCTGTGCTGGTGCGCCTGCATTTCTACCGCCTGGTCTGGCACCGGGCGTTGTTCAACGTTGCTCTCTACGCCGTACTGCTGGGTGCGGTGGATCACTTTTGCCGAAGCCTGATGCTGCCATGAAAAAACCGTTGTTGACCTTGGGCCGTGTGGTCCTGACATTGCTGGTGGTGACCTTCGCGGCCGTGCTGGTCTGGCAGATGGTCGTGTATTACATGTTCGCGCCCTGGACCCGCGACGGCCATATCCGCGCCGACGTGATCCAGATCGCCCCGGATGTGTCCGGGCTGATCCAGAAGGTCGAGGTGCGCGACAACCAGGTGGTCAAGCGTGGTGACGTGCTGTTCACCATCGATCAGGACCGCTTTGGCCTGGCCTTGCGCCAGGCCCGGGCGACCCTGGCCGAGCGCGAGGAAACCCTGGCCCAGGCCGCCCGCGAAACCCGGCGCAATCGCAAGCTGGGCAACCTGGTGGCGGCCGAGCAGCTCGAAGAGAGCCAGTCGCGCGAGGCCCGTGCCCGCTCGGCGGTGAGCGAGGCGCAGGTGGCGGTCGATACCGCGCAGCTCAACCTCGACCGTTCGGTGGTGCGCAGCCCGGTCGATGGATACCTCAACGACCGCGCTCCGCGGGCCCATGAGTTCGTCACTGCGGGCCGACCGGTGCTGTCGGTGGTCGACAGCGCCTCGTACCATGTCGATGGCTACTTCGAGGAAACCAAGCTCAGTGGCATCCATGTCGGCGATGCCGTGGACATCCGCGTGATGGGCGATGACACACGCCTGCGCGGCCATGTCGAAAGCCTGTCGGCAGGGATCGAGGACCGTGACCGCGTCAGTGGCGCCAATCTGCTGCCCAACGTCAACCCGGCGTTCAGCTGGGTGCGCCTGGCCCAGCGGATCCCGGTGCGGATCGCCTTCGATGAGGTGCCGGCAGATTTCCGCATGATCGCCGGGCGTACCGCCACGGTGTCGATCATCGAGGGCCAGCGGCCATGAAACGCCTGATGCTTGCAGGGCTGGCGCTGTCGCTGGGGGCCTGCGCCATGGTCGGTCCCGATTACCAGGTACCCGAGGATGCCGCGGTGCAGCGCAGCGACCTGAACGGCCCGTTGCGCCAGGATGCCGCGAGCGTGGTGTCGGCGCCGGTGCCGGATGACTGGTGGCAGTTGTACCAGGACCCGCGCCTGAATGCGCTGGTGCGCCAGGCGTTGAGCGCCAATACCGAGCTGCGCGTGGCAGCGGCGAACATCGCCAAGGCTCGCGCGCAGGTCGAGGTCGCCGAGTCGCAGGGGGGCTTCAGCGGCGGCGCTAAGGCCGGCGCCCAGCGCCTGCAGGAGTCTGGCGAAGCTTTCCTGCTGCCGGAAAAAGTCCCGGTGGCCAACATCGGCGAGGCGATTCTCAGCGCCTCGTACCAGTTCGACCTGTGGGGCACCTTCAAGCGTGGCACCGAAGCTGCCAAGGCCAATGCCGACGCGGTGCAGGCTGCCGCCGACACTGCGCGCATCACCCTGGTGGCCGATGTGGTCAAGGCCTACACCCAGGTGTGCTCGGCCAATGAGGAATACCACATCGCCCGCGAATCGCTCGACCTGCAGCAGCAAAGCGTGCAGTTGAACCAGCGTCTGCGTGATGCTGGCCGTGGCGACGAGACCCTTGTTACCCGCTCTCAGACCCAGTTCAAGTCGTTGCGTGCCGAGTTGCCGCGCTTCAAGGCCGAGCGCGAGGCCGGGCTCTATACCCTCGCCGCATTGCTGGCCAAACCGGTCGACCAGTTGCCGCCGGGCACCGCCGAGTGCGCCGAGCTGCCGCATCTGGCCCAACTGATTCCGGTGGGCGATGGCGCGGCGCTGCTCAAGCGCCGTCCCGACGTGCGTCAGGCCGAGCGCCAACTGGCGGCTGCCACTGCGACCATTGGCGTGGCCACCGGCGCCCTGTATCCGAACATCAGCATTGGCGCCCAGGTCGGCACCATCGGCATTCTTGAAAACCTCGGCGAGCCTTCGACCAACCGCTGGGGCTTTGGCCCGCAGATCAGCTGGGCCATCCCCACCAACGGCACCCGTGCCCGGATTCGCGAAGCCGAAGCCTCGACCCAGGCCGCGCTGGCGCATTTCGATGGCGTGGTGCTCAACGCCATCCGCGAAACCCAGACCCGCCTGGCGCAGTACAGCGCCTTGCTGGACCGTCGCGATGCACTGGCCGATGCCGAGCGCTCGGCGCAGGAAGCGGCCGACCAGACCCATCGCCGCTATGAGGCCGGGCGTGAGTCATTCCTTGCCGACCTGCAGGCGACCCGCGCCTATACCGACGTGCGTGCGCAATTGGCGGCGGCCAATACCCAGGTGGCGATGGGGCAGATCGGTGTGTTCCTGGCCTTGGGTGGCGGCTGGAAGGCGACAGCGGTGCAGTGAGTGGCACCGCGTCGTGGTATTCGTGGGCCTGTAGGAGCGGGCTTGTCCCGCGAACACGGGCGTAGCCCGTGCCAGGCAGCGCGGTGTCTTTTTCGCGGGTAAATCGGAGCGCCGAACCGCCGCCCCACAAGGTCTGCGCTATCTCTGGAGCGGGCTACGCCCGCGAAGCAGGCGCCCCCATTCCACAAGCAAACCGCGTAGAAAACGTTTGCGTATTTCCCGGTCCGACACTCAAGTATTCCTCCGCGACGCCGATCTACTAGCACCAGCGTCCCGGAAGAGGGCG
>NZ_JAYFUI010000090.1:0-17926 GCF_034961125.1 Pseudomonas machongensis | reverse complement strand
CCCAAGCAATTTGCTTTGCAGATTGTGGTGGTGAAGACGAAACGAACCGAAAGTTCGAAGCGACTCACAAAGATCACATATCCGAATTGGCTGGCGTGTCTGCAAAGGCGCACTGGCAACCGAATTTCTTGACGACCATAGAGCATTGGAACCACCTGATCCCATCCCGAACTCAGCAGTGAAACGATGCATCGCCGATGGTAGTGTGGGGTTTCCCCATGTGAGAGTAGGTCATCGTCAAGATTCATTTCGCAAAACCCCTATCTGCGCGAGCAGGTAGGGGTTTTGTCTTTAAGTAGAGAGTACAGAGATTCGCAGGCACGTCCTTGAGACGGGCCAGCACACAGAATTTCTTGACGACCATAGAGCATTGGAACCACCTGATCCCATCCCGAACTCAGCAGTGAAACGATGCATCGCCGATGGTAGTGTGGGGTTTCCCCATGTGAGAGTAGGTCATCGTCAAGATTCATTTCGCAAAACCCCTATCTGCGTGAGCAGGTAGGGGTTTTGTCTTTCTGGCGTCCAAGAAAAACCGCTGCTGTGGGGAGCGCACTTCCCACAACAGCGGCCTGGTTATCGCCTTCAGCTCAGCAGATTGCGCACGTTCGCCATCGCCTCATCGGCAAAGCCCTGGAGAAATGCCTGGAAGCCTGGCAATGCCTCTGGGCCGCCCTCCCAAGGTTCGGCCTGGATAGTCCAGACCGCACGGCTGCGATGCGCATCCAGCGCCTCGACCTGCATCGCAGCCCACAGGTTGCCGATATTCAGGCTGGTGTAGATCAGGCTCCAAGTCATCTGCATTGTCTGCTCGTCTCGTGAGTTCAACTGCTCGATGACCACATTGCCGTCCTTGAACAGTTTCTTGCGCACCGAACGTACGCCGCTTCCGGTCATGTCGATGTGGGCCAAAGCGGGGATGAACACCGGGAAGCCAGCGAAGTTGCCAACGATGTTCCATACCGCCTCCGCCGGAGCTGCAATGTCCACGCTGGATACCACCAGGCAGCCTTGTGGATTACGGATCAGCGTGTCGGGTTTGAGTGTTTGCATGCGATGTTGCTCCTGTTGTGGATGAACCGAAGGAATCAGAGAAAGCCGATAGCGCTCAGGTAGCGGCAGCCGCGACGCAGCAACTGCGCGTCCTTGGCCGGGTAGCAGATGCCCATGCGCCGAACACCCTCGCGGGCATTACCGTGCTCGATGCTGGAGATATCGCCGATGTCCTCCTCGAAGCCGTCGAGGTAGAAGCCCAGGACATCGAACAGCGCGTTGTCGCGATCTACGCGACTCAACTGGCCTTGCCACTGCTCCACCTCGACCAGCTCGAAGCGGTGGCCCTGCTCGCGGAACGCGGCCAGGTAGTCTTGCCAACGCAGCGGTTCTGGGTTGTGCAGGTTGAAGACGCATTGCGCGGGTTGGTGCCTGCTGCTGTGGAAGGCGATGAAGCGGGCGAGGAAGTCCACCGGCATGAGGTCGAAATCGATCTCCAGTCGTGGTACTTGGCCCAGCTGCAGTGAGCCCTTGAGCATCAGCATCAAGCGATTGCGCTGGGGCTGGCATACGCCATTGCGGCTGTCGAAGCTGATATTGCCGGGGCGGAACAGATTTACCCGTACCCCTGCTTCACGCGCCCGCTGGAGAATACGTTCGCCGACCCATTTGCTCAGGTTGTAGCCGTTGCGGATGTAGATCGGCGGAGTCGACACGGGGCCTTGCTCCAGCACGCGGCCGTCGCTGTCCATTGCGCTACACGCGGACAGCGTCGAGACGAAGTTGAAGACCTTCTTGCGCCGCCCTTCGCACAGGCGCAGGCACTCGAACAGCGGTTCGATGTTGTCGCTGGCCAGGGCCTGGTAGTCGAGTACGTGATTGACCTGGGCGGCGTTGTGCACCAGTGCACCGTAGTTCAGGTCGAGATCGTCGTAGTCCGCGTCGCTCAACCCCAGCCGAGGACGGCGCAGGTCCGCGTCGAATACCCGCACGCGCTCATCATCGAGGCTCAGCTGATTGTCTGTCAGCGCCTGCCTGAAGCGTTCACTGGCCGTCTGGGTTGCGTTGCTACGTACCAGGCACGCCACCTCCGTGGCCCCCCAGCCGAGCAGTGCTTCGACCAGATGCACGCCGAGAAAGCTGTTGGCGCCCGTGACGATGACCTTGTGCACATCTCCCATGGCCTGCAGGGGCAGTACCTGAAGGTTCAAGTCACGGTTGGCGTCCTGCTCCAGGCGTTCGAGTGAACTGTCCAGTGCGTCAGCGTCACCGTCGAGCAGCGCACCCAGGCGCTGTAGCGTCGGCTGTTCGATGAAGCGATTGATCGCCACGCCGCGGCCGAAGGCCTGGCGCACTTCCAGCAGCAGCCTCGACAGCAGGATCGAATGTCCGCCCAGGCTGAAGAAGCTGTCGTCGGCGGAAATATCCGCCTGGTCCAGTTCCAGCAGCTCACTCCAGAGCCCCAGCAGACGCTGCTCGGTTGGTGTGCTGGGTGCTACTCGCTGTGCCGGTGGCAGCGTCAGTGGCAGTGCCCGCAACGCCAGGCGGTCGACCTTGCCGTTAGCGGTGTAGGGCATCTGCTCCAACACCTGGTAGAACCCCGGACGCATGTAGTCGGGCAGATGCCGCTCAGCGTGCTGACGCAGTGCAGTGTCGGCCTGATGGCTTGTCGGCTGCGCAGCGAAAGCCAGCACGCGGCGCTGGGCATCGATCACCACTGCGATCTGTGCATACAGGCCGCTGTTGCGCAGGCAGTGCTCGATTTCTTCCGGCTCTACGCGAAATCCACGGATCTTCACCTGATTGTCGCGTCGCCCGCACAGCTCGATACCCTGTGCGGTCCATTTGCCAATGTCACCTGTACGGTAGGTACGCAGCGAACGGCCATCGGGCAAGTCGAGTGCGATGAAACGCTCGGCGGTCAGTTCTGGATTGTTGAGATACCCCAGCCCGACCCCCGGGCCGCAGATGTACAGTTCTCCGGGCGTCTCCTGAGTGACCGGCTGCAAATCGTCGTCCAGGATCAGCACCTGAGTATTGGCGATCGGCACCCCCAGGTTGCGATTACTGTCACCGGCAGCGCAGATGCGCGTAGTCGCCAATACCGTGGTTTCGGTTGGGCCATAGATGTTGTGCATCCGACATTGTTCGCTGTACCGCGCGATGACCTGGGGCTCGCAGACATCGCCTCCGGTGATCAGGTGGCGCAGGCCAAGCGGTTCATCAGGCGGGAGGATGCTCAGCAGTGCTGGCGGCAGAAACGCATGGCTCACGGCCTGGCTGTGGATAAGTTGCACCAGTAGCTGGGGATCACGGCGCTGGTCATCGCTGGGAATGACCAGTTCCGCGCCGCAGGCGAAGGTCGGCAGGATATCCAGCAGCGAGGCATCGAAGCCGATGGTTGAGAACTGAAGCACCCGGCTGTGCGCATCCAGCGCGACATGCTCGCGATACCAGGCGATGAAGTGGGTGAGGTTGCGCTGGCTGAGCAACACGCCTTTCGGTTGGCCGGTGGTGCCAGAGGTGTAGATCGCCACGCAGGCCCGCTCTGATGTCCCTTGCCGCAGGACCAGCGAGGGCAGGCAACTGTCAGTGGCCGCCTGCAGCGTGCGCACATCCAGCAGGGCCAGTCCGGCATGTGGCTGGCCGTCATGCAGCAGTACCCGCGCCCCGGAGTCCTGCAGGATACGTTGGCGACGCTCTGTGGGCGTCGTCGGGTCCAGTGGCAGGTAGATTGCGCCGCAACCCAATATCGCCAGCACGCTGGCATAGAGTGCCGGCGACTTGGCCAGACACACGCCCACCACCACAGGCTGATCGTCCTGATCAGGCAGTAATGGCAACAGTGCCCGTTGCAAGGTCACGGCGAGAGCGTGCAGGTCGTGATAGCTGCTGCGCTGGCCATCGCGGTTCAGCGCCGGTTGCTGCGCGTACTGGCGCAGAGGCTGCTCCAGGCCCTCCATCAAGCCGACTTCACTCGATACCAGCAGGTCTGCGCGCTGGGAGCGGTTGAACGGATGACGGTAGGCCAGCGTTTGCAGCCAATCCAGGCCGTGCTCACGCATCTGTAGGCCAGGCTCGACGGTGCACGTTTCGCTCAGGTGTTGCGGATCGCGGGCGAGGCAGGCGACCTGATGGGTGGCCTGCTCCTCCAAAGCTCGCACGGCATCTTCACGCAGTTGCTGGCCATTGCCCGAGGAGGGTGCGACCAATGATACCCGGCTGATCAGGCGCGCAGCCGTGGCACTGGCGCACCAGCACAGCAGTTCCAGGTGTGGCAGGGTGTCGCCGTGGCTGGCGCCCAGGCGGATCCTGAGCAACGGCGTTTCCCCCAGGAGGGCCCAGTCACTGGTGCACAGCACCAGGCTGCCGTCTTCCAGAACCAGAGAGTGATGGCTGGCCAGGGCCTGGCGTAGCGCCGAGGGTGTACCGGCCAGCAGGGTGCCGTGGCCCTGCTCGTCGAGTATCCGGGCCAGGTTGCGCAGCGCGAGGCTGTGACCGACCAATAGTATGTCGAGACGTCGCATGCGGATCTCCTCAGGGCAGGTAGCCGCGCAGGGCTTCCTGCACGCAAGGCGACTCGAGCATCGAGCTGCTGCGGAAGAAGCGCAGGATGTTGCCCAGCAACGGATGCTGGTGGTTGATCGGATAGGCCAGGCCGAGCACTTCTTCGCGCAGCGACTGGCGCAGTGTTTCGTTGACTGGCAACGCCTCGATCAGCTTGAAGTCGAAGGCCTGCTGGATGTCGTTGGTCAGGTACTGGCCCAGGAACACGGGCAGCACCTGGGCGATCATCTGGCGATCGACCTCCGGCGCGCCTTGCCAATAGATCCGCGTCAGACGCGCCCAGAAGCTCGAATGCCGACCCTCGTCGAGCAGGTGATCGGCCATCAGCCCCTTCACCGAAGGCTTGACCGTGTCATCGCGGGCAAAGGCGGCGACATCGTCGGTCAGGGTGTTTTCGGCGATGCCGACGCAGATCAGCTCAAGGGCGTCCCGCAGCGCTTCTGGCACCTGTGCCAGTGCAGAGGGGATCGCACGGCTGAGTTCGATCTCGGTAGGCAGGGCGATCGGCTCGAGGCCGGTCAGGGCGATGGTCTGCTGCAGGAAGTCCATGGCCACCAGCGCGTGGTAGTCCTCGTCGACCACCACGGTCATTGCGTCATAGCGACAGGCGAAGGGAAAACGCACGGTGAAGCGGTCCTTGGCTATCCGCCGGGCCGTGCGGTCGACGATCTCGGTCTCGAAGATCACCACGTCGTTGATGAACTTGTAGAGGCTCTGCACCAGCACGAAATCACGCAGGTGTGGGCAAGCCCGTTGGAACGTGGCGCTTTGCACCAATGGTTGGCGGCTGAGCGGGTAGATCAGCCGCTGGTCGTCCTCGATCCGACGCCGCGGGCGGGTGCGGATGGTGGCGCGCTCCTCCCAGGCGTCGGCGAAGGAGCGGTATTCGAGCGCATTCATGGCGTGACCTCGCTGGCGGCTACCTGCAGCGAAGCGCGCAGACGATCCCACAACGCGGTGCGGCTCTGGACAGCGGCGATGGCGGCTTCGTACACCTCTTGCTGACGTTGCGGATCATCGTTCACCAGGCGCGCCAGCAGCGCTTCGGCGGCCGGACCGTGATCTTCGGCGTCGACCTCGATGTGGCGCTGCAGGTAATAGCGGAAGGTCGGGGCCTGCGCCTGGCCGATGCCCCACTCGTCGAGGATTTGCTGGAACATCGCCGGGATGACACTTTCACGGCCATGCAGGAACGCTGCTGCCACGCGATGGGCAGGCGCGTTGAGTGCCACGTCGAGTGTGTCGACGACGAAGTGCCTGGCTGCCTCGCTGGCGCCGCAGCGCTGCAGGGCGGTGGCGTAGTCGAACCCCTGTTGTTGCAGGTGGACGAAGTGCTCGATTGCCTGCGTGTTGGCACCGACTTCGCGCATGGCGTCCAGGTACAGTTCGAAGTGGCTGTAGTGGCCGTGCTGCGGGCAGTCATCAGACTCTTCGCCGAGCACGATCTCGTTGATCAGCCGGGCAGCGGCGGGATCCGCCGGTGGTAGCCAGGGCAGGCTTACGCAGGTCAGTTCCCGTTGCAGGCGCTTGGTCAGCGACATGAAGTCCCACACCGCGAAAACATGGGTTTCCATGAAGCGTTGCAAGGTCTCGACGTTGTCGATTTCTGAAAAGAGTGGATGTCGTGCGAGCGTGGCCTTATGACTGGAAAGTGTGCGCTTCAATGTGCTCATGAGTAATATCCATTGTGCGAAAGTTGGCGTGTTTTCCCGATAAGTTGCAGCCTCTGAAATACATCGGGCGAACGCGGGCCTCGACATATACTCGATGGCTGAACAGTCTCAGGGATAGTGGCCGCCCCTTGATTCATCTGGCTTGTGCGGAGTCAAGCCGTGGCGGGTGCCGGCGATATGAAAGTTAGATCAACATCAAAGTGTGTCGCAAATGTTTTTTGAAATATTTTCAATATTTAAAAAAGTTGAATTAATAGTGATTCGAATAAAACACTTTGAAAGTTTTATTTTGGCAAGACAGGCCCCTTCCGATAATTAATCATCAGAAAACGAAGTTGAGTGAATGCCTCACTCGAAGCACTGGTGAATGGGAGTGCGAAGATATTCCACTGTTGAGGGGCGGCTGATCGCCACGCGGCCCTTGCCCCGGTGTCGGGCTCCTTCTGCGGGTAAATGGAAGGCATACGACCGGGCCCGGGATGGACGATCAGCAGTCGCAGCGCGACTAGAGTGGGCTCAAACGACTCGCGCTGCCATGGTCATCGGCAGCGTATCGGGGGAAACAATGACCTCAAGAGGGGGAGTTGCGTGCTTAGAAGCCCAGCAAGCCAAGATGCGTGTTGAAGATTCTGACGAGTCTTTGGTCCTGATATGACTTGTCGACGCTGTGCTCGGGCAGCTCGATGAGCTCCAGTTCGCGCCGGACGAAGGCGTGCCAGCCAAGCATTTCGGGGAGTGTTCCAGGTGGGTAGAGCACCGTCACCGGTATCCGTACGGCATTCTCGCTGGCAGCGGGCTCGGCGACCCTTGGGCTGTCACAGCTGGAAACAAACAAATGGCGGGTCTGCTCGGGGTATTCGCGTTCCGCGAGTTGGGCCAGCTCGAACGCCATGTGGGCGCCCAGGCGCTGACCAAAAAGGGCATGGGGCCCTTCAAGGTAGGGATGCAGGTACTTGGCCACGGTTCGGGCGAGGGCGGAGGGGCCTTGCAGCGGATTACACGGGCTGCATTCGGCATGGCGTCTGACATCCACCGCTACCAGTTCGATATGGTCGCTCAGGGCATGGGACCAGGCGCGGTATTGCTCCAGGTGCTCCTGGCTGCAGGCAAGGCAGATGAGACGGGTTCTCGGGGGTTGCCCGGAGTGCTCTGTTACCGATGGTTTCTGGACGTGCACTGTCTGTCCTTCGCTCCGTTCGGTAACGGAGCTTCATGGCTGACACGGCTTGTGGCTGTGTCAGCGGGTGATTCACCTGGCGGCTTGGCTGTTCAGGTAGTTCCTGATGGTGCGGGATGCCGTATTGAGGTGCCTTTCCAGCACGTCGATCGCCTGGTCGACCAACTTGTCGCTGGCCGCGTCCACCAGTGCGATATGGTCGTCCTGAGTCAGCTTTCCCAGGCCCATGGACGACAGGTGGAAGCGCAGGAAGCGCTCCTCTTCGTTGAGTTCGATCTCGATCATGCGCAACAACTTGTGGTTGTGCGCCTTGCTGTACAGCGTCATGTGGAACAGGCGGTTGAGGCGTCCGATCTCGGCGTGGCGCGTCTCGTTTTCCAGTTGCTGGATATAGCTGCGGGCGAGGGCGATGTCGCTTGCGTCCAGGTGGGGAATCGACTGGCGCAGCGCTTCTGTCTCGAGCAGAACGCGCAGGCCGTAGGTGTCGACGGCATCCTCGTCGATCAGCGGTGCGACCACGGCGCCCTTGTGCATCACCACCTTGAGCAGTGATTGCGCCTCGAGCTGGCGCAGCGCCTCGCGTACCGGCATGCGGCTGACCCCGAACAGGCCAGCGAGCTCCTGCTGGCGCAAGGCAGTGCCAGGAGGAAGCCGGCCATCGACAATGGCGCTGCGCAAACGCTCTTCGATCACGCTGCGGGCCAGGTGTGCTGGCACCTGCTCGTTACCCAGCACGGAGCTGAGGAATCTGGTTTTCTCGGCCACGCGGAGTCTGCCTCGATGATTGTGATGATTGGATCCAATAAACCTAGTCAGCGGGGTGATGGCTTGTCAAACCGCGGTGACGGACGCCTGCGGCCGATGGACTGCGGCTATCGTGAATGAAGTCATCGAGCAAAGGAAGTCGGACTTTTCCTGGCTCGATGATCGTAACCTCCTACGCTTTTTCAAGCGCACCGTGATTGTAAGGTGCCATTGTCTTTTCCCCCGGCAAGCCGCACCATCGCTGCTTTCGACTGGTCTGGATGGGTGTTCGCAGTGGCGATACCTGGAATGCTCAATTTGGTCGTGCGTCGCCTCGGCCTCGCCGTACTGCTTGGCTGCCTGCTGCTGGGCGGCCTGCATGCGGATTGGGATTTCGCCCAGATCAGCCGTCGCGCGCAACAGCTGTACGGCCCGCTTGGCCCAGGGCAGGGGCGTATCGACGCCTGGCAG
The DNA here is from genome assembly GCF_034961125.1 of Pseudomonas machongensis. Lineage (NCBI taxonomy): Bacteria > Pseudomonadati > Pseudomonadota > Gammaproteobacteria > Pseudomonadales > Pseudomonadaceae > Pseudomonas > Pseudomonas machongensis. Next base: position 9,301 of record NZ_JAYFUI010000090.1, on the reverse strand, counting down.
AACCTGATGGCCACGCAGAACCAAGGCAGCGAGCTGGACAAGCTGCAGGTCGTCAATCTGTTCTTCAACAAGCAGCTGCGTTATGTCGAGGACATCGACCTGTGGCATGAAGTCGATTACTGGGCCACGCCGGTCCAGTCGCTGATCAAGGGCGCCGGCGACTGCGAGGACTACGCCATCGCCAAGTATTTCAGCCTGCGCCGCATGGGGGTGCCCGCCGAAAAACTGCGCATCACCTACGTCAAGGCGTTGCGCCTGAACCGTGCGCACATGGTCCTGACCTATTATTCAAGCCCACAGGCCCAGCCGCTGGTGCTGGACAGCCTGATGGACGCGATCAAGCCGGCCAGCCAGCGCAACGACCTGCTGCCGGTCTATGCCTTCAATGGCGAGGGTTTGTGGCTGACCGGCGCCGGCGGCAACAAGAAGGTCGGCGACACCAAGCGCCTGTCACGCTGGCAGGACGTGCTGAAGAAAATGCAGGCCGAAGGGTTCCCGGCCGAACCGGTTTATTGAGGAGCACAGATGTCACTGTTCAAACAATTGTTGCTTGCCATATGCCTGCTCCTGGCCATTGCCTTCAGCGGCAGCTTCATGGTCAGCCTGGAGAGTTCGCGCAGCCAGTACGTCAACCAGCTGCGCTCCCACGCCCAGGACGCGGCGACGGCGCTGGCCTTGTCGCTCACACCCAACATCGATGATCCGGCAATGGTCGAGCTGATGGTCAGCTCGATCTTCGACAGTGGTTATTACTCGAGCATCAAGGTCATCGACCTGGACTCCAACGCCGTCCTGGTCGAGCGTCATGCCGAGCCGGACAGCAACGGGGTGCCAGGCTGGTTCATCGGCCTGATCGGGCTTGAGCCGGCCGGCGGCGATGCCATTGTCAGCCGGGGATGGCAGCAGGCCGCGCGGGTCGAGGTCATCAGCCACCCGATGTTCGCCCTGGCCAAGCTCTGGCAGAGTGCCCTGGGCAGCCTGGGCTGGTTGCTGCTGTGCGGCGTGGTGAGTGCGGTGCTGGGTGCACTGCTGCTGCGCCGTCAACTGAGGCCGCTGGACTACATGGTGGCGCAGTCCCACGCGATCGCCCGCCGTGAGTTCCTCAGCCTGCCTGAGCTGCCGCGCACGCCAGAACTGCGTCGGGTGGTGCAGGCGATGAACCAGATGGTCGAGAAGCTCAAGGCACTGTTCACCGAACAGGCCGAGCGCAGTGAAAAGCTGCGCAGCGAGTCGTACCAGGACAGCCTCACGGGGCTGGCCAACCGGCGCTACTTCGAAATGCAGTTGAATACGCGTGTCAGCAACCTCGAAGAGGCCCGAGCCGGTTATCTGCTGTTGCTGCGGGTGCAGGACCTGGCCGGCCTCAACGCCCGCCTGGGTGGTCAGCGCACCGACCAGTTGTTGCAGGCGGTGGGCGAGCAGCTGCGGCGCACATGCGCCAGCTATCCGGAAACCAAGGACCTGATTACCCGCAGCCGCGGTGGCGAGTTTGCTGTTCTGGCACCGGGCATGGTGCATGAAGAGGCGGTGCAACTGGCACAGGCCCTCGAGGCGACCTTGCAGAGCCTGCATGTGACGGGTGCCAGCGATGTCGACCCGGTGGCGTGTATCGGATTGGCGCCGTTCAGCCCTGGGGACGCACCGCAAGCCCTGTTGAAGCTGGCTGACGAGGCGCTGGCACGGGCCGAGAGCCAACCGGAGCCAGGCTGGGTCTGCCTGGAGCAGGGCGCCGCGGCCCAAGCTGCTGACAGCCATCACGCCTGGCATTCACGTCTTGACCAGGCTCTGGACAAGGGCCAGTTCCAACTGTTCTTCCAGCCTGTGGTGGACTGCCATGCGCCAGAGCGAGTCCTGCACTACAAAGTGATTTCGCGCCTGTACGACGGACAGGACGAGGCGCTTGTCGCAGGGCGCTTCCTGCCGTGGCTCGAGCGTTTCGGCTGGATGCCACGGCTCGACCTGCTGGTGCTGGAGAAGGTGTTGCGGCATCTGCAACAGCATGGTGAGTCGCTGGCGCTGAACCTGTCTGCCGCCACCCTGGCCGATGCCAAGGCATTGCAGCGAGTCTACGAACTGCTGGGGCAGCATGCGGCATTGGGGCCGAGGTTGACCTTCGAGATCGGCGAGGAGCAACTGCCAGAACAGGCACAGCTGGAAAAACTGACCCGCCATTTGCACAAGCTCGGCTTCGGCCTGGCGCTGCAGCGCTTCGGCGGGCGCTTCAGCATGATCGGCAACCTGGCTCACCTGGGCTTGGCGTACCTGAAGATCGATGGCGGTTATATCCGCAGCATCGACCAGGAGCGGCACAAGCGGCTGTTCATCGAAGCGATCCAGGGGGCGGCGCACAGCATCGACCTGCCGTTGATTGCCGAGCGCGTGGAGACCGAAGGGGAGCTGCAGGTGTTGCGCGAGATGGGTGTGCAGGGGATTCAGGGGCAGTTGGTGGGCGAGCCGGCGCCCTGGAAATAAGGACGGTGTTGCGATCCGTAAAAGTGTGCTGCTCTTTTCGCGGGTAAATCGGCGTCCCGATTCACACGCGAAACGAGCAGCGCGGTATCAGCAACTCTTCAGATCAACCCGCCTTCTTCATCTTCTTCGATCAGGTTGTTCAGGCTTCCCAGCGCCTTGCGCGCGGTGGAGCGGTTGAGCAGTTTTGCTTGGGCGCCGGGAGGCAGGTCGGTGATGCTGAACACGCCCTTGGCGGTCAACACCTCGATCAGGTCCTCGAGCACACGGATCATGTCCAGATCGCTCTGTTTGAGCTGCTTGAGACTGTTCTCCACGACGTCATCGGCGAACCATTCCTGGATTTCGGCATGGTCGGCCGGCAGCGCTTCGGTGTACTCGGCAAAGGCAGCTGCTTCTACCCGCAGCAACTGGCCGTTGGCGTCGCGTTGCACGTAGAACATGGCATCGACCCTCGTCACGATGATTCCTTCTTGGTTGTCAGCAGCATAGGCAAAGTTCAACAGGCCTGCCGGGCCCGGCAAGCGAGTATGCGCCGTGAGGCGACGGCAGGAAAGCGCCAAGCCCCTGGCGGCCGGTGAAGGCCGTCAGGGGCGTGGGCATCAGCTGTTGGAGTTGTCGATCTTGATGGTCGGGTCGGCGCCACTGATCAACGAGTTGATCGTGGTGTTCGACCAGTTCACACCCTCGAGCTTGATCGACACATCCGCGTTGGCCAGGCCACCGGCGGCATTGAGCTTGCCCTCGGTGCTGACCTGCAAGGTCGACTCACCGTTCACGGTGGTGATCTTCAGGAAGTTGTCGATGGTGCTGGCCTTCTCGCCCTGCAGCAGGTCGCGCAGATCGAGGCGGTCGCCCTCACTGGCCTTGAAGTCCTTGATCACATCGTTGCCCAGGTCGCCGGCCTTCCACACGAAGGTGTCGGCACCGGTGCCACCGATCAGGATGTCATCGCCCTTGCCACCGATCAGCACGTCGTTGCCGGCACCACCGATGAGGATGTCGTTGCCTTCACCGCCCAGCAGGGTGTCGTTGCCGGTGCCGCCGAGCAGGATGTCGTTGCCACGACCACCGTCGATGTAGTCGTCGCCACCCTGGCCGAAGATGATGTCGTCACCATCGCCGCCCATCAGCGTGTCGTTGCCATCGTTGCTGCGCGAGACATCGAACTCGGTGTAGTGCTCGGTGATGTACTTGTGCATCGCCCGCCCATCTACATCGCCCGCATCGAGGCCCAGCTTGTTGGCGACATAACCGCGAATCGCATCGACACCGGTACCTGCGACCGAGTCGAAGGTGACCAGGTCACCGAAGATGATGTCGTTGCCATCACCGCCGTTGACCGTGTCGTTACCTGGCTGGGTGACCTCGGTGTGCCCAAGGATGGCCTCGGCCAGCTTGCTCGGGTCGATGTTGGTCTGCGGTTTGCCATCGGTGTCGAACGGTTTGAGGTCATTGGCCTTGATATCGCTGTTCAGGCCGATGGCCTCGACCTGCGACAGCCCCGACAGCAGCTTGAAGGCGGCGGTCGAGTCGTTCAGGGTCGCGGTCGTGGTATCGGAGCCGTTACCGGCGCGGGAGGACAGTTCGTAGCCACCGTTACCTTCGGCACGTACATCGCCGCTGGTGGTCACGGTCCAGCCGCCCCAGGAGTAGGTCTGGACGGTCAGCTTGCCGGTACTGTCGATGGTTATGTAGTTCGTATTGTTCAGGTACGTGGAGATCGTATTGCCTGGTTTCCAGTTGTTCGCAGTCAGGAAGCTGTCCAGCGTGGTGCTGGTGGTGCCCAGGGTCGGGTTGCCGCGCTCGCTGGTCTGGTAGTAGGTCGGCTTGCCGTCGGTGACGAAGAACGTCTGGTTGCTGCCGGTGTTGCCAGCATTCTGGAGGTTCTGGAACCAGTTGGCGGTGGTCTTGAAGGCATCCTCGTAGTTGGTACCACCGTCGGAGTTCAGCGTCTTCAGAGCGTTGAGCAGGGTCTGCAGGCCGGCATCGTTGAGGGTCACCGAGACCGTGGATTTCACCTGGCTGGCGAAGTCCACGAGCAGGATGTTCACGGTACCGGACTGGTCGCCCTTGACGCTGGCGGCCAGGGTCTTGAACACCGACTCCAGCGACTTCTTCGCCGCATCCACGCCAGACGAGCCCATGCTGCCCGAGGTGTCGACGATGAAGGCGATGTTGTAGTTCTGACCTGGCACCACGTGCAGGCCGACCACGTCGGCGACGACGATATCGTTGCCATCGGTACCGGCAAAGTTGTCGCCTTCGGAGGTCAGGTTGCTGGTGTTGTAGGTCTGCGGGTACACCGTGACCTTGATGGTGCCCTCGTTGGTCGCGGTGCTGCCGCCAACGCTTTCGCTGGAGGTCGAGCTGACCTTCACGTCGAACTGGCCGCTGTAGTAGGCCGGTGGCTTGATTGCCAGGCTGCCCAGGTTCCAGCCGGTGACATCCACCGCGCTGCTGCCGACGGTGAAGCTGTGGCCTGCGTTGTCGCTGATCACCGAACCTGCCGGGATGCCGCTGAGCTTGACGCTCAGGGTTTCCGAACCGTCGGTGTCGGTCAGGTTGGTGCTGATGCCCACCAGCTTGACCGGCGCGCCATTCTCGCGGCCTTCGTTGAGCTTGTAGCCTTCGTAGTAGCCTTGGCCGTTGCTGCCGTGCAGGTCGGACACCGTCAGGCCTGCATTGGTCATGGAGCCTACGTTCGGGTACATCGGGATGGTCGAGCTGTTCAGGTCGGTGACCGCGCCGTTGCCCACCTTGATGTTGATGTCCAGGCTGCCAGGGCCGGCCTGGTTGGCGTTGTAGATCTCCAGGGTGTAGTAGCCGCTGGTGGTCGGGGTGTAGCTGCCGGTGATCGCGCCACTGGCATTGCCCCAGGTGCCGCTGGCGACGTTCTTGCCACCAATGACGATTTGCAGGCTGTCGTCGGCCGTGCCGCTGAAGGTGTAGGTTTTGCCGGCTTCCAGATAGATCAGGCCGGAGGTCTTCGAGCCGGTGCCCGGGGTCACGGTGGCGGTGGTGTCGACGGTCGTGACCTGCTCGCTCTTGTTCGCGTTGCCGGAGTTGGCGAACACGTTCTTGAGTTGGTCGCCGGTGATGCCGTTACCGTTGTTGCCCAGGCCGTTGAGGCTGTTCCAGGTTTCCTTGGTCAGGCCGATCGAGTTGACGTTGTTGTTGCCGATCGACAGGTCAGGCCTGTCGGCGACCGGCGCGATGTCGACCTTCATGGTTACTTCGCTGCCGGTGTTGGTGCCGTCGTTGGGCTTGTACTTGATCTGCGCGTAGTCGGCCTGCTTGTTGCCCACGCCGCTGCCACCGTAACCGTCGACCCCCGACTGGTTGGCCAGCGGTACGAATTTGAGCTTGCCGGCGGCGATGTCGGCCTGGCTGATGGTCTGGTTGAGCGACACGTCGACCCACGAAGTGCCGTTGAAGAACTTCAGGTTGCCCAGATCCGGCAGCTTGCTGATCGTCACGCCGAGGCCAGTGTTGCCATCGGCGTCGGTGACCTTGAAGTCGCCCCACTGGAACACGTAGTCGGTGTCTTCGGTGCCGGTGACGGCGCCGCCTGGCGATACCGGCATGTGGTCATTGTCGATGATCGTGGTAGTGACGCTCGACTTGCTCGGGTTGACCTGCAGGTTTTCGAAGCCGCCGCCGCTGACACCGCTGATCTGGATGGTGAAGTTTTCCGAGCCTTCGACGAGCTGGTCGTCAATGGTCTTGATGTCGAAGTTGGCGGTGCTGGCGCCGGCCGGAATCTTCACGGTGACCACACCGGTGTAGTCCTGGCCGTTGGTGGCGGTGCCGCTGTAGCTCAGGGTGACAGTGACCTCGGTCTTGGACGGATTGGTCAGGGTCAGGGTGTAGTGCGCGGTGTCGCCTTCGGTCACCGAGGTGTCGCCGCTGATGCCCACGGTGGTCAGGTCGCCCTGGCCGCTCGGCTCGTCGGTGACGGTGGTGGTGACGGTGTTGCTGCCGAGGGTCAGCTTCTCGAAGTTGTCGCCGCCGGTGACCGATTCGATCTTGTTGACGATCGGTGCCTGGCCGCCGACATAGACGTCATCCTTGGCGGTGATGGTGAAGGTACCGGTGGCGCTGCCAGCCGGAACGGTCACTTTTGTGCCGTCGCTGAGGGTGAACACCAGGCCGTTGTGGCCGGTAACCGACAGGCCTTGGGCATTGGTCAGGGTGACGGTGTAGGTCACCTGGCCGCCTTCGGTGACGGTGGTCTTGTCGGCGGACAGGGTCGCGACGACTTCGCTGATGGTGTCGGCGATCTGTACGGTGGCCGAGCCACCCAGTTCCAGGTTCTCGAAGGTCTTGCCCGGAACGGTGGCGTCGCTGATGCCCACGGTCAGGGAGCCCGAGTCTTTGAAGACGTCATCACCCTGGGCTGGTGCCTTGTACTCGACCTGGGTCTGACCCGCAGCGATGGTGACCTTGTCGCCATTGCTCAGGGTGACGGTCAGCGGACGGTCCAGCGGCTGGTTCACTTTGACGGTGAACGACGGTTGCTGATCTTCGGTGACGTTGCCGTTGCTGACGATGGTGACCGAGACCTTGTCGCCCTGGTTGCCGGAGCCCGGAGTGCCGGTGCCGGGTTCGTCGGTGACAGAGGTGGTGACGGTATTGCTGCCGAGGGTCAGCTTCTCGAAGTTGTCGCCGCCGGTGACGGACTCGATCTTGTTGACGATGTTCGGCTGGCCGCCGACGTAAACGTCGTCCTTCGCGGTGATGGTGAAGGTGCCAGTGGCGCTGCCCGCCGGCACGGTGACCTTGGTGCCATCGCTCAGGGTGAATACCAGGCCGCCATGGCCGGTAACCGAAAGGCCTTGGGCGTTGGTCAGGGTGACGGTGTAGGTCACCTGGCCGCCTTCGGTGACGGTGGTCTTGTCGGCGGACAGCGTTGCAACGACTTCGCTGATGGTGTCCGTGATCTGCACGGTGGCCGAACCACCGAGCTCAAGGTTCTCGAATGTCTTGCCTGGAACGGTTGCGTCGCTGATGCCAACGGTGAGCGAACCGGAATCCTTGAAGACATCGTCGCCTTGCGCTGGCGCCTTGTACTCGACCTGAGTCTGGCCCGCGGCAATGGTGACCTTGTCGCCATTGCTCAGAGTGACAGTCAGCGGACGATCCAGAGGCTGATTCACTTTGACGGTGAACGATGGCTGCTGGTCTTCAGTGACATTGCCATTGCTGACGATGGTGACCGAGACCTTGTCGCCCTGGTTACCCGAGCCCGGCGTGCCCACGCCAGGTTCGTCGGTGACGGTGGTGGTGACGGTATTGCTGCCGAGGGTCAGTTTCTCGAAGTTATCTGCGCCGGTGACCGACTCCAGCTTGTTGACCAGCGAAGGCTGGCCACCCACATACACGTCATCCTTGGCGGTGACGGTAATCGAGCCGGTCTTCTGACCGGCTGCCACGGTGATCTTGGTACCGTCGCTCAGGGTGAACACCAGACCGCCGTGGGCAATGATCGGGAAGGCTGGCGGGCTGACCAAGGTCACGGTATAGGTGACCTGGCCGCCTTCGGCAACGGTGCTCTTGTCCACGGACAGGTTGGCGAACACCTCGGTGATGGTGTCGCTGATCTGCACGGTGGCTGAACCGCCGAGCTCCAGGTTCTCGAAGGTCTTGCCTGGAACGGTGGCATCGGTGATGCCGACGGTGAGCGAGCCTGCGTCCTTGAACACGTCATCGCCCTGGGCTGGCGCCTTGTACTCGACCTGGGTCTGGCCTGCAGCAATGGTGACTTTATCGCCGTTGCTCAGGGTGACGGTCAGCGGGCGATCCAGGATCTGGCTGACTTTCACGGTGAAGCTTGGCTGTTGTGCTTCGTTCACATCGCCGTTGCTGACGATGGTGACGGAGACCTTGTCGCCCTGGTTGCCGGAGCCCGGCGTGCCGGTGCCGGGTTCGTCGGTGACAGAGGTGGTGACGGTATTGCTGCCGAGGGTCAGCTTCTCGAAGTTGTCGCCACCGGCGACCGACTCGATCTTGTTGACGATGTTCGGCTGGCCGCCGACGTAGACGTCGTCCTTGGCGGTGATGGTGAAGGTGCCAGTGGCGCTGCCCGCTGGAACGGTGACTTTGGTGCCATCGCTCAGGGTGAACACCAGGCCGTTGTGGCCGGTAACCGACAGACCCTGGGCGTTGGTCAGGGTGACGGTGTAGGTGACTTGGCCGCCTTCGCTGACGGTGGTCTTGTCGGCGCTGAGGGTGGCGACTACTTCGCTGATGGTGTCGGTGATCTGCACGGTGGCCGAGCCACCCAGTTCGAGGTTCTCGAAGGTCTTGCCCGGAACGGTGGCGTCGCTGATTCCCACGGTCAGAGAGCCCGAGTCTTTGAAGACGTCATCGCCTTGGGCTGGCGCCTTGTACTCGACCTGGGTCTGGCCTGCAGCGATTGTGACTTTGTCGCCATTGCTCAGGGTGACAGTCAGCGGACGATCCAGTGGCTGATTCACTTTGACAGTGAACGACGGCTGCTGGTCTTCAGTGACATTGCCGTTGCTGACGATGGTGACGGAGACCTTGTCGCCTTCGTTGCCGGTGCCCGGAGTGCCGGTGCCCGGCTCATCGGTGACATCGGTTTTCACTTCGCCCTGACCCAAGGTCAGTTTTTCGAAGTTATCGGCGCCAGTGACGGACTCCAGCTTGTTCACGATGCTTGGCTGGCCGCCAACGTACACGTCGTCCGGCGCGTGGATGGTGATGGTGCCGGTGGCGCTGCCAGCCGGAACGGTCACCTTGGTGCCATCCGACAGAGTGAAGGTCAGGCCGCCGTGACCCTTGACGTCCAGGCCTTGGGCGTTGGTCA
>NZ_JAYFUI010000089.1:0-24476 GCF_034961125.1 Pseudomonas machongensis | reverse complement strand
CGAAGGCTCTTCTCCAATACCTCGAAACCTGCCCGATCGTTGGTGACATTGATCTTGAGGCTCTGGGGACGGACCGCTATGTCCAGCGTGCGACTAGAAACATCGATACCCACAAAGGAAACCATCACCAAAATCTCCTAGACTCAACAGAGTGAGAGGACTTTGGCTTGGCCCACGCTTGTGATTCGAGATCAAGGCCGCATCCAACTGTTCGGGCTCTCGCCAAAGTGGAACGGTGAATGGCAGCTTGTGCTCCCACTCGTGCTCAAGGCACACGCGGCATTCAGCTTGCCATTCACCGCTCTCACTCCAGATTCTAATCCCCTATCAAGACACAAGCGGGCTTGCCCGCGAAAGGGGCTGCGCAGCGTTGGGCGCTGGCGTTACAAACGAAACGACAGGCTTTCAATGGCTGGAAAAATAGTCTACGGTAGAATTTAATTCTACATCGTGGCGTTTGCCCCTGCGCATCGCCCAAGGAGCCCCCATGACCATCCTGGACACCCTGCCCCATGCCATCCGCGAAGCCCATGAAGCCCTTCGTCCCCAGGTGGCGGTCACGCCGCTCAGCCACAGTCCGGGGCTCTCCCGCCAGAGCGGCTGCAATGTCCATCTCAAGTGCGAACATCTGCAGCACACCGGCTCCTTCAAATTCCGCGGGGCCAGCAACAAGCTGCGCCTGCTCGACCCTGCGCAGCGTCAGGCTGGCGTAATCACCGCCTCTTCCGGCAATCACGGGCAGGGCCTTGCACTGGCCGGGCAGTTGCTGGGTGTGCCGGTCACCGTGTACGTCAGCAGCAGCGCCTCGCCGTTGAAGATCCGGGCCATGCGCGGCCTGGGGGCCGAGGTTATCGAGCTCGACGGTGACCCGCTGTCGGTCGAGCTTGAAGCGGCTCGCCAGGCCAAGCTGCAGGGCAAGCCTTTCGTCTCCCCCTACAACGACGCGCAGATCATCGCTGGCCAGGGCACCATCGGCATGGAGCTGTTCGAGCAGGCACCGGACCTTGATGCAGTATTCGTCGCTGTCGGTGGCGGCGGCTTGATCTCGGGCATTGGCGCTGCATTACGCGCGCTTGCACCCTCGGTGCAGGTCATCGGCTGCTGGCCGGCCAATGCGCCCACCCTGCAGCGCTCGCTGGAGGAAGGGCGGATCATCGAGATGCAAGAGCTCGATACCCTGTCCGATGGCACGGCCGGCGGCGTCGAGCCCGGCGCCATCACCTTCCCCCTGTGCCAGCAGTTGCTGCATCGCACCGTGCTGGTCAGCGAGGCTGAGATCAGCGCAGCCATGCGCGACGTTGCAGCCCACGACCGCTGGATCATCGAAGGGGCGGCAGGCGTTGCCGTCGCGGGCATGCAGAAACTGGCCGGTGAATTCCAGGGCAAGAAGGTCGCGGTGGTGCTGTGCGGGCGCAACATCGTGCTGGAGAAGTTCCTGGAGGCGATCCAATGAGGATCATCGACAAGGCGCAACTGGTCGAAATCCTCGACCGGGATTTGGCGGTACGCCTGATCGAAGAGGGGTTTATCGCCTTCTCCGCGGGCGAGGTCCATGTGCCACCGGTGCAGAATTTCGCCTTCACCGAACAAAACGGCGACTGCTGCGTGAAGTCCGCCTGGCTGCAGGGCAGCGATACCTTCACGGTGAAAGTCTCCACCGGTTTCTACGACAACCCGTCCAAGGGCTTGGAAAGCAACGATGGCTTGATGCTGGTGTTTTCGGCCAGTACCGGCCAACCGCTGGCGCTGCTCCAGGACCAAGGCTGGCTGACCTGCCTGCGCACTGCACTGGCCGGGCGTGTCGTCGCCCGCCTGTTGGCGCCGCGCAAGGTACGGGCAATCGGTGTACTGGGCAGCGGAGTGCAGGCGCGGATGCAGCTCGAACAACTGCTGCCGGTCACCGACTGCCGCCGTCTGATCGCCTGGGGCCGCGATGCCGGGCGGCTTGCGGACTATCGACGGTTCGCCGAAGGGCTGGGCTTCGAGGTGCGCACCACCCATGAGGCCCGCGAGCTTGCCGCGTCCGCCAACCTGATCGTCTGTACCACGCCTTCGCGCGAGCCGCTGCTGCAGCGTGAATGGATACAGCCCGGCACCCATATCACCGCGGTGGGCGCCGATGGGCCGGGCAAGCAGGAGCTCGACCCGGCGCTGGTAGCTGCCGCCGATTGCATCGTGGTGGACGCTGTCGGGCAATGCAGCCGCTACGGCGAGGTGTCCCACGCCTTGGAGGCCGGGCTCATAGCACCTGGCGACCTGATCGAGATCGGCGCGTTGCTGGCTGGGCAGGCAAGTGGTCGTACGCAGGATGCCGCGATCACGTTGGCTGACCTGACCGGCGTGGCGGTGCAAGACGCGCAGATCGCGCGGTGTGCATTGATGTCCCTTGGGGCAAGCCGCCAAGGAGACCTGCTCGCACAGTTCGGCCAAAATAGAGGCTAAATGACATCATCGTCCGCTGCCGTTGCCTGTCGCCTTTGTGTACTCTCCCGTAATCAGTGTGGAGCTCTCAACTGCGAAAGGAACTGAGCATGCGGCCACTGCTTTGCGTTCTGGGATTGACCGCAATGATGTTCACGGCGCCCGCGGCGGCGCAGCCACCGCTGCGCCTGGTGGCTGACAAATGGCCGCCATTCTCCGACAGTGCCATGCCGGGCGGAGGCCTGGCCACCAGCATCGTCACCACGGCACTCACCCGCGCCGGGTACGCCAGCGAGTTCGAGGAAGTGCCCTGGGCGCGGGCGCTGCTGGGGATTGGCGAGGGGCGCTACGACGTGCTCATCAATGCCTGGTACAACGAATCGCGTACTCGCCTGGGCCAGTTCTCGGGGGCCTATCTGACCAACCGTATTCGCCTGCTCAAGCGCCAGCGCGAGGTGCTTGGCTTCAAGCGACTGGCCGATCTTTATCCGTACAGCATCGCTGTTGTGCGTGACTACGCCTACTCACAAGCGTTCGATGGCGACAGCCGGCTGAACAAGGTGGCGGTGCGCAACTTCCCGTCGGCGATCCGCATGCTGGCGGCAGGGCGCGTGGACCTGGCGGTCGAGGACGAGTACGTGGCGCGCTACAACCTGCAGCGGGAGCCGGCGGAGGTGCGCGAGGCGGTGGATTTCGTCGAGCGGCCGCTGGGGGAGAACAGCCTGCATATCCTCGTCAGCCTTCAGCATCCCGAGCATCGGCAGATCGTCGAGCGTTTCGAGCGGGCGATTGCAGCGATGAAGGCCGATGGCAGCTATGCGCGGTTGTTGAAGCAGTATGGCTTGTGACCTGGAGTGTCGGTGCCGGCCCTATCGCGGGACGAGCCCGCTCCCACAGGTACAGTGCAGGCCTGAACATCTGAGCAACTGTCTTGCTCAAAATTTAAAGTTCAGCCAATTCCTGTGGTAGCGGCCCTATCGCGCCCTGACTCGTCCCGCGGTAGGGCCGGTGCGGACAGCCGACTCAAGCCGGCTCCCCTTCCTTGATCAGATGCGCCGCCAACGTACGCAACGGTCCCAACTGTCGGCAGATCAAAGCCAACTGGCTCTGCACCAGTCGCTGATGCTCATCCAGCTCCTCGGGCATCTGCTCCAGCTGGTTGGCCAGCGCTTCTTCTTCATCGCTGTGAATGGCCACCGGCAGCCGCGCCGCCAGGCCATTGGCGATCTCGTCGAGACTGCGCGCCAGGCTGCTGCCGACGCCATCGATCAACTGCTCGTGTACTTCGGCAGGCAACGCCGTGTCCCGGTGTGCGCCCAGCCCTGACAGGTAGCTGAGCAAGGTGTGCGACAGCACCAGGAAGCGGAAACCGACATCGGCCTCCTTGCGGAAGTGCCCCGGCTCCATGAGCATGTTCGACAGTGTGGTCGACAACGCCGCGTCGGCGTTGTGGGCGTTGCGTCGGGCCAGGCGGTAGGCGAGGTCGTCGCGCTTGCCATTGGCGTACTGCTGCATGATCTGGCGCAGGTACAGGCTGGCGCAGGTCAGGGTGTTGGCCAGCACTTTGTTCAGGCGCCGCCCCTGCCAGTCGGGCAGGAACAGGAACACCGCGAGGATCGCGATCAGGGCGCCCACCAGGGTGTCGAACAGGCGCGGCAGGAACAGCCCGTAGCCATCGCCGATCTGGTTGAAGCAGAACAGCACCATCAGCGTGATCGCCGCCGTGGCCAAGGTGTAGCGTGTGGTGCGGTTGACGAAGAACACCACGCCAGCGACCACCGCGAACAGCGACTGGACGATCGGGTTGGGGAACAGGTCGAACAGCGCCCAGCCAACCGTCAGGCCGATGGCGGTACCGAAGATCCGCTGCACCAGCTTGCGCCGCGTCGCGCCATAGTTGGGCTGGCAGACGAACAGGGTGGTCAGGATGATCCAGTAGCCTTGCGTGGGGTGGATCAGGTGCACCATGCCATAGCCGATCGACAGCGCCAGCGGCAGGCGCAGGGCATGGCGGAACAGCAGCGAAGTGGGCGTGAGCTGGGTGCGCAGGCGTTTCCATACCTCCTTGAACGTGCGCGGCGAACGGTCGAGCAGGCTGCTGTCGCTGGCGTCGGCGAGGCTGTCGGGGTTGCTGGCCGCGCCGAGCAAGCGGTCCAGCGTGGCCAGGTTCACCGCCAGTGCCCGCAGCGAGCGCAGCAGGCTGCGCCAGGCCGGGTTGTTCTGGGTGCGCAGATGCTCCAGCGAGGCGTTCAGGTCTTCCAGCGCCTCGGGGTAGCCGCTGGCGAGCACGAACGGCTGGCGCAGGCGGATCGAACGGGCCAGTTCCTGGCAGGACGAACCCTGTTTGCGCAGCAGGCGCTGGCAGCGGAACATCACATCGCTGTGGAAGAACGCCTCGCTCAGGGCGTTGTAGGGGTAGTGCGAGGCGCTGACGCGCTCGTGGATGTCCTGGGCCAGGAAGTACAGCTTCAGGTAGCGACTGACCTTGGAGCTGGGCTGGCTGTTGCCGACCCTGTGCAGGATGATTTCCTTGGCGGCATTGAGCGCGGCCACCACCTTGCCGTTCTGCTTGGCCAGCTCCAGGCGCGTGGCCTCCACGTCGAGGGTGCGCACCGGTTCGAACAGACTGGCCTTGAGCTTGAGGTAGCTGCCCAGCTCGTAGAACAGCTTGGCCAGGCTCTGCTGCACCGGCTGGTTGGAGAACAGTGCCTGCCAGAGTACCGAGAGCGCCCCGTACCACGCGGCACCAGCCACCAGCAGCAGCGGCTCATGCCAGAAATCAGTGACCACGCCGCCGCGCTGGTCAACGCCGATCATGGTGTACACCGACAGGATCAGCGTCGCCGAGGCGATGGCGCCATAGCGTTCGCCAAGGGCACCGAGCATGGTCAGGCCAAAGGCTGCCAGGGCCAGTGAGCCGGCGAAGATCCAGGGGTAGGGGAAGAGCAGCTCGACCGACAACGCGGCGATGGCGAAACACACCAGCGTGACGGCCAGCGCACTGAGACGGCCCTGCCAGCCGTCGTCGGTCTCGGCCAGGGCGCTGGCGATGATGCCGAGGAACAACGGGATGAGCAGGCTCATCTCGTTCTGGTACCAGCACCAGGCCATGGTGCCGGTCAGGGCGATGGTCACCCGGATGGCATAGCTGAACTTGTCTTGGCCCCACACGCGACGCAATGAATGGCGGAACGAGCTCGATGACATAGTGGCCTTGGGCTGTGAGCGAATGGGTGTCCTTACATGGCCGTGGAGCGGCGGGGCGCCCATCGCGGGACGAGCCCGCTCCTATAGGCACCCCGCTGTCCAGGAAAACAGCGGGGTGCCTATAGGAGCGGGCTCGTCCCGCGATGGGCTGCCCAGCAGCCCCAAAAAAACGGCACTCGGCACAGACCAGCAAGAAGCGTTCCGTGCTGAAAGGATTCTACTCTAAACGAACTGCGCCGCTGCGTTGGCAGAAGCCCACGCCCACTGGAAATTGAACCCGCCCAGGTGGCCGCTGACGTCCAGCACCTCGCCGATGAAGAACAATCCCGGGCTCTTGAGCGATTCCATGGTCTTGGACGACACCTCGCGGGTGTCGACGCCGCCCAGGGTCACTTCCGCGGTGCGGTAGCCCTCGGTACCTGCCGGCACCAGTTGCCAGGCCGCGAGCTGCCCGGCGATCTGGGTCAATTCTGCCGGGGTGTACTGCTTCAGGGGTTTCGAAACGAACCACTGCTCGGCCAGCAGGGTCGCCAGCTTGCGGGTGAACACCTCGCCCAGCACGGTCTTCAGCTCGCTGTTGGGGCGTTCGGCCTGCACGCCTTGCAGCCACTCCAGCGCATCGCGATCCGGCAACAGGTTGATCTCCAGCGTGTCGCCCGCTTCCCAGTACGAGGAAATCTGCAGGATCGCCGGGCCGCTCAGGCCGCGGTGAGTGAACAGCAGGTTTTCGCGAAAGCTGGTGCCGTTGCAACTGGCGATGCAGTCCAGCGACGTGCCGGAGAGCTCAGTGCACAATGCCTTGAGCTGGGGCTCGGTGATGGTGAACGGCACCAGCGCGGCGCGGGTCGGCAGTAGGGCGTGGCCAAACTGGCGGGCGACCTGATAGCCGAAGCCGGTTGCGCCCAGGGTCGGGATCGACAGACCGCCGGTCGCGATCACCAGCGACTGGCAGGCAAATTCTCCGGCACTGGTCTGCAGGCAATAACCGCTGTCGGTTTTCTCGATCTGCTCGATGCTGGTGTTCATCCGCAGCTCGGCGCCAGCCTCGTCGCACTCGGCCAGGAGCATGTCGAGGATGTCGCTGGACTTGTTGTCGCAGAACAGCTGGCCGAGCTTCTTCTCGTGGTACGGCACGCCGTGCTTGGCGACCAGCTCGATGAAGTCCCACTGGGTGTAGCGGGCCAGCGCCGACTTGCAGAAGTGCGGGTTCTGCGAGAGGAAATTGGCAGGCTCGGTGTACATATTGGTGAAGTTGCAGCGCCCGCCGCCGGACATGAGGATTTTCTTGCCCGGTTTGTTGGCATGGTCGAGCAGCAGCACGCGGCGGCCGCGGCGCGCGCTGAGCTGGGCGCACATCAGGCCGGCGGCGCCGGCGCCGAGGATGATCACGTCGGTGGAGTGCACGGTGTTACCTCATGGATTGCCGGGGCCGCTTCGCGGTCCATCGCAGGCAAGCCAGCTCCCACGGGATCCCCAGAGCCTAGGCCGGGTGCACTCCCTGTGGGAGCTGGCTTGCCTGCGATGGGCTGCAAAGCAGCCGCAAAATAGTTCAGACGATACGGACCTTCAGGGCTCGCCCCTTGATCTTGCCGCTGTTCAGCCGCTGCATCGCCTGCTTGGCCACGGCCCGCTCGACCGCCACGAAGGCCACGAAATCGAAAATCGCGATCTTGCCCACCTGCTTGCCCGGCAGCCCGGCATCGCCGGTCAGGGCGCCGAGGATATCGCCCGGACGCAGTTTGTCCTTGCGCCCGGCGGCGATGCACAGGGTGGTCATGGTCGGCAGCAGTGGTTCACCGCCCTTGCTCTTCAGGCTGTCCAACTGCTCCCAGCGCAGCGGGCGCTTCTGCAGGTCTTCGATGGCCTGGGCGCGGTGGCCTTCGGCCGGGGCCACCAGGCTGATCGCCACGCCTTTCTCGCCGGCGCGGCCGGTACGCCCGACGCGGTGCACATGGATCTCGGCATCGCGCGCCAGTTCTACGTTGATCACAAGGTCCAGGCCGTCGATATCCAGGCCGCGGGCGGCGACATCGGTGGCCACCAGCACCGAGCTGCTGCGGTTGGCGAACATCGTCAGCACCTGGTCGCGGTCACGCTGTTCCAGGTCACCGTGCAGGGCCTGGGCAACGATGCCCTTGGCGGTCAGGTGGGCGACCAGATCCTCGCACTGCTGCTTGGTGAAGCAGAACGCCACGCACGACTGCGGGCGGTAGTGGCCCAGTACGCGGGTAACCGCCTCCAGGCGCTGCTGCGGGTCGATCTCGATGAAACGCTGCTCGATCTGGTTGTCGCTGTGCTGGCTCTCGACCGTGACCTGCTGCGGCTTGCGCATGAAGTCGGCGGCCAGTTGCTCGATGCCGGCCGGGTAGGTGGCCGAGAACAGCAGGGTCTGGCGGCGCGATGGGGTCTTGCCGATGATTGCGGCGATGGCGTCGAAGAAGCCCATGTCGAGCATGCGGTCGGCTTCGTCGAGTACCAGGGTGTTGAGCCCCTTCAGGTCCAGGGTGCCCTTGTCCAGGTGCTGCTGGATGCGGCCCGGGGTGCCGACGATGATGTGCGCACCGTGCTCCAGCGAGGCGATCTGCGGGCCCAGGGAGACGCCGCCGCAGAGGGTGAGGATCTTGATGTTGTCCTCGGCGCGGGCCAGGCGGCGCAGCTCCTTGGCGACCTGGTCGGCCAGTTCCCGCGTCGGGCACAGCACCAGCGCCTGGCAGCCGAAGAAGCGCGGGTTGATCGGATTGAGCAGGCCGATGCCGAAGGCGGCGGTCTTGCCGCTGCCGGTCTTGGCCTGGGCGATCAGGTCCTGGCCCTTGAGGA
Organism: Pseudomonas machongensis; assembly: GCF_034961125.1. NCBI lineage: Bacteria > Pseudomonadati > Pseudomonadota > Gammaproteobacteria > Pseudomonadales > Pseudomonadaceae > Pseudomonas > Pseudomonas machongensis. The sequence continues at coordinate 16,031 of NZ_JAYFUI010000089.1, read as the reverse complement.
TGACCGGCAGGCTCTGGGCCTGGATCGGGGTCATCGAGGCATAGCCCAGGGCGTCCAGGTTGGCCAGCATGGCGGCGGACAGCGGCAGGGAGGCGAAAGCGGTGGATTCGGTGGTCACGAGGCGGGCCTGCGGTGCGAAGCGAAAAATGCCGCACAGTCTACCAGCCTCATGGCCATTCGCCCTACGTTTCCACGTGTTCTTCCGGACGACGGGCACGCCTTCCGTCCGTCGGCGACAGTTGCAGGAAGATCGCCGCGGCCAGCATCGCCATCAGGCCGATGGTCAGGAAGGTCAACTGGAACGCGCCCAGCGTGGTCTCCACGCCCTCGGCGCTCCCCGAGGCGGTAAAGCCGCCGAGCAGCGCACCGGCGCAGGCCACGCCCAGGCTCAGCGACAGTTGCGCGACCACCGACAGCAGGCTGTTGCCGCTGCTGGCGCTGGCGTCGTCGAGGTCGATCAGCGTCACCGTGTTCATCGCGGTGAACTGCAGCGAATTCACCGCGCCCAGCAAGCCCAGCTGCATCAGCAGCAGCCAATAGGGCGTCTGCTCGTCGACCAGCCCCAGGCTGGCCAGCAGCACCCCCAGCAACAGCGTGTTGCCGGTGAGGATGATGCGATAGCCGAGGCGCTCGATCAGTGGCCGCGCCACCGACTTGGCGATCATCGCCGCGGCGGCCAGCGGGATCATGCTCATGCCGGCCTGGGCCGGCGAGTAGCCCAGCGCCACCTGCAGCAGCAGCGGTACCAGGAAGGGCAGGGCGCCGCTGCCCAGGCGGGCGAACAGGTTGCCGAGGATGCCGATGGCAAAGGTGCGCACGCGGAACAGGCTGGGCGAGAACAGCGGCTCCGGGTCACGCCCGGCGCGCAGCCAGTAGGCGGCAAGGCAGGCCATGCCGGCGAACAGCAGCAACATCACCCGCAGGTGTGGCAGGTGCAACTCGCCCAGGCCCTCCATGGCGATGGTGATCAGCACCATCGCGGCGCCGAACAGGATGAATCCGGGTCCATCGAAGGTGGTGCGTTCGCTGCCGCGCAGGTCGGGGATGAACTTCCATACCGCGTAGCACCCCAGCGCGCCGACCGGCAGGTTGAGCAGGAAGATCCAGTGCCAACTGAGGATTTCCACCAGCCAGCCGCCGACGGTTGGGCCCAGCAGCGGGCCCAGCAGGCCGGGGATGGTGATGAAGCTCATGATCCGCACCAGCTCCGAGCGTGGGTAGGCGCGCAGCACCACCAATCGCCCGACCGGCAGCATCAGGGCACCGCCCAGGCCCTGGATGACGCGGGCGATGATCAGAAAGCCCAGGCTGTTGGCCGCCGCGCACAGCAGCGAACCCAGGCTGAACAGCAGGATGGCGCCGAAGAAGATGTGCTTGGTGCCGAAGCGGTCGGCGATCCAGCCCGAAGCCGGAATCAGCAGGGCCACGGTGAGCATGTAGGCGATGATCACGCCCTGCATGCGCAGCGGGTCTTCTGCCAGCGAGCGGGCCATGGCCGGCAGCGCGGTGTTGAGGATGGTGCCGTCGAGCGACTGCATGAAGAAGGCGATGGCCACCACCCAGGGGATCCAGCGGGCGGTGGTAGGGTCGAGCGGGGCGCGTTCGGGCATGGCCTCTATCCTGAAAAGTGCGCAGTTCCCTGTGGAAGCGTCTAAACGGCGCTCCCACAGGGGCGTGGCGTTACAGTGTCAGCGTCAATCCTCTGACCAACGCCCCGGGCAGATGACTCGATCCGGTTTGCCGCTGCCCATAGGTGCTGGTCGACAGGATCAGCTCGCGTTCGCGCGTCAGGTCTTCCAGCTGAGGGCCCAGCAGGTTGTAGAGACTGTCGTCGAAGCGCATGGTGCTGACCGGGCCCTGGATCTGGCCGTCTTCCACCCAGAACGTGGCGAAGCGGGTCAGGCCGGTCATGCGCGCTGCCGGCAGGTCTGAATAGTTCAGGTACCAGAGGTTGCTGATGTACAGCCCGGTGCCCAGGCGTGCCAGGATATCCGCCGACGCCAGCTCCCCAGGTGCCAGGCTCAGGGCGCACGGTGCCTCATAGCTGTCGGCGCCGTTGCCCTGCAGGGCGAACTCTGCCGCGCTGCGAGGGCTGACCAGGCGCGCGCTGCCCCGGCCCTCGACGATCAGCGCTACGTCCTCGCGGGGCGAGCCCTCGCTGGAGAACGACGGGCTCAGCGAACCGCTGACCTGCTCCGAGAAGCCAACCCGTGGATCGAGCTGGGCATCACCGGTGTACAGGCGTTGCAATGGGCTGTTGCCGGTGGCCAGGGCCTGGGCCGAGAAGCCTCCCCAGCCGAGCATGCTCGCGATTTCGTCCATGGCTGCTGGCGCCAGGTAGGCGCGGTAGCGGCCAGGCTTGAGGGTGATCGTTGGGCGCCCCAGGTACTCAAGCTGTTCGCGGGCCAGTTGCAGGCGTGCACTGAAGGCCTCGCCGCTCCAGACCTGGCCTGCATAGTTGGCCTTCACCGCCTGGCCGTTGCTGTGGAACAGGCTCCAGTCGAAATTGAAGCTGTTGGCCTGGTGCCAGCCGAAGGCCCCGAACGAGCTGGCGAAACCCCGGCAGATCGGGCCGGCGGCGTAGATACCGACCAGATCGAGGTTGCCTGCCTGCTGCTCGACCAGCGCCAGTACTTCGGTGAAATCGGGCAGCGCCGGTTCTTGCACGCTGTGGCTGTGCCAGGCGCTTTCGTCGAGTTTCAGGTAGGGGTCGACCGGTAGCAGCGGCAAGGTCAGGCGCAGTTGCGCCAGGGCATCTTGCAGGCGCTGGCGATCCAGTTGCGCATCGTCACCGAGGGTGAACTGCTGTTCGGCCTGGCGCCCGTCACGCACCAGACGCAACAGTGCGCTGGCCTGGGCCACTTCGCCGGCCTGGCGCACCTTGGCATGGTTGAAGCGTACGAAGCGCGACTGCTCGGCGCTGTAGCCGAGGGTGAACTGTTCGCCGGGGTGCAGCGCCTCGCGCAGGGCACTGGCCAATGCCTCGAAGCGTTCTTGATAGGGGGTGCTCATCAGGCGTCTCCTCCGAATACGTCGATCTGGCGGAACACGCAGGCCGGCGAGGCATGGCCGACCCGGATGACCTGGTTGGGCTCGCCCTTGCCGCAGTTGGGTGTGCCAAGCACCTGGAAGGTGCTGCTATCGCCCACTGCCGACAGGTTGCGCCAGAACTGCGCGGAGATGCCGCGATAATTGGGGTTCTTGACCACGCCCTTGAGCTCGCCGTGTTCGATCAGTTGGCCCCATTCGCAGCCGAACTGGAACTTGTTGCGCGCATCGTCGATGGACCAGGAGCGGTTGGTGCGCATCAGGATGCCGTGCTCGATCCCACCGATGAGTTGGTCGAGCGACTGGTCGCCCGGCTCGATGTTGAGGTTGGCCATGCGGTCGATCGGGGCGCGGTTCCAGCCACAGGCGCGGCTGTTGGCCACGCCGTCGAGCCCTGAGCGGAACTGCGACAGAGCGCCGCCCAGCGGGCGCAGCAGCTTGCCCTCGCGGATCAGGAACTGCTTGCTGGCCGCGGTGCCGTCGTCGTCGAAGCTGTAGCTGGCCAGCTCCTCGTCGATGGTGGGGTCGAAGGTCACGTTCAGCAGGGGCGAGCCGTATTGCAACTGCCCGAAATCGCTGCTCTTGACGAAGCTGGTGCCCGCGTAATTGCGCTCGTCGCCGAGAATGCGGTCCATCTCCAGTGGATGGCCGATGGACTCGTGAATCTGCAGCATCATCTGATCGGGCATCAGCAGCAGGTCGCGCGCACCGCTCGGGGTGTTGGGCGCCAGCAGCAGTTGCAGGGCTTCGTCGGCGATACGTCGGGCGGCGCCGACCAGGCCGCAGCGCTGGACGACTTCGAAGCCACCCTGCTGACCAAAGTTCTCCCGGCCCAGGCTGCGGCTCTGGCTGTCGCGCCCATCGCTGGCGGTGACGCCAAGGCCCGGAAAGATGAAGCGCTGCGCGTTGCGCAGCTCGGCGCCGGCTGAGTTCAGGTAAGTCTGCTCGACCAGGGTGATGCCCAGGCTCGCCTGCCAGTCCACCAGACGTTCGTCCTTGGGCACACTGGCCGATTCGGCGGCGAGCAGCTCGAGGCAATCTGCAAGGTTTGGCAGCGATTGGTCGAAGTTGGGCGAGACATGGTCGTGGCGCGTGCTCGGCACCGGTTGGTCGCGCAGGTCGAGCAGGTGGTGGCCGGTGATCTGCCGGGCCAGGGCCTCGGCGTGTTCCAGGGCGCGTTGCAGGCCGCTCTGCGACAGGTCGGCGGTGGCGGCGTAGGCCTCGACGCCGTTCAGGCGCACGGTGAGCATGGCGCCTTCGTCCTGGCTGAAGAATGGCGGTTCGGCGACGTTGCGCCGCACCGACAGCGATTGATGCGATTGCTTCACGTGGCGAAGCGAGAACAGTTCGGCCGTGCTGCGCAGCGCTGCGAAGCGCTGGCGCAGCAGGGCGCTGGAATCGAACATGCGGGCACCTCCGGTTCGCGGTGGCTCCCCCTAGAACCACCCCTCTTGCATGCCCAGGCAGGTGTCGTCGCGTGCCTCGAGCAGTGCGAGCTCAGTATGGCAGCCTGGCACTTCCCAAGTCAGGAAATAACGTGCGGCCTGCAACTTGCCGCAGTAAAAATCGCGATCGACATCGACCCCCTTCATCAGCCCGAGTTCGGCATAGATGGCCTGCTCCAGCCAGCGCCAGCCGATCACGCAGTGGCCGAACACCTTGAGGTACAGCGCCGAGTTTGCCAGCGCGCCGGCGACCCTGCCCTGGGCCAGGTCGCCGAGCAGTGCCAGGGTCACGGCTTGCAGGCGGTTGACCAGTTGCTCCAGCGGCTGGCGCAGTGCGTCCAGGTTGGGGTGATGGCTGGCGCGCTCGGCGGTGGTGGCGATCAGGCGAATCAGCTGCTTGAGTCCGGCGCCGCCGTTCTGCGCCAGCTTGCGCCCGAGCAGATCGAGCGACTGGATGCCTTCGGTGCCCTCGTGGATCGGGTTCAGGCGGTTGTCGCGGTAGTACTGCTCTACCGGGTATTCGCGGGTGTAGCCGTGGCCACCGAGGATCTGGATCGCCAGTTCGTTGGCCTTGAGACAGAACGTCGAAGGCCAGGACTTGACGATCGGGGTGAGCAGGTCGAGCAGTTCCTGGGCTTGTGCGCGTGCCGCCTCGTCGGGTGCGCTGTGGGTGTCGTCGAACAACCGGGCGGCATACAGGCCCAGGTCGAAGGCACCTTCCACGTAGGCCTTCTGCGCCAGCAGCATGCGTCTTACATCGGCGTGCTCGATGATCGGCACTGCTGGGCTGTTGGGGTCCTTGTTGTCCACCTGACGGCCTTGCGGGCGTTGGCGGGCGTAGTCCAGCGAGTACAGGTAGCCGGCGTAGCCGAGCATCACCGCGCCCATGCCGACGCCGATGCGCGCCTCGTTCATCATCTGGAACATGCAGGCCAGCCCCTGGTGTGGCTTGCCGACCAGATAGCCGACGCACTGGCCGTTGTCACCGAAATTCAACGCCGTGGAGGTCGTGCCACGCCAGCCCATCTTGTGGAACAGCCCGGCCAGCAGCACGTCGTTGCGGGCGCCGAGGCTGCCGTCGTCGTTGACCAGGTACTTGGGCACGATGAACAGCGAAATGCCTTTCACCCCGGGCGGTGCATCCGGCAGCTTGGCCAGGACCATGTGCACGATGTTCTGCGACAGCTCGTGGTCGCCGCCGGAGATGAAGATCTTGTTGCCCTTGAGCCGATAGCTGCCATCGCCTGCGGGCTCTGCACGGGTGCGGATATCGGCCAGCGACGAGCCGGCGTGGGGCTCGGTCAGGGCCATGGTGCCGAAGTAGCGACCTTCGATCATCGGCTGCAGGAACAGGCGCTTCTGCTCGTCGCTGCCGAAGCTCTCGATCAGGTTGGCTGCGCCCATGGTCAGGAAGGGGTAGGCCGTGGTGCCAGCGTTGGCGGCCTGGAAGTGGGCGAAGCAGGCTTGCGAAACCAGGCTCGGCAACTGCATGCCGCCGACGTCGAAGTCGCGGTTGGCGTTGAGGAAGCCCGCCTCGAGGAAGGCCTCTACCGCAGGCTTGACCTCGGCAATCAGCTCGGCGCGGCCGTCGACATAGCGTGGCTCGTGCTCGTCGCCCTTGCGGTTGTGCGGGGCGAAGTACTTCTCGGCAATCGTGCGAGCCGTACCAAGCGCTGCGTCGAAGGTCTCGCGGTTGTGCTCGGCGAAGCGCGGGCGCTGGGTCAGGGCCTCGGCGTCGAGGACCTCGTAGAGTTCGAAGGCGAGATTGCGGCTGCTGAGGAGTTGCTCGGACATGGCGGGATTCCTGGGTTCGAGATGCTGCGAGTCTAGAGCCAGGGATAGTGGCTGCACAGGCTCATGGGTGTGCGTGATGACACTCCAGAAGGCTGAGCGCAGGTGTGCCATCAGTGGCGCTCGCTTGTCGAAATACCTTGCGCTGCTCCACTGGTATTTCTGTCAGGTGTGGCTTGTGCATCGCTGGGGTAGCCTAGGCTCTGTCTGAAATGCATCTGCACTCGCCCATACTGCGTTGGGACGGGGCTCGGAATGCTCATGTACTCCAGTACCGTCGGGCGAGGCCCCCGGGCGTTCCTTACCCTGTTCGCCTTGTCTGGCCTTCGTGCAGACACATTCAGGACAGAGCCTAGGCCTTTGTCTGATCCCCGTTGAGCTCTGATTGGGGGGCTGCTTCCCATTTAGACCCGCACCGGAGCATTGCCCAATGACCAGCAACGCGCCATTAGTCCATTGCCAAACCCCATCGGTATCGGTGTTTGCTCGCAAGCTGAAGGTACGGGAAATCACCTGCCATCGTGATGGGCTTGCGCTTGGGCAGACCACCCTGCTCATCACGCGGCACAGGCACGATCCTCGTGGTTTCCTGGATCGTAGCAGCGACCCGCGTATGGCTGGGCGCGGTCTGGTGAACTTCGCGTTGGCCAACGATTTCGCTGGCAAAGTGCTGCGTGTTCAGAGTGTCGACGCGGGCATTGAAGTTGCCTTGGCTGATATCGATAGTCGGCCTTTGGTGCGTATCAGTGCAATTGCGGCAGGTGCAGAAGGGCGTGACGATTACAGCCAGGCGGTGGTACGTCGATCGGTGTACGAGGCTCACGGTCTGGCGGGCCGTTTGTCGAGCATCAGCGATACAGTTGGCGGTGGTGTTCCCCGCATGACCCAGCGCTTTGTCTATGGGGGTAGCAGTGCACTGGAGCGGGGGCGAAACCTGGCGGGTCGCTGTATACGTCTTTACGACACTGCTGGCCTTGCCTTGCACGACGCCATCGCCATGACGGGGACCACGCTGTCTGTCACCCGACGCCTTCTGGGGCGGGGAGATGAAGTACAGACAGTGGTCGATTGGCAAGGTGAGTGCGTCGATGAATGGGATCGCGCACTTGAGCCGATTGCACAGGCACGCACTACGTGTTCGGTCGTGGACGCAACCGGAACAGTATCGAGCATTGTCGATGCAGCAGGGCACCTGCGGCGTGTCACCTATGACATCGCGGGTCGGCTCCAGGCAAGCTGGCTGAGGCGCAAAGGCTCTCAAGAATGCGAGATCGTCCGGTCGACGAGTTACCTGGCAGGTGGACATAAGACCCGTGAACTGCATGGTAACGGTGTGTTGAGCACCTATTTCTTTGAGCCACGAACGCAACGCCAGGCTCAGCTACGGATCGAGCGACCTGCGAGTCATGCCCTCGGTGCGAGGCTCCTGCAGGATTTGCAGTATACGTTCGACCCTGTGGGCAATGTGGTGAGCGAACGTGACGAGGCCGACAATAGGCGGTTCTGGCGCAACCAGGTGGCGGAACCGCAGACAACCTACCATTACGACAGCCTTTATCAATTGGTCAGCGCCTGCGGAAGGGAGCAGGTCAATGCGTCATCGCGGTCGGGAGAGTACAACACGCCGTCTCCTTCTCCCCATGATGAGACACTCTTTACCTGTTATACCCGCAACTTTATTTATGACACTGCTGGCAACCTGACGCGCATGGTGCACCGGGTGCCTGCTAGCAATCACTGTCGTGTCGTCGAGATCGCAGTCAGTGACCGCAGCAATCGGGCGGTGCTGGGCATAATGGCGAAGACACCTGCCGAGGTTGAGGCGTTATTCACGGCCAAGGGTCAGCAGATCTCGCTGTTACCCGGCAATCCCCTGTGCTGGACGCCTCAAGGGGAGTTGCATCAGGTCATCTCCCAGCAACGCGAGGAGGGGCGGGATGATCATGAGCACTACCGTTATGACAGTGCCAGCATGCGAGTCCTGAAAGTCAACACGCAGTGGAGCGCTGCAAGCCGGCACACGCTTCGAGTCACCTATTTACCCGGGCTTGAATTGCGCTGCACTACCCGCGATGCCTACCTTGAGGAGGCGTTGCAGGTTATTTCGGTCGGTGAGCCCGGTCATGCACAGGTGCGAATGTTGCACTGGTGCAGCGAGGTGCCTGAAGGGTTGGAGAACGATCAACTGCGCTACAGCTACGACACGCCACTGGGCAGCGGCATCCTGGAGGTCGACGGCGCGGGCAGACTGATCAGCCATGAAGCGTATTACCCTTTTGGGGGAACCGCGTTGTGGGCAGCCCGCAGCGAGCTTGAAGGGAGTTACAAGACCTTGCGTTATTCAGGCAAGGAACGAGATGCGACTGGGTTGTACTACTACGGTTATCGCTACTACCAGCCGTGGGTCGGGCGGTGGCTGAGTGCAGACCCGGCGGGTGCGGTGGATGGCCTTAACTTGTATTGCATGGTGCGCAACAATCCGGTGACGCGCAGGGATGCCAATGGATTACACAGTTTTGAGTCGGAGTTCGGGGCTGACTTCGCTGCGTTGGACAAGTTGATCGAGTTTCCGGAGATTTTTAAAAATCTGAAGCCTGGTGTTGTACTAAAGGGCAATGTCAGTCACGACACGCAACATCGAAAGAAATTAACGGTGTATTGGATGCGTGAGAGTGAAGCGTATCAACCCACTGAACTGGAAAGGGTCATAGGTCCGTCGGGCAACAGCGAGCAAGAAGTTCTTGGCCCGGCTGCGCAGCTCGCGGAGGATCTAGGGGTGACTGAACAGTTTGCCAAGGACTTTACGCGTAGCACGTACACTCTGATAGAAAACGGCGAGGAAATCCCCATGCTTGTACACAACGTTAGGGAGTATTTCAGCTCGCAGCAGCTAGAGATTATTTCGATGCTTGCACATCAAGCACTGGCTGCCGAGATGACCAGCTTACTCTACTCCATCGAGCCTACCGGCGGGGCATTCAATGAGAACGGCGAGGTGCGCGGCATATGGTCGGCGGCCCCGGGCGCGGCCTCTGAATACCAGATCCACAGGGGCGCAAGAGGCGAACGGGACGAGGTATCGATCACCTCGAGACAGGTCTTCAGCCTGAAGGATGTGGCGACAGGGGATTTTATAGCTAAGGTTGATGCGATTACCCAACAGACTGTATTTCTGGCCACATCTACCGAGAATGGAACGGTAAATTATAACCTCCAGAAGCATGTGCCCAGCCTGCAAAAGATAACGCTTTTGCATGTTTTGCCGGAGCAACCGGTGACCAAAAAGTCGCCCGTTCTATCCAGATTCAAACTTTGGAAATCGAAAAGAAAACAATAGGTGGGTTGCCCGCTGCCACCGTTTCGCTGCTGAACCGGTGAGAGCGGGCTTGCCCGCGATGGCGTCAGTACGGTCAGCCGATGGTCATCAGGCTGGCGTTGCCCCCCGCAGCCGCGGTGTTTACGCTCACCGCACGCTCGATCACCAACCGCTCCAGCGCGATCTGCGGATCACCGCTGGACAGCCCATGCACACCCACAATGGCCCCAGCACGCTTGGCGACCTGCTGGCACACCGCGCGCAACTGGTCGGAGTCGCCGTGGTGGATGACCGCGTCGAGCGCCACTTCATCCTTGCTCCAGTCGGCCACCAGCTTGATCTTGCCTTGCAGGTCTTTCGGCAGGCGACCGCGCAGGCCCTTGGCCGGCTCGCCGTCAGCCCACACCGCCGAGCTGCCCACTGCCAGCACCGCGGCGAGCTGCGCGAGCAGGTCAGCCTCGTTGTCGGCCAGGCACAGCACATGCTCGCGAGGCAATACGGTGTAGGTGTTGCGCTCGCCGGTCGGTCCAGGCAGGACACGGGTGATGCCACTTTGCGACTGTTCGGCGAACTGCTCGCACAGTTCCACCAGCTCGGGCTGGTTGCTCGAAGCCCAGGCCTTGAGCACCTGCAGCGGCTTGAGCAGTTGGTCGCGCAGGGTGGTGTCGGCCTTGGTCTCACCGTCGGCGCGCTGGAAGTGGCGGGCGATGGCGTCAGCCGGACGGGTCGACAGCAGGCGGTACAGGTACAGCGGACCACCGGCTTTCGGGCCGGTGCCGGACAGTCCTTCACCACCGAATGGCTGCACGCCGACTACGGCACCGACGATGTTGCGGTTGACGTACATGTTGCCGGCGTTGACGTTGTCCACCACCTTGGCGATGGTCTCGTCGATGCGCGTGTGCACGCCCAGCGTCAGGCCGTAGCCGGAGGCGTTGATCTGCGCGATCAGCTGGTCGAGGTGCTTGCGGTTGTAGCGCACCACGTGCAGCACTGGGCCGAAGATCTCGCGCTTGAGCTCGTCGAAGCTTTCCAGCTCGATCAGGGTAGGCATGACGAAGGTGCCGCGCTTGCACTCCTCGGATTCGGCGATGGCCACCTGGTAGACGCTGCGTCCTTTCTCACGCATGGCCTGGATGTGCTTCTCGATGCCAGCCTTGGCTTCAGCGTCGATCACCGGGCCGATGTCCACCGACAGGCGCTCGGGATTGCCCATGCGGTTCTGCGCCATGGCGCCCTTGAGCATCTCGATCACGCGGTCGGCGGAATCTTCCTGCAGGCACAGCACGCGCAGCGCCGAGCAGCGCTGGCCAGCGCTGTCGAAGGCCGACGACACCACATCGATCACCACCTGTTCAGTCAGCGCCGAGGAGTCGACGATCATCGCGTTCTGCCCGCCGGTTTCTGCGATCAGCGGGATCGGACGACCCTGGGCATCCAGGCGACCGGCGACGTTGCGTTGCAGCAGGCGCGCGACTTCGGTGGAGCCGGTGAACATCACGCCCTTGACCCGCTCGTCGCCGACCAGGCCGGCGCCGACGGTTTCGCCGCGCCCCGGCAGCAGTTGCAGCACGCCTTCAGGGATACCGGCTTCGAGCAACAGGCGCACGGCCTGGGCCGCGACCAGCGGGGTCTGTTCGGCCGGCTTGGCCAGCACCGGGTTACCGGCGGCCAGTGCGGCGGCCACCTGGCCGGTGAAGATCGCCAGAGGGAAGTTCCATGGGCTGATGCACACGACCGGGCCGAGCGGGCGGCAGGCGTCGTTGCTGAAGTCGTTGCGCGCCTGCACTGCGTAGTAGCGCAGGAAGTCCACGGCTTCGCGCACTTCGGCGATGGCGTTGGCGAAGGTCTTGCCAGCCTCGCGGATGAGCAGGCCCATCAGCGGCTGGATCTCGGCTTCCATCAGGTCGGCAGTGCGTTCGAGGATCGCGGCGCGCTCGGCCGGAGGGGTGGCTTGCCAGATTGGCGCGGCATTGAGGGCACACTGGATGGCGTTGTCGACGTCGGTGACGCTCGCCTCTTGCACATGGCCCACCACATCGCGGTGATCGGCTGGGTTGAGCACTGGCGCGGCAGCTTCCTGGCTGGTGGCGCAGGCCAGCAGCGGGGCAGCCTTCCAGTCGTTGTGTGCGGTCGCCAGCATGGCGCAGGACAGCGACGCCAGGCGGTGTTCGTTGGCCATGTCGATGCCGGCCGAGTTGGCCCGCTCGCTGCCATAGAGGTCGCGCGGCAGTGGAATGCGCGGATGCGGCAGGCCGACGCTGCCTTCCTGGGTGGCCATGCGCTCGATGCTCGCGACCGGGTCGGCGACCAGTTCCTGGATGGAGATCGAGTGGTCGGCGATCCGGTTGACGAACGAGGTGTTGGCGCCGTTTTCCAGCAGACGGCGCACCAGGTAGGCCAGCAGGGTTTCGTGGGTGCCGACCGGCGCATAGACACGGCACGGACGGTTCAGCTTGCCATCGGCGATCTTGCCGACGACCTGCTCGTACAGAGGCTCGCCCATGCCGTGCAGGCACTGGAACTCGTACTGGCCTGGGTAATAGTTCTGGCCGGCAATATGGTAGATGGCCGACAAGGTGTGGGCGTTGTGCGTGGCGAACTGCGGGTAGATGGCTTCCGGCACCGACAACAGCTTGCGGGCGCAGGCGATGTAGGACACGTCGGTATAGACCTTGCGGGTGTAGACCGGGTAGCCCTCCAGGCCTTCGACCTGGGCGCGCTTGATCTCGCTGTCCCAGTAGGCGCCCTTGACCAGGCGGATCATCAGGCGGTGACGGCTGCGCTTGGCCAGGTCGATGACCGAGTCGATCACGTACGGGCAGCGCTTCTGGTAGGCCTGGATGACGAAACCGATACCGTTCCAGCCCGCCAGTGACGGCTCGAAGCACAGGCGTTCGAGCAGGTCCAGCGACAGCTCCAGGCGGTCGGCTTCCTCGGCGTCGATGTTCAGGCCGATGTCGTACTGCTTGGCCAGTTGGGTCAGCGACAGCAGGCGCGGGTACAGTTCTTCCATCACGCGCTCGTATTGCGCGCGGCTGTAGCGCGGGTGCAGCGCCGAGAGCTTGATCGAGATGCCCGGGCCTTCATAGATGCCGCGCCCGTGCGAGGCCTTGCCGATCGAGTGGATCGCCTGCTCGTAGGAGGCCAGGTACTTCTGGGCGTCGTGCTCGGTCAGCGCGGCTTCGCCGAGCATGTCGTAGCTGTAGCGGAAGCCCTTGGATTCGAAGCGGCTGGCGTTGGCCAGGGCTTCGGCGATGGTCTCGCCGGTGACGAACTGCTCGCCCATCAGGCGCATGGCCATGTCGACGCCCTTGCGGATCATCGGCTCGCCACTCTTGCCGATGATGCGGGTGAGCGAGGAAGTCAGGCCGGATTCGTTGTGGGTGGAGACCAGCTTGCCCGTCAGCAGCAGGCCCCAGGTGGCGGCATTGACGAACAGCGATGGGCTGTTGCCCAGGTGTGGCTGCCAGTTGCCCGTGCTGATCTTGTCGCGGATCAGCGCGTCGCGGGTACCTTTGTCGGGGATGCGCAGCAGGGCTTCGGCCAGGCACATCAACGCCACGCCTTCCTGGGACGACAGTGAGAACTCCTGCAGCAGGCCCTGGACGATGCCGGCGCGGCCGCTGGCGCTCTTCTGGTTGCGCAGCTTTTCGGCCAGGCCTGCGGCCATCTTGTTGGTCGCTTCGGCCAGCGGGGCCGGCAGGCGTGCCTGCTCCAGCAGCATCGGCACCACTTCTTGCTCGGGGCGACGGTAGGCTGCGGTGATTGCTGCGCGCAGCACGGACTGCGGCAGAATGCTTTCGGCGAATTCGAGGAAGCACTGGTGGGCGTGGTCGGCCGGGAGTTCGCCGGCGTCGTCACCGAGCTGTGCGGCGTGGCCGTTGATTTCGTTCAGGGTTGCACCACCCTCGAGCTTCTCCAGGTAATTGAAGATCGCTTGCTTGATCAACCAGTGCGGGGTGCGGTCGATGGACTGCGCAGCCGCTTTGAGTCGCTCACGGGTCGGGTCGTCGAGTTTGACCCCAAGGGTGGTCGTCGCCATTTCTTATCCTCGTTATTGCCACGGGCGTGGCTAAGCTGGCGGCAAGATTAGCGCCAGGCACCTCTCGGGTGCAACCGGGTGCAACCCGAATTTTTCATGAAAAAGGTGCAACTCGTCTGGCGCAAGACGCTAAACAGCGGAAAGGGTCGTTTTTGCTGCCTTTGCTTATTAAAAGCGTCGCTTTTGCTTCAAAAAGGAGCAAAAAAGGGGTTTTAACTGAAAAGACATTTCCAGGTGCAACTTGCAAATGAAAAATGGTTGCACCCGATTCATGTTGTTGCATAGGATTCGCCGCCTGGGTGCAACCGTCTCACGAAAGTCGGGTGCAAGAGATAACAACAACGCCAGGGCACAACCATGGGCAATCCAATCACGATCACCTTTGTGATCTATATCGCGGCAATGGTGCTGATCGGCTTCGCGGCCTATCGCTCTACTAAGAACCTCTCCGACTACATCCTCGGCGGTCGCAGCCTCGGCAGCGTGGTCACCGCGCTTTCTGCTGGCGCTTCCGACATGAGCGGCTGGCTGCTGATGGGTCTGCCGGGCGCCATCTACATGTCGGGCCTGTCGGAGGCCTGGATCGCCATCGGCCTGACTGTCGGTGCCTACCTGAACTGGCTGTTCGTCGCCGGCCGTCTGCGGGTGCAGACCGAGCACAACGGTGATGCGCTGACGCTGCCCGACTACTTCGCCAGCCGTTTCGAAGACAACAGCGGCCTGCTGCGGGTGATCTCGGCCATCGTGATCCTGGTGTTCTTCACCATCTACTGCGCCTCGGGCATCGTTGCCGGCGCGCGTCTGTTCGAAAGCACCTTCGGCATGTCCTACGAGACGGCGCTGTGGGCCGGTGCTGCGGCGACCATCGCCTACACCTTCGTCGGTGGTTTCCTGGCGGTGAGCTGGACCGACACCGTGCAGGCGTCGCTGATGATCTTCGCGTTGATCCTCACCCCGATCATCGTGCTGATCTCCACCGGCGGCTTCGACACCACGATGCTGGCGATCGAAGCGCAGAACGCGGCGAACTTCGACATGTTCCGCGGCGCTACCTTCATCGGCATCATCTCGCTGATGGGTTGGGGCCTGGGCTACTTCGGCCAGCCGCACATCCTGGCGCGTTTCATGGCTGCCGACTCGGTGAAGTCGATCGCCAACGCACGCCGCATCTCCATGACCTGGATGATCCTGTGCCTGGCGGGCACTTGCGCCGTGGGCTTCTTCGGCATCGCCTACTTCTCGGCCAACCCTGAACTGGCCGGCCCGGTCACCGAGAACCACGAGCGTGTGTTCATCGAGCTGGCGAAGATCCTGTTCAATCCGTGGGTCGCCGGTGTGCTGCTGTCGGCCATCCTGGCGGCGGTCATGAGCACCCTGAGCTGCCAGTTGCTGGTGTGCTCGAGTGCGCTGACCGAGGACTTCTACAAGGCTTTCCTGCGCAAGGGGGCTTCGCAGACCGAGCTGGTCTGGGTCGGTCGAATGATGGTGCTGGCCGTGGCATTGATCGCCATCGCCCTGGCGGCGAACCCTGACAACCGTGTGCTGGGCCTCGTGGCTTATGCCTGGGCGGGCTTCGGTGCTGCGTTCGGGCCGGTGGTGCTGCTGTCGGTATTGTGGAAGGGCATGACCCGCAACGGCGCCCTGGCGGGGATCGTGGTGGGTGCACTGACCGTGATCCTGTGGAAGAACTACGTCGGGCTTGGCCTGTACGAAATCATCCCGGGCTTCCTGTTCGCCACCATCGCCATCATCGTGGTGAGCAAGCTGGGGCGTCCGAGCGGCAGCATGGTTTCGCGGTTTGAAACGGCTGATGCTGCATATCACGCAGACAAGTAACACCTGCTGATCCGGCGACGGCTGCTTCGCGGGCGGACCCGCTCCTGTGGGGGCGGGCCTGCCCGCGAATGGTCCTTGTGCCGATCGACGGCCAGGCCTGACTCCGCCCGCAAGGCAAGGTAAACTTGCCGCCCCCGCAGGAGTTGCCATGAACTATCGTCACGCCTTCCACGCCGGCAATCATGCCGACGTCCTCAAGCACATCGTGCTGACCCGCCTCATCGCCTTGATGTCGCGCAAGGAACAGCCGTTCGCCTATATCGACACCCATGCCGGCCTGGGTCTGTACGACCTGCAAGGCGACCAGGCCACGCGTACCGGTGAATATCTCGAAGGCGTTGCCCGCCTGTGGAACCGTGACGACCTGCCGGCTGCCACCGCTGACTACCTGCGCATCATCAAGCGCCTCAACGCCGATGGCGAGTTGCGCTACTACCCCGGCTCGCCGGAGTTGGCACGGCGCCTGATGCGCCAGCAGGATCGCGCACTGCTCAACGAGAAACACCCCGAAGACGGGCCTTTGCTCAAGGAAAACATGAAGAAGGATCCG
>NZ_JAYFUI010000088.1:0-24772 GCF_034961125.1 Pseudomonas machongensis | reverse complement strand
TCCAGCAGGACGCGCTTGACCTTGAGACCTCGAAGGCTCTTCTCCAATACCTCGAAACCTGCCCGATCGTTGGTGACATTGATCTTGAGGCTCTGGGGACGGACCGCTATGTCCAGCGTGCGACTAGAAACATCGATACCCACAAAGGAAACCATCACCAAAATCTCCTAGACTCAACAGAGTGAGAGGACTTTGGCTTGGCCCACGCTTGTGATTCGAGATCAAGGCCGCATCCAACTGTTCGGGCTCTCGCCAAAGTGGAACGGTGAATGGCAGCTTGTGCTCCCACTCGTGCTCAAGGCACACGCGGCATTCAGCTTGCCATTCACCGCTCTCACTCCAGATTCTAATCCCCTATCAAGACACAAGCGGGCTTGCCCGCGAAAGGGCCGGAGGCCTCGATACAAATGCAACGGCAGAGTGGCTCACCACCACCCTGCCGGCATCACTTACACCTTGTGATAAAGCTGGCTGCCTTCCTGGCGGAACCGCTCGGCCTGCTCGCGCATGCCCTGCTCGGCGGTCACATCCACGGCTTCGATCTTGGCCGCGTACTCGCGCACTTCCTGGGTGATCTTCATCGAACAGAACTTCGGCCCGCACATCGAGCAGAAGTGGGCAACCTTGGCCGATTCCTTGGGCAGGGTCTCGTCGTGGAACGAGCGTGCGGTGTCCGGATCCAGGCCGAGGTTGAACTGGTCTTCCCAGCGGAACTCGAAGCGCGCCTTGGACAGTGCGTTGTCGCGGATCTGCGCGCCCGGGTGGCCCTTGGCAAGGTCGGCGGCATGCGCGGCGATCTTGTAGGTGATGATGCCGGTCTTGACGTCATCCTTGTTCGGCAGGCCCAGGTGCTCCTTGGGCGTGACGTAGCAGAGCATGGCGCAGCCGAACCAGCCGATCATCGCCGCACCGATACCGGAGGTGATGTGGTCGTAGCCCGGTGCGATGTCGGTGGTCAGCGGGCCGAGGGTGTAGAACGGCGCCTCGTCGCAGCACTCCAGCTGCTTGTCCATGTTCTCCTTGATCAACTGCATCGGCACATGGCCTGGGCCTTCGATCATGCACTGCACGTCGTGCTTCCAGGCGATCTTGGTCAGCTCGCCGAGGGTTTCCAGTTCACCGAACTGGGCTGCATCGTTGGCGTCGGCGATCGAGCCCGGACGCAGGCCATCGCCCAGCGAGAAGCTGACGTCGTAGGCCTTCATGATTTCGCAGATCTCGTCGAAGTGCGTGTAGAGGAAGTTCTCCTTGTGATGCGCCAGGCACCACTTGGCCATGATCGAACCGCCACGGCTGACGATGCCGGTGACGCGCTTGGCGGTCAGCGGCACATAGCGCAGCAATACGCCGGCATGGATGGTGAAGTAGTCCACGCCCTGCTCGGCCTGCTCGATCAGGGTGTCGCGGAACAGCTCCCAGGTCAGGTCTTCGGCAACGCCGTTGACTTTTTCCAGGGCCTGGTAGATCGGCACAGTGCCGATCGGGACCGGCGAGTTGCGAATGATCCACTCGCGAGTCTCGTGGATGTGCTTGCCGGTGGACAGGTCCATGACCGTGTCCGAGCCCCAACGGATACCCCAGGTCAGCTTGGCCACTTCCTCCTCGATCGAGGAACCCAGGGCGCTGTTGCCGATGTTGCCGTTGATCTTCACCAGGAAGTTGCGGCCGATGATCATCGGTTCGAGTTCGGTGTGGTTGATGTTGGCAGGGATGATCGCGCGACCGCGGGCGATTTCCTCGCGCACGAACTCAGGGGTGATCTCCTTCGGGATGCTGGCACCGAAGCTGTGACCGGCGTGCTGCTGGTCGAGCAGGCCGGCAGCGCGGGCCTCCTGCAGTTTCATGTTCTCGCGGATGGCGACGTATTCCATCTCGGCGGTGATGATGCCCCGGCGTGCGTAGTGCATCTGCGAGACGTTGGCACCGGCCTTGGCGCGGCGTGGGTTGCGAACGTGGGCGAAGCGCAGCTTGGCGAGTTCGGCGTCGTTCAGGCGCTGCTGGCCGAAATTCGAGCTCAGGCCTTCCAGGCGCTCGGTATCGCCACGCGCGTCGATCCAGGCCGAACGCACATCGCCCAGGCCCTTGCGCACATCGATGATGACGTTGGGATCGGTGTAGGGGCCGGAAGTGTCATAGACCAGCACCGGCGCGTTCTTCTCGCCGCCGAAGTCGGTGGGGGTGTCGTGCAGGCTGATCTCGCGCATGGGCACGCGGATGTCCGGGCGCGAGCCTTGGACGTAGACCTTGCGCGAATTGGGCAAGGGTTGCACGGACTGCTGGTCGACTTTGGCCGACTCGCTCAGGCTGATCGCTTTTTCTTGTTTACTCATCACAGGCTCTCCAGACAGCTTCCTAGCGGGCGGAATGTCGGGGAGAACCTGAAAGGCGCGGACGCACCCCTTGGATGGAGTGCAGTGCCGGATACATGGGGTGCCTTGGCTGCATGACAGCCTGACATTCCCGGACCTGGCACAAGAGGCTCCCCGGGAAGGCGAGCAATCTTGTTCCCTACGCAGGCGCTAACCTGATCAGGTTCAACGGGATCCGGAAACTCTCCGATCTCAGCCTTCGATTCAAGGCACCCCGACAAGAACGTGCGCAGTCTAGACTGGAGTGGTCGGCAAAGCCAAGCGCGTAAATGCACGAGAGACGAAAGGTGCAACAGGCGGATTGTTGCCGACAGCCAGCGGCACTACACTGGCGCATCGCACGATACTCAACAGTTCAGAAATTCAATTTCGTACAAGGATTGCCCTATGCTGCGCAAACTTTCACTGGCGATTGCCGTGTCTTGTGCGTCCAACGGAGTGGTCTGGGCAGCGGATGTGCCCACGACGGTGAAGACCGACCTGGTCAGCGTCTACCAGGAAGCGGTGAACAACAACGCCGACCTTGCCGCCGCCCGTGCCGACTACGGCGCCCGCCGTGAAGTGGTGCCGCAGGCCAGGGCAGGCCTGCTGCCCAATCTGTCCGCCGGTGCGGAAATGATGAACACCCGCACCAAGCTGGACGAACCCTCGATCACCTCCAACCGCAGCGGTAACTCCTGGAGTGCCACACTGTCGCAGCCGATCTTCCGTGCCGACCGCTGGTTCCAACTGCAGGCCGCCGAGGCGGTCAACGAGCAAGCGGCGCTGGAGCTGTCGGCCACCGAGCAGAACCTGATTCTGCAAACGGCCGAAAACTATTTCGCCGTCTTGCGCGCGCAGGACAACCTGGCCTCGACCAAAGCCGAGGAAGCAGCGTTCAAGCGCCAGCTCGACCAGTCCAACGAGCGTTTCGACGTCGGGCTCTCCGACAAGACCGACGTGCTGCAATCCCAGGCCAGCTACGACACCGCCCGTGCCAATCGGATCATCGCCGAGCGCCAGGTGCAGGACGCCTTCGAGGCGCTGGTGACCCTGACCAACCGCGAGTACGGGTCGCTGCAGGGTGTGGTCCACAGCCTGCCGGTGCAGGTACCGGCGCCCAACGACGCCAAGGCCTGGGTGGAGACCGCCGCACGGCAGAACCTCAACCTGCTGGCGACCAACCACGCCGTCGATGCCGCCGAAGAAACCTTGCGCCAGCGCAAGGCCGGCCACGCCCCGACCCTCGATGCCGTGGCGCGTTACCAGAAGGGCGACAACGACAACCTCGGCTTCACCAACCCTGCGCCGCAACCCGGCGTGCGCTACGGCGGTGACGTGGAGCAGACCAGCATTGGCCTGCAACTGAACATTCCGATCTATAGCGGCGGGCTGACCAGCTCACAGGTGCGTGAAGCCTATGCCCGCCTGAGCCAAAGCGAACAGCAGCGCGAAAGCCTGCGCCGCCAGGTGGTGGAGAACACTCGCAACCTGCACCGCGCGGTGAATACCGATGTGGAGCAGGTGCAGGCCCGCAAACAGTCGATCATCTCCAACCAGAGCGCCCTGGAAGCCACCGAGATCGGCTACCAGGTCGGCACCCGCAACATCGTCGACGTGCTCGACGCGCAGCGCCAGCTCTACACTTCGGTGCGCGACTATAACAACAGCCGCTACGACTACATCCTCGACAACCTTCGCCTCAAGCAGGCCGCCGGCACGCTGAGCCCGCAAGACCTTCAAGACCTGGGGCGCTACCTTAAAGCCGACTACAACCCGGACAAGGACTTCCTGCCACCGGATCTTGCGGCCGCAGCCGCGAAAAACTTCGAGCGGCGGCCCTGAAGAACATGACAAGGGGCGAGCTGGCGGCTCGCCCCTTGTGCAGTTTAGTCCATGACAAATTTCACGGTATTTCGATTACCATTCTGCGTCAGCTCATGCGTGCAGGAGGCCAACTCGGGGCCCGTCGAGCTTGCAGAGGGCTGCAGACTCGATGTTTCGACGGTGTACTTGATAGAGTAGCTGCAGATGCGGTCACCGCTACCCAGCGAGAACGACTCGTGGAAGTCTTCACTCCCCAGCTCCCGCGGAACGAAATACAACCCTCCCCGACTTTCATCGTCCACGTTGTACGAAGCTTGCGCGTCCACAACAAAGATGTCGCCATCCACTTCGACCTTTGCGTTCGGATCCGCATGATCCACAAGCATCTCAATCCAGGGACCGTCGAATCCCCCGGCCTCGATAGGACGAGGTGCCAGGTACGCGAATGCGGGAAGCGACGCCGTGAGCAAAGCAAAAGACAGGAATAAAGAGCGCATGTTGTAGTTCTCCTTTAGAGATGCCCCAGCGGCATCCTCATGTCGAGCCTACTGCCATCCCACTCAGCCACATCGCCACATAATTACCACCCTGATCTCGTGCCGAACACATGCATGGAGATGGTCGAAAGAGGACATCATGAGCGCGTCTGAATGAGCCTCCCAAGGGCCTCGAGCAATCGTTGCAGGGCACCCTGGTTGGCCTGCATCACCGCCCTGCCCGCCTCGCCCATGCGCCGGCAATCCTGTGGAAGCTCAACTAGGCGTCGGACCGCAGCAGCCAGCCCTTCGGCATCGTCAACTTGCTGCAACGCACCGGCTTCACGCAACATCGCGCTGATCTCGAGGAAGTTGAACACGTGCGGGCCGGTAATCACCGGCAATGCGAGCGCTGCCGGCTCCAGCGGATTGTGTCCACCAGTGGGCACCAGGCTGCCGCCGACGAAGGTGATATCGGCCAAGGCGTAGAGGAACATCAACTCGCCCATGGTATCGCCAAGCAAGGCCTGGACCTGCCCGTCTACCGCCGCACCCGAAGAACGTCGCACCGTGGTGAAACGTTCGCGACACAGTGCATGCACCGCATCGAAACGCTCCGGGTGACGTGGCACCAGGATCAGGAGTGCATCGCCATGCACCTGCAGCAGGCGCTGGTGGGCTTCGAGAATGAGCGCATCCTCGCCCTCATGAGTGCTTGCAGCGATCCACACCGGCCGCTGCAGGGCCGACCACTGCTCGCGCAACTGGCGGGCACGTGGCAGCAGCTGATCGTCCACCTTCAGGTCGAACTTGATCGAACCGGTCACCTGCACGCACTGCGCGCGGGCGCCCAGACTGCGAAAACGCTCGGCCTCGGTCTCGGTCTGTACCGCAATCAGGCTCATCTCTTCGAGCATCGGCCGGGTCAGGCCGGCGAAACGGGCATAACCGCGTGCCGAACGCTCCGACAACCGCGCATTGGCCAGGGCCACGGGAATACCGCGCCTGGCGCACTGGTGGATATGGTTGGGCCACAGTTCGGTTTCCATGATGATGCCCAGCTTCGGACGCACATGATCGAGAAAGCGCGCCGCTGCCCAGGGCAGATCATAGGGCAGATAGCAGTGCTGGACTCGTGGCTCGCTGGCGAACATCGCGCGGATACGCTCCGAGCCGGTCGGGGTCATGCAGGTCAGCGTGATGGGCAGGTCCGGGTAAGCCGTGAGCAGTGCCTTGACCATTGGCGCCGCAGCGATGCTCTCGCCCACCGATACCGCATGCACCCAGATACCGCCCTGGCGCATGGCCGGAAGCTTGCAGGCAAAGCGCTCGGCGATGCGCTGGCGATACGCTGGCGCCTTGCGCCCACGCAGGAACAGGCGCAGCGCAACCAGCGGCAGGCCCAGGTGAAACAGCAGGGTGTAGAGGGTTCTGTTCATGGCGCCGCAGTTTACTAGGGTCTGCCTGAAATGTGTCTGCACTCGCCCCTACTACGTTGAAGACAGCCCCTCGGATTCGCAGGAAAAAGGTCTGTCAGACTAGCCGATGGCCCGCAGGTGCTTGGCAAAGCGCTCAGCCAGCCATTGGGCTGCCGGCCCAAGCGGCTCGTCGCGCCGCCAGGCCAGCTCGGCAACCAGCGCCGGCGGGCGCCATTCGCTATCGAGCTCGACCATGTGCGCCTGGTACGTTGGGTACTGGACCACATGCCGTGGCAGCCAGGCCCAGCCCAGACCGCGCATCAGTAACTCGGCCATGACGTAGAAGCTGTCGGCACGCCAGACCTGAGCGCTGACCGGCTCGCCGCCCGGATAGTCGCTGTCCTGTGGGGCGATGAGCAACTGCCGGTGACGCGCCAGCTGCTGACAGGTTACCCGTCCGGCATGGGCAAGCGGATGATGCGCAGCACAGACCGTGACCATCTCGACACTGCCCAGGGTACGGCGCTCCAGCGAGTCCGGGATGCTTTCGTGATGAAAAAACAAGCCGAGATCTGCCCGCCGCCCGACCAGCTTGCGCGCCACGTCGCCCTGTGCGCCACTGGCCAGTTGCACCTGGAGAAAGGGGAACTGGCTGGCCAGCTCATCGAGGCTGTCGATCACCGGCTGGTAGGGCATGGCTTCGTCCTGGGCCACCCGCAGCAGCGGTTCCTGGCCGCGCATCAAGGCCTGGGCGCGACCATCGAGCCGCTCGCACTGGCGCAACAACTCCTGAGCGTCACGCAGCAAGGCTTCACCACTTTCGGTCAGACGCGGCTGGCGACCACTGCTGCGTTCGAAAAGGATCACGCCAAGGTCTGCTTCGAGCAGCGCAATGGCGTTGCTCACGGCCGACTGCGCCTTGCGCTGGGCACGGGCCACGGCAGAAAACGAGCGTAGCTCGGCGACCTGGACGAATAGCCGCAACTGTTCAAGGTTCCACTGTTCGGCCATTACCTATCTCCAGAATCGATAGGTAATGACTTTACCGCAATCAGGAACAACCTAGAATGCCCGACCAGTAACCAGAGGAAACCGATCATGAATGCCTACACCTATCTCGCCATCGCCATCTGCGCCGAGGTCATCGCCACCGCTTCGATGAAAGCGGTCAAGGGCCTGAGTACGCCGTTGCCGTTGCTGCTGATGGTGTGTGGCTATGCCGTGGCCTTCTGGATGCTCACGCTGGTGGTGCGCAGCATTCCAGTGGGTATCGCCTACGCGGTGTGGTCCGGCATGGGGATCGTGCTGATCAGCATCGCAGCGCTGGTGATCTATGGGCAGAAGCTGGATGTACCGGCCATGCTGGGGATGGCGATGATCGTAGGGGGTGTGGTGGTGATCCAGGTCTTCTCCAAGACAGCTGGGCATTGATCGATAGGCAACATTGCCGGGCACGGGCTGTATACTGGGCAATCGTTCCAGTTTTCGAGGTGCCCGCATGCCATCCGCCATTTCCACTGACGTACTCATCGTCGGCGCCGGGGTCGCAGGCCTCTGGCTCAATGCCCGGCTACGTCGCCAGGGCTATTCGACGGTGCTGGTGGAGCGCGCCACCCTTGGCGGCGAGCAGACCATCAAGTCCCAGGGCATCATCCATGGCGGCACCAAGTACGCCCTGCACGGCGCGCTGACCGGCGCTTCGGAGGCCATCGCCGACATGCCGCGGCGCTGGCGCGAGGCCCTGGCCGGCAGCGGCGAGCTGGACCTGCGCGACACCCGCCTGCTCTCCGATGCCCACTATCTATGGTCGCCCGGCACCTTGGCCGGCAACCTCACCAGCTTCTTCGCCAGCAAGGCCGTGCGCGGCCGGGTCGATCAGGTCAAGGGCGAGCAGTTGCCACCGGCCCTGCAGGACCGCGCCTTCAAAGGCAAGGTCTACCGTCTGGCCGAGCTGGTCATCGATGTCCCCAGCCTGCTCGGCAACCTCGCGCAACTGGCCGGTGACAGCCTGCTCGCTGGCGAGCGGATCGAGCCCCTGCACGAAGGCCAGGCGCTGGTCGGCCTGAAGGTCGATGGTCGCGAGATTCGCGCCCAACGCATCGTGCTCAGTGCTGGCGGCGGCACCGAGGACCTGTTGCATGCACTCGGCCTGAGCCAGCCCGCGCAGCAACGCCGGCCACTGCACATGGTCCTGGCCAAAGGCCCCAACCTCAAGCCGCTGTACGCCCACTGCCTGGGCGGCGGTCCCAAGCCACGTGTCACCGTGACCACCCACCCGGCGGCCGATGGCCAGTGGGTCTGGTACCTGGGCGGCGACCTCGCCGAAGCCGATGGCGTGGCACGCGAGCCGGCCGCGCAGATTGCCGCAGCGCAAAAAGAGATCGCCGGCCTGCTGCCCTGGGTTGATCAAAGCCAGGTGCGCTGGGCCACCTTGCGCGTCGATCGCGCAGAGCCCGCACAGTCGGGCCTGGTACGCCCCGACAACGCCTTCCTCAGCGAGCAGGAGCGCCTGCTGGTTGGCTGGCCGACCAAGCTGGCGCTGGCACCAGACTTCTCCGACCGCGTCCTGGCCGCCTTCGAGCGCGATGGTATTCGCCCGAGCGCCCAGGCCGACCTGACGGACTTGCCGCGTCCACCACTCGGTGTGCCGGCCTGGGAGCAACTGCTGCCATGAGCCTGCCGACCCTGCACGATTTCCACCGTCCCTTGGGCGACACCGGCCTGAAGGTATCGCCACTGGGGCTGGGCACGGTCAAGCTTGGCCGCGACCAGGGCGTGAAGTATCCCAACGGTTTCACCATCCCCGGCGACGACGAGGCCCGCCTGCTGCTGTCGCAGGCGCGCGAGCTGGGCATCAACCTGATCGACACCGCGCCGGCCTATGGTCGCAGTGAAGAGCGTCTCGGCCCATTGCTGCGTGGCCAGCGTAACGACTGGATCATCGTCAGCAAGGTCGGCGAAGAGTTCGAAAACGGCCTGTCCCACTTCGATTTCAGCGCCGCCCATACCCGACGCTCGGTCGAGCGCAGCCTCAAGCGCCTGGAAACCGACCGTATCGAGCTGGTTCTGGTGCATTCCGACGGCAACGACCTGGCCATCCTCG
Organism: Pseudomonas machongensis; assembly: GCF_034961125.1. Lineage (NCBI taxonomy): Bacteria > Pseudomonadati > Pseudomonadota > Gammaproteobacteria > Pseudomonadales > Pseudomonadaceae > Pseudomonas > Pseudomonas machongensis. Next base: position 15,600 of record NZ_JAYFUI010000088.1, on the reverse strand, counting down.
AGCAGCAAGAGGTCTACCAGACACTCGCCGCACTCAAGCAGGAGGGTAAGATCCTCGGCTATGGCTTTTCCGGCAAGACCGCCGCCGGCGGCCTGAAAGCACTGGAACAGGGCGACTGCGCGATGATCACCTACAACCTCAACGAGCAGGCGGAGCGTCCGGTGCTGGACTACGCTGCCGAACACGGCAAGGCCATCCTGGTGAAGAAGGCCCTGGCCAGCGGGCATATCTGTCTGTCTCCAGGAGTCGACCCGGTCCAGGCCAGCTTCGAGCTGCTGTTCGCCCATCCGGGGGTCAGCAGTGCTATTGTCGGCACCATCAATCCGTTGCACCTGGCCCACAACGTGGCCACCGTCGCCCGTATTCTGGGCCAGGCCTGAGCCGCTCACGCGGCCGCCGAATGCAAGGAGGAGCCTCGTGGCGCGTACGCTTATCCGCAAGAACCCGAGCAACTTCAAGACCCTGCCGCTGCATGTCGAAGCCACCCCGGAACGCCTGAGCTACCAGAGCATCGGTATGCCGCTGAACTTCGCGCAGACCCTGCAACGGCGCAAGGCGATCCAGCTGGATGACAGCGAACGCTTCGTCATCGAACTGGCCAACCTGGGCGTTTCGGTACGCCTGACCCTCAACTGGCAGAACCGTGACTACTGGGTGCTGGTGCGCCAGCGCCGCCAGGACCGCGGCGATGTCGTACTCAAGCTGATCTCCGGTTACGTACCTGCCCAGGAGCTCAACCTCCCGCTGCACACGGCCATTCAGGAAGTGGCAGAAGAATGCCTGCTGGAAACCCCGGAAGGTTGGCTGGGCGGACGTTTCAACGACACTTGGCTACCCGCCCCTTATGCCGCGGCCCTGCACTACCGCGAAGCCCTGCCCTTCACCCTGAGCCCGGCCTCGGGCGCGGCGCGGCCGGTACACTGCGGCAACCTGATGCTGCTCGAGCGACCACGGGCCTATGTGCACCTGCCCACCGCCTCGCTGCAACTGATTTACGATCTGCGTCTGCAGGTCCCCAAGGAGGCCAAGTCGCTCAGCCTGTTTCACGTCGACGAGCGCCTGGAAGGCGACCAACTGGTGGCCCGGCTCAACCGCAAGCGCCCCGACCTGTATCTGATGCCCCTGAAGGACGGCAAGCCACTGGCGGAGCTGTACACCCTGAAGAAGGACCAGCTGATACCCGCGAGCACGCGCGGGCTGTACCTGGCCGAAAGCTTCGCCCTGCAGGATGGGTGGGTGGTGAGGGAAGAGCGCGTGCGCTGGCGGGAATGGGTGCGTCAGCAAGGGTTGGTGGAGAGCCGGCCCGAGAAGCCTTCGCACCTGCAGCGCTTCAGCGACAAGGCGCGGGCGTTGCTGCAGCGGGCAAAGACCACACTGCATAAATAGCAGCAGCGGCGCCTGGCCGCTGCAACCTGCCCCGCGATCACCGGCAAGGCCGGTGATACGCGATGCAGCACCTGCTTAGTTCTTGCGGATCTTCTCGACGATCGCGGTGGTCGAGCTGTTCTCGACCAAACCCAGCACTTTCACCGTGCCGCCATAGGCCTTGACGATATCCGCCCCGACCACCTGATCGATCCCGTAGTCGCCGCCTTTGACCAGCACATCCGGCTTGACCTGGCGCAGCAGGTTTTCAGGTGTTCCCTCAGGGAAACTGATGACCCAGTCCACCGCCCCCAGGCCGGCGAGCACCGCCATGCGGCGATCAACGCTGTTGATCGGACGCCCAGGCCCCTTGAGACGGCTGACCGAAGCATCGTCGTTGATCGCAACGATGAGGCGATCCCCCTGGGAACGGGCCTGCTCCAGATACGTCACATGCCCGGCATGGAGGATGTCGAAGCAACCGTTGGTGAAGACGATCTTCTCGTTGTGCGCACGCGCGTCGTCGATGGCCAGCAGCAACTGCTCGAGCCCCAGCACCCCGCGCTCGGAGCCTTCTTCGCGCTGGATCGCCCGGCGCAACTCCGGGGCGCTGATGGCTGCGGTACCCAGCTTGCCGACGACGATGCCCGCGGCCAGGTTGGCCAGGGCCACCGCGTGCGGCAGGTCCTCGCCTGCGGCAATGGCAGCCGCCAGCGTCGAGATGACGGTATCGCCAGCACCGGTGACGTCGAACACCTCACGGGCGCGGGCCGGCAGGTGCAAGGCCGGATGACCGGTGCGCAGCAGGGTCATGCCATGTTCCCCGCGGGTCACCAGCAACGCGCCGAGGTCAAGATCGTCGAGCAATTGCAAACCCTTGGCGACCAGCTCGGCTTCATCGGCGCAACGCCCGACGATGATCTCGAACTCGCTGAGGTTGGGGGTGATCAGGCTGGCACCGCGATAGATGGAAAAATCCTTGCCCTTGGGGTCGGCCAGTACCGGGATGCCCTTGCTGCGAGCCGCCTGGATCAGCGACTGGTGGTTCTTCAGCGCGCCCTTGCCGTAATCAGACAGCACCAGCACCTTGACGCCTTCGAGCAGCGCATCGACCTCGGCCCCCAGCGACAGTGGGTCGGTGGCGAAGGGCTCTTCGAAATCGATGCGCAGCAATTGCTGGTGGCGGCTCATGACCCGCAGCTTGACGATGGTGGGCTGGTGCGCAATGCGCTGGAACACCGAACGCACGCCAGCGGCCTGCAGGCTGTTGGCCAGGCTGTCGGCCGCTTCGTCCTGGCCGGTGACGCCCACCAGCGAAGCCGGGGCGCCAAGCGCTGCGATGTTCAAGGCAACGTTGGCCGCACCGCCGGGCCGATCCTCGATCTGATCAACCTTGACCACCGGCACCGGCGCTTCCGGCGAGATACGCGATGTACCGCCATGCCAGTAGCGGTCGAGCATCACATCGCCGACCACCAGTACCGGGGCTTGATCGAAACGCGGCATGGACAACTTCATGGGCAACCCATATGGAAAAATGAACAGGGGCAGGATATTAGCACACGGCAGCCGGCGGCTTTAACGCCAACTGCGGCGGGGACAATTCCAGTGACAATCGGGGCTCACAGGCCCCGATTCATAAGGGTTTCAGGTGATATCGGCCTTGTCCGGCTCATCGAGTCCCATGGCGTGCAGGCGGGCATAATGGCCATTAGCCTCAAGCAGTTCGGCATGGGTACCACGCTCGACCAGCCGCCCCTGGTCCATGACCAGGATCAGGTCGGCCTTCTCGATGGTCGACAGGCGGTGCGCGATCACCAGGGTGGTGCGCCCTTCCATCACATGGTCGAGCGCCGCCTGGATATGACGCTCGGACTCGGTATCCAGTGCCGAGGTCGCCTCGTCGAGGATCAGCAGGGGAGCGTTCTTCAACAGCGCCCGGGCGATTGCCAGGCGCTGGCGCTGGCCACCGGACAGCAGCACACCATTCTCGCCGACCTCGGTGTCGAAGCCCTTGGGCAGTTGGTCGACGAACTCCTTGGCGTAGGCGTCGGCCGCGGCAGCCTCGATGGCCTCGCGCGGCGCACCGGCCAGGTCGCCATAGGCGATATTGTTGGCCACGGTGTCGTTGAACAGGGTGACATGCTGAGTCACCTGAGCCACATGTCGGCGCAGGTTACGTAAGCGATAATCCTCGATTTCCACACCATCGAGCAGGATCTCGCCCTTGTTGTGGTGGTAGAAACGCGGGATCAGCGCCGCCAGTGTCGACTTGCCGCTGCCAGAACGCCCCACCAGGGCGATCATCTGCCCGGGCTCGGCGACGAAGCTGATGTCGGTCAGCACCTGACGCTCGGTGCCTGGATAGGTGAAGCTCAGGTTGCGCACCTCCAGACGGCCCTCGACACGCTCCTTCTCCACCGTGCCGCCGTCCACCTCGGGCTTCTCGTCGAGCTGCTCGAAGATGCTCTCGGCGCCGGCCAGGCCCTTCTGAATGGTCGAGCTGACCTCCGAAAGCTGGCGAATCGGCTTGGGCAACAAGCCTGCCGCCGTGATGTAGGCGACCAGGTCGCCAGCCGAGGCATCACCACGCAGGAACAGCACCAGGAACATCAGCGCGGCCATGGCGCTGTAGATCACCAGTTGCAGGGCCGGGGTGTAGAGGGCGCCGGTCTTGTTCATGCGCAGCTGCTTGTCGGTGTTGCTCTGGCTGGCATTTCTGAAACGACGCTCTTCGTAGGCTTCGCCGCCGAAGCTGCGCACCACGCGGTAGCCCTGGATGGTTTCGGAGGCCACGTGGGTGACGTCACCCATGGCCACCTGGATCTTCTTGCTCTGCTTGCGGAATTTCTTGCTGGCAGTACTCACCATCACTGCAATGACTGGCAGGATGGCAACCATCACCAGGGTGAGCTTCCAGTTCATCCACATCAGGTAGATGAACAGGAACACCACGGTCAGGCCTTCACGGATCACCACCTTGATCGCGTCGGTGGCGGCACCGGTGACCATGGTGACGTTGAAGGTGATGCGCGAGATCAGGTGCCCGGAGTTATGGCTGTCGAAGTAGCGGTTGGGCAGCACCAGCAACTTGTTGAACAGCTCCAGGCGCAGGTCGTGGACCAGGCAAAGTGAGACCTTGGCCAGATAGTAGTTACCGAGGAACGACCCGAGCCCTTGCCAGGCTGCGATCAGGATGATCAGCAACGGCACCGCCTGCAGCAATTGCAGGTCGCGCAGGTAGGGGACGTCGGGGAACAACACCGCTTGCGGATTGCTCAGGCCATCGACGAAGTACTTGAGGATCCCCGCCAGCATCGGCTGGGTCGAGGCAAAGATCACGAAACCGATAATGCTCAGCAGGAAAATGCCGATGTAGGGTTTCACATAGCCCAGCAGCCTGAAATAGATCTTCAGGCTGGTGGGGTTGTCCGCCGGTCGCGGTGTTTCGGCCATCATCGAGCTCGCTGTTCAGATTGAACCGGAAATTTTACCACAGGCTTTTCGCTCGGCATGCACCCACGGCAACATCATCGCCAGGCCGACCGGCAACCAGCTGATGAACCACTCCGCGCGGGGGGTACCGGTGAGGCTTGCGGCATCGAGTTGCATGGCCACGGTTGAAAACACCCAGACAGCCAGCGCCAGCTTGCCCAACATCGTCTCGCGGGCACGCAGGATCTCGCGCAGAGCGAACAGCCATACGGCTATCCACAACAGCATACCGGGCAGCCCCAGCTCGACGGCAACGTGAGTGAGCATATTGTGGGTATGGTCGAACTGGATCCCCAGTGCCTCCACGCGGTAGAACGCACCAAGACCCAGGCCGGTCCATGGGTGCTGTTCGATCATCTGCACGGAGGACTGGAATATTTCAGGCCTGTAGGAGGAACCCCGCTGCATGATCAGATCCTGGAACAGGAATATCGCAACTGCAGTGATCAGCAGCGACGACACGAAGATCACCTTGCTGAGCCGATCACGCATCCAGAATGGCGCCAACAGCACAGTGAGCAGCAAGGCCACGCCCGCCCCGCGGCTCTGGCAAAAGGCAATGAAGGCACCCAGACAGGCCAGGGCCAGCAGCCAACCCGACTGCACGAGGCGATTGCGCGGGCAGTCGTAGAGCATCGCTACGGCCATGACACCGACGACGTAGGCGCCCAGGATCGGATGGCTGATTTCACCGATTCCCTCAAGACGAGAAACCAGCAGGTTACCGGCGACGTGATAGAAGCGGTAGACCGAAATCAGTGCAGCAATCGCCATCAAGAGGCCACCGATGCGCAACAACACACGCACACGACAGGCGCCAAGCTGCGCCAGCAACGGGAAAGCCATAAGGAACAGCAGGATATAGACCAGACGCTTACCCTCGCGCCCGCCCTCTTCGGTGGATGACCACACCAGGCTCAACGCTCCCCAGACCAACAAAAGTGCGATCGCCGACCAGAGCGCCGGCTGACGGCGCCACCCGCTCACGAAAAGATGTCGGGCGGACCAGGCGAATACCAGGGTCGGTAGCCAGAGGAACAGGATAAGGCCTTGCTGATAGAGCTTGTTGCTCGGTGCCAAGGCGATCGCCGCCAGGAACCAGACGAAACCGAATCCGAGCCAGGCCTGGGCCCAGCGTTTTTCATACAGCATTCCTTCCCCCGATCAGTCCAATGACACCGTCATGGTGCAACCGCATTATTTTCGGCATTATTGCCAGTCATTTTGCTTGCAGAAGACAAGGCACCCATCCATGCAATGCTCCCGACTCTCCCAGCCCGACTTCGATCAGCTGACACTCGGCGCCAGGGTTCTGGAGGCCGACAGTTACGGCGCCAAAGTCTACCTGCTCGAGGATGGCAATATCCTCAAGGTTTTTCGTCGTAAACGTCTGATTTCATCTGCGCTGCTGCGCCCCTACTCCCAGCGGTTCATCGACAACGCAGCGCGCCTGGTGCAACTGGGCATCCCCACTCTGGAAGTGATCAGCCATCACAAACTGGACCTGCCGGGGCGCACCGCGGTGCTCTACCGCCCGCTGCCGGGTGAAACCCTGCTGCAGCGTTCGCGCCTGCCGGGGTTCAGCTGGAATGACTACCTGCCTGCACTGATCGCACTGATCCGACACCTTCATCGTTCAGGGATCTACTTCCGCTCATTGCACCTGGGCAACGTCGTGGTTACCCCCGAGCAACAGCTGGGCCTCATTGATGTTGCCGACATGCGCTTCCTGCGCCCCCCGCTGTCGGCACGCATGGTTCAGCGCAACGTGCAGCATCTGGCGAACTACATCGAGCGGGAGCGACTGGGCGATCACTTCCCGCTCACCGAACTGAAGTCAGCGCTGCTCGAGCGTTGAGCCTCAGCCCCGCAACAACGCCCGCGAGCCCTGGCTGAATGCCTGCCAGGCCTGCTCCGGGTCCAATGCATCACGCTGCCTGGCAGCCGTCTCCTTGACGCTGAGTGTTTTGCACTCCCCGATCGCACGCGCCCAGGCGGCCTGGTCTCCTACCGGCAGGTAGCGCCCGGCCTGTCCCAATTGCTCGCGAAACACCGGCAGGTCGCTGCATAGCACCGGCACATCGGCCAGCACGGCTTCCTGCAGTACCATCCCCAACCCCTCCGAGCGCGAAGGCACCAACAGCCAGTCGAAGGCACGGTAGAGTTGCGACAAATCGGGACGGTAACCACATAGCTGCACACTATCGCCCAGACCGAGCGCCTGGATGCGGGCGTTGAGGCGCGCTCGCAGCTCGCCGTCGCCGAGGATCACCATACGGGCATCAGGTTGCTGCCGGTGCACCTGAGCAAAGGCCTCGATCAGCATCTCGAAGCCTTTGCTCTCCACCAGCCTACCCACCGCGCCGAATACAGGCCCTGGACGCTGAACAATGGCAAGCAACCGCCTGGCGTGGTCACGCTCGAAGAGCGCCGCGCCGAATGCCTGGGGATCCAGTGCGACACGCAGGGTATCGACCGATCGACCAAGGGCCTGCTCCAGCGCCTGAGCAAGGGTGCGGGAAACCGCGGCAATGCTCAGGCGGTGCGGCTCGACCGCGCGCAGCAAGCGAATGTCGCTGCCCCGCATGCGGGTCGAGCCATGAAAGAGCACGGTCACTCGTGTCTCCGGGAAATGTCGCATCAACGGCAGCACAAGGCGCGCAACACCCATGCCGTCGAGCAGCAAGATGTCGGGTCGGGTCTGCTGCAGTGCCTTGTACAAGCGGTGCCGCAGCACAGGTGTCCACCAGCGCCAGAAGCTGCGGCCTTTGAGCGTGCGAGGCGGCATGTGCCACTCTCGAATCGCGCCCTCGCCGCAGCACAGGCCATCGCCCAGCAGCAGCCAATTGGTGATCTCGGCCCCTTCTGCTACATGGCCCAGCATCTGACGGTGCACCTTGTGAACTGACATGTACGGGGCACCTCCCGACCACATCACATTGACAACATTCATCGGTATAGCTCCCTCATACCCGACAGGCCAACCGCCATGTCAACCAATTGAATGAGCAAGAAAGCCGATTCCAATACCGACCAATGTTCCTGCAACGAGCGTAGCAACCAGCTTGATCCGGTCACGCTGGCGACGCTTGGCCTTGCGCTGGACTTCCTCGGGCAAGGTCACATGGCTACCGAAACCAGTATGCAGCACCGCATCGCCCTCAAGCGTGACGGCGGTCAGACCCAGCTCGGCATAACGGCGCGACAGCGCCTTCTCTCCAGAATAGGCAGCAAATGGGGCACAAGTCTGGTAATCGCTCAGCCGACGCAATCCTGGATTCAGAGAGAAAGCCTGCCAATCGGCTTTTTCTGAAAGCAAGGGGTAGCACGGCACGTTGGCGATAACCTGACGGTCTCCCAGGCGGATGTACGGGCTATGGATCGCCAGGTCGTGAGCATGGCTGCGCAGCCACACCTGCAGGATCTGCGGGCTGGCCTCGAGGATCAGCCGGGAGTCCTCGACAAAGTGCTGGCGATAGAAGCTCCAGTCATCCTCGCAATGGAAGATGTAGGGCGTCTTGACGTGGCTGTAGGCCAGGTCGATCGACGCCAGTTGCCCCAGCTTGGGCCGGTTGACGAACACCTTGCAGTGGGCCTTCCAATGCTCGGGGACGGCAGCGTGAACCGCATCGTCTCCCGAGTCTTCGGTGATGAACACCTCACGGATCGACGCGGTGTTGTAGCGGTCGAAGCTTTCCAGCGTTGCCTTGAGCAGGTCGAAACGCCCGCAGCTGGTTACCACCAGCGTGATGTCACTGTTTTCCGAGAAGCGCACTGGGCTCCCTCCGCCTTGCGGCCATTTCCAATCCGTCCGATGGACAGGTTGATGTGGTTCAAAGCCCCAGTTTCAGACGCAGACGCTGCCATGCACTGAGCGGCGCTCGTGGTCTGAGGGGGGGCATCATGTGGTCGACGATGCTACGCCCGACCTGGGCAAAACTAAAGCCAGAAACCGCCAGTTCGCGGCCATTGGCGGCGATGCGTTCGGCGAGTGCCGGATCGGCGCGTAATGTCCGCAACTTCTCCTGCAGCACCGGGATGCTGTCGTACAGCACCACGTTGTGCATGTCCTCGAGACCCAGCGCACGGTTTTCCGCCTCGCCCTGGTCGTAGGCCAGCAGCACGCAGCCACAGGCCATGGCCTCGAAGTTCTTGATCATGTACTCGCCCATGCCAACGTCGGCGCTGACGAAGAAGCGGATACGGTTGAGCGTGTTGCAGTAGTCTTCACCGGACTTGGTACGAGTCACGACCAGGTTTTCCACCTGCCCCAGTTCATCGAGCAACGCCTTGCGGCCGCTATAGGCGACGCTCTTGGTGCTGCCGACAAAGGCCAGTTCGATATCACGCTCACGCCCCTGGTCGGTCAGCAATTGCTCGTCATAGCCCTTGGGCACGAACACCGCATCGAAACCTTCCTGGCGCAGGCGCTCGCTGACCATGTAGCCAGAGCTGATCACTCGCGCCCAAGGCAGTTTGCGGTAGTGCGCGCTGAACTTGCCGGTGTATTTGCAGGGAATGTAGTTCTGGTAGGCGTCGTGCTCGAGGATCACCAGATTAGGGATCGTGCGAATGAAGCCGACCTGGCGGATCTCCTGCTTGAAGCGCAGGAAAAAGACGATACGGTCATAGCGCTCGACGTCCACTTCACGCTTGAAGTAGCGTCGCAGGTTGCGCTGGTCGTCGCTCGACAACCAGCGCAAATCGCACTCGCAGTTGGCCGCGACGCCGTCGTACAGGCGATCGAGGATGGCCCGTTGTTCCTTCTGCACCAGAAATAGGACTTTCATTGCATTCCTTGGGGGCGTGACGCCATCGCGGTCAATCATCGGGCACTCACAGCTCGCGGCGCCAGAACAGTTCATGTCGACGCACCGCCTTGCGGAAGAATTCGTTCTCCCCGTAAGGCGACGGTCGACGCCCGGCCAGCCAGCGCTGCAACAGACGCCGCAGGCGACGCTTGAACGGCGCCGGAGGCTGCAGGTCGTGCATCATGCCCAGCGCCATGGCCTTGTCGCGCTGGGTCGGCACGTCCAGCACCAGGCTGCAGGGCGCCCAGGGCTGGCCAGCGTCGAGTTGCGGCGGCAGGGCAATGCCATCACCGCTGTCACCCATGGGCCAGCGGTCGTTGTCGTGCAGGTGGTTGGCGTAGCACAACAAGGTCTGCGGCTGCCAGTCCAACCCCTGCAGGGCTTCGAGCACAGCCGCCTGGGCACAGAGATGATCCGGGTGTGGATCGAGCTGCGGGTGCGGCATGACCAGAATCTCTGGGCGGGCCATCTGCAGCAGCACGCGCAAGTCGGCCAGCAGGTTGTTCCAGGTCGGCGCACCATCGGCATCGGCCGGCAGCGGAAACGGATTGAAACGACGGAACGGCCGGATATCGGTCATCTCCGCCTCACGCGAGGCCGCAGGCTGATCGGGTGCAGTCTGCATGGCAGGCAATTGCAGACAGAAATAGCCCAACTGCACGCAACGGGCCTCCGGCACCCCGGCCCAACGTGGCACGGCAATACTGTCCCAGGCGCGCAGGCGCCCCTTGAGCTGTGCCGCCTCGGCCTTGGCCAGGCCCATCTGTTGGTAGTGCTCGGCCTCGATTTCGCCAGCGGTCAGTGTGACCACCCAGGCCTCGTCGGCCTGGCTGTAGAGCCCGTAAGCCGCCAGCTCTGCATCGTCAGCATGGGGCGCGATCACCATGACCCGACGGCGGCGCAACTCCACAGCCGGGGTTATCCACAGGCGCGGCTCGCCCAACAGTCGGCAGTGGCGCCCGAGCAGGCGCAGTCGCCCATCGCGCAGTACCGCGCCAAGGCCGGTCAGGTTGAGAAAACGCACGCCATCGACGCCGCGCTCGAAGGTCTGGCTGTCATGCGTGGCGTCCGCGACCAGCTCGACCCGAGGATCGAGAAAGCGACCAAGCCACCCGGACTTCACACGAACCTCGAGGATCAGCGTGTCATCTTCGCTGAACGATGCAGCGCTCTTCAGCACGCCGTCTTGAATGCCGACGGCCTCGACACGGCTATGCTCGCCGAAGTCGAAGACATAATCTTCGCCGGGCGCGTAGAACAGATGATCGGCGAACCAGGCTTCGTGGGCGGCCCAGACCAGCGGCAGCAGCAACAATGGCAGCCACCACCAGCTCAGCGCGCCCAATGCGATCAGCAGCAACAACCCGATCACCAGCCCGAGGCGCTTGTTGCGCCGGTGGCGCTTGAGCAATTGCTGCTTGCGACTCATGCCTGGTACACCGGGACCGGGTTGCACCAACGGTCCTTGTATTCACGGTCGGCACGGCCGAATGAGAAACGCAGGGCCTTGCCACGGGCGTTGGCGTCTTCCCAGGCGGCCTGGGTATTGAGGAAGCTCAGTACGCTGCCGGGGCTGAACGCCTTGGTTTCAGGGTCCACACCACCGTTGACGTACTCGACGCTGATCCATTCGGGCGACTCGACCCGGTAAATCAGCTGGATGGCAATCGGCTTGTCCTCGAGAAACAGCACCGAGCCGATCAGCAGCTCGCGCAAGCGCTCGACCACCTCAGCCATACGCGCAGCGCCGGTCGCGGGGAAGCTCCAGCGGCGCTGGAACAGGTCGCAGTACATCGCGGCGATCTCGGCACCACTGAAGTCGGTGATCGGACGCACCACACCACCGGCCTCCTCCAGCAGGCGCAGTTCGCGGCGCTGGTTGTAGCGAAACTTCTTCGACAGATCTTCATGCGGGCGCGCCATGGCCAATTGCTCGGCCTGGGGTTTCAAGCCCTCGAAGCGCCCGTGATTGAGCTCCGACAGGTAGCGCCCGGCGTGGCGCAAGGGCGCAGCAGCATCAACCGCTGCAGGCAGGATGAGCTCGGCATTGCCCAGGTCGAACAGCCCCTTCTTGCCATGACGCTTGAGAACATCCTTGGACAACGCCAGGTGACGCCCCCAGGTAGGGACTGCCGCCACGAGCTCGCCGCCTTGGCGCCAGCCCAGGTAGCGCACCGGAATCTGTGCAAGTTCAGCCAGTTGCTCGACCACCAACGGATGAGTGGCGACACTGCCGCCGAAACGCTGCCAGGTGTGCGCATACTCGTTCGCATCGATAACGGCCCAGCCGCGTTCGCGCCAGGCCTTCAGATGATTGAGCATCAGCTGCGAGCCTCCAGTGCACGCACCTGTGGTAATTGCCAGAACGCCTGGCGCACGGCTGCGTCGGAAAATCGCTCGCGCAGACGCTGCAGCATCAGTTGCGCGCATTCGCGACGCTGATCGTCGCTCAGCCCGGCCATGTGCTTCAGCCCCTGCGCCAGTTGCCCGGCGTCGCCCAGCGGGAACAACACGCCTACCCCTTCGACCACTTCGCGCGCACCGCCACAGGCCGTGGCCAACAACGGCACGCCGGCGACCATCGCCTCCAGCAGGACCATGCCGAAGGGTTCGTGGTCAGAGCTCAGGGCGAACACATCGAACGCCTGGAAATACCGACGGGCATCCGGCACCTGGCCAAGGAAGTCGACACGGTCGGCAATCCCCAGTTCGGCTGCCTGGGCCTTGAGCGTGTCTTCCAGCCGCCCCTTGCCCAGCACCACCAGACGCGCATTGGCCGGCAGGCCCGGCAACGCCTCGGCGAAACCGCGCAGCAGGGTCGCCTGGTCCTTGTCCGGGTGCAGACGGCCGACGTTGCCGACGATCCACGCCTGTGCATCGAGCCCGAGGGCACGCCGTGCCTCGTCGCGCGGCACGAGACTGGCCTGCAGCGCCTCGACGTCGATACGGTTGTACAGCGTCTGGATGCGTTCGTGCGGCCACTGCGCCAGACAGCGGCGCATATCGTCACGCACCGCGTCGGATACACCCAGCAGGCTCAAGCGCTTGCGAAACAGGTTGGCGAACAGACGTCGCCCTTTGCGCTGGTAATCGCCGAAGGCATGATGCACGCCGATCACCGGCAAGCCGGTACCCAGCAGCGCGACATAGATCGGCTTGAAGCGGTGGGCGATGCAGAAGCTGAAACGGCGCTCGGCCGCGATCTTGCGCAGCGCGCGGATCGCGCCCAGCTTCAGGCCGCGTACGGCCTTGGAGCTGAACTCGAGAAACAGCACTTCGTCGGATGCACAGCCTGCAGCCACCTGCGCGTTGGCCTTGCCGGTAAGAAAGACCGTGGTGACCTTGTAGCCACGCCCCTCGAACAGGCTGGCGTACTGACGGGCGCAGTCGAGGAACGGCCCGTCGTAGCCATGGCAGAACTGCAGGACACGCAGGTCAGAGCGGCTGGTCATACGCGGCCGCGCCGTCCTTGACCACCAGGATGTCTTCCATGATCAGGTATTGCAGGTCCGAACCGTAGAACATGTTCAGCGCGTCGGTAGGCGAGCAGATCATCGGCTCGCCACGGCGATTGAGCGAAGTGTTCAGCGACACGCCGTTGCCGGTCAGTTCCTCGAGCGCCTTCATCATGTCGTAGTAGCGCGGGTTGTACTCACGCTTGAGCACCTGGGCACGCGAGGTGCCATCTTCGTGCACCACTTCCGGCACACGGGTCTTCCACTCTTCGGCCACTTCGAAAGTGAAGGTCATGAACGGCGCGGGATGGTCGATCTTGATCATCTGCGGTGCAACGGTGTCGAGCATCGACGGGCAGAATGGTCTCCAGCGCTCGCGGAACTTGATCTGCTCATTGATACGATCGGCGACGTTCGGCACGCTCGGGCAGCCGATGATCGAACGACCACCGAGTGCACGCGGGCCGAACTCCATGCGACCCTGGAACCAGGCCACCGGATTGCCATCGACCATGAGCTTGGCGATGCGCTGCGGCATGTCGTTGAGCTTGCGCCACTTCGGCGCATTCGGATGGCGGGCACAGGCGGCGATAACGTCCTCGTTGGAGTACGCAGGGCCGAGGTAGACGTGCTCCATCTTCTCGACCGGCACGCCACGGGCGTGGGACACGTAGGCCGCTGCACCGACCGCAGTACCGGCGTCGCCGGAGGCCGGCTGGACGAACAGTTCCTTGAGGTCGGGGCGGGCGATGATCTTCTGGTTCAGCTTGACGTTCAGCGCACAGCCGCCAGCGAAGGCCAGCTTGCCGGTCTCTTTGAGGATGTCGCCCAGGTAATGGTCGATCATCTGCAGGGCGAGCTTCTCGAACAGCGCCTGCATGCTGGCTGCGTAGTGGATGTACGGCTCGTCAGCGATATCCCCTTCGCGCTTGGGGCCCAGCCATTCGATCAGCTTGGGCGAGAAGTAGAAGCCCTTGCCCTTCTCTTTATAGCGGCGCAGGCCGATAACGTTGGCGTACTCGGTGTTGATCACCAGTTCGCCGTTCTCGAAGCTGGCCAGACGGGAGAAATCGTACTTGCTGGCGTCGCCATACGGGGCCATGCCCATGACCTTGAACTCGCCATCGAGCATCTCGAAGCCCAGGAACTCGGTGATCGCGCCGTACAGGCCGCCCAGCGAATCCGGGTCGAAGAACTCCTTGATCTTGTGGATCTTGCCGTTTTCGCCGTAGCCGAAGAAGGTGGTGGCGTACTCGCCCTTGCCGTCGATACCCAGGATCGCGGTCTTTTCCTTGAAGCCCGAGCAGTGATAAGCGCTGGAGGCGTGGGCCAGGTGGTGCTCGACCGGTTCGATCTTGACCTTTTTCGGGTCGAAGCCCAGTTGCTCCAGGCACCAGACGATCTTCTTGCGGTAGCGCTTGTAGCGACGGTTGCCCATCAGGATCGCATCGAGGGCGCGGTCCGGGGCGTACCAGTAGCGCTTGGCGTAGTGCCAGCGGGCCTTGCCGAACAGGCTGATGGGGGCGAACGGAATGGCCACCACATCAACGTCGGACGGTTTGATACCGGCCTGCTCCAGGCAGAACTTCGCCGATTCGTAGGGCATGCGGTTCTTCGCATGCTTGTCACGCACGAAGCGCTCTTCTTCTGCAGCGGCAACCAGCTTGCCGTCGATGTACAAGGCCGCGGAAGGGTCATGGCTAAGGGCGCCGGACAGGCCAAGAATCGTCAATGCCAAGGGACTAGCCTCTTCATTCGGTAGAGATGCGCCAGCGGCCTCGTGGGCGGCTGGCGGCTAAAGGGCGGGATTATAACGCAAAGATCAGGGACACACTGCCCCTTGTGGGAGCGGGGTTATTCGGCGATCAGCCAGTCCATGCGGAAGCTGCCCGCCGTCTGTGCCAGCTCCCTGGCCAGCCAGGGCAGCAGCTCCTTGAGCTCCTCCTCCAGCCCCCATGGCGGGTTGGCGATGGCGAGGCCCGAGCCGTTCAGCCCCTGCGGGCTGTCCTGGTGATGCACATAGAGTTCGACGCGCAGCAGCTTGGGCGCGCCGGTGCTGGTCAGGTCCTGGTAGAAACGGGTCAGCGAGCGCTGGTCCTTGATCGGATACCAGATGGCCGCGACGGTCTGGCGCATGCGACCGATCGCCTCCTTCATCGCCACGGTGCAGCGCTTGAGTTCGTCGGCCTGCTCGAAGGGCGGGTCGATCAGCATGATCGCGCGCTTTTCCTGCACCGGCAGCAGCGCGCGCGGCACATGCCAGCCCTCGCCCAGGTGCACGGTGACCCGCGGATCCTTCTTCATGTTTTCCTTGAGCAAAGGCCCGTCTTCGGGGTGTTTCTCGTTGAGCAGTGCGCGATCCTGCTGGCGCATCAGGCGCCGTGCCAACTCCGGCGAGCCGGGGTAGTAGCGCAACTCGCCATCGGCGTTGAGGCGCTTGATGATGCGCAGGTAGTCAGCGGTGGCAGCCGGCA
>NZ_JAYFUI010000087.1:0-27275 GCF_034961125.1 Pseudomonas machongensis | reverse complement strand
CGCCATTTCTTCCCGCGTTTTGCGGGGTTGAAAGGCTCATTCGACTGTTGAGTGAGCTTTTTGTTTTGTTTCGGGGCTATAGCTCAGCTGGGAGAGCGCCTGCATGGCATGCAGGAGGTCAGCGGTTCGATCCCGCTTAGCTCCACCAATCTGCCACGGTTCGTGAAAATGAATCGGCACGAAGGTTACGTCCCCTTCGTCTAGTGGCCTAGGACACCGCCCTTTCACGGCGGTAACAGGGGTTCGAGTCCCCTAGGGGACGCCATTTCTTCCCGCGTTTTGCGGGGTTGAAAGGCTCATTCGACTGTTGAGTGAGCTTTTTGTTTTGTTTCGGGGCTATAGCTCAGCTGGGAGAGCGCCTGCATGGCATGCAGGAGGTCAGCGGTTCGATCCCGCTTAGCTCCACCAATCTGCCACGGTTCGTGAAAATGAATCGGCACGAAGGTTACGTCCCCTTCGTCTAGTGGCCTAGGACACCGCCCTTTCACGGCGGTAACAGGGGTTCGAGTCCCCTAGGGGACGCCATTTTTACCCGTGTTTTACGGGACTTCAAAGGCTCATTCGATTATTGAATGGGCCTTTTGTTTTTCTACCTCCTTAATCTTCCAGGTGCCCGATCAGCGGTACGCGATTTCGCTTGCCAGAAAATATTACATGCGTAATATTTCGATCATCATATTTGGGGGTGCCCATGAACGATAAAAAGACCCGGACTCGCGAGCGTATTCTCGACGCCGCCTGTAGTGCACTGATCCAGCAGGGGCCAGCCGACCCCAGCGTAGGCCAGGTAATGGCTGCAGCAGGCCTCACCGTCGGAGGCTTCTACGCGCATTTCGATAGCAAGGATGAATTGATGCTGGCGGCATTCGACCAGTTGCTCGGTGAGCGACGGGCCTTGCTTTCGCAGGTCGACCCCAGCCTGTCTGGTGCCGAGCGTCGTGCGCTGGCAGCGGCTTTCTATCTGTCGCGCAAGCACCGTGATGCCCATGAGCACGCCTGTCCCTTGCCTAACGCGTTGGGTGAGATGCAGCGTTTGCCCGCAGCCTTTCGCGAAATGTTGGCCGAACACCTCGAGCTTATGACGGCGCAGATGGTCGATCGTCCCGAGGATATCGACAAGGCGTTCGCCGACCTCGCCCTGATGGTCGGCGGCCTGGCCCTGGCCCGAGCCCTGGGCGCTACCGAACTTTCCGACCGTATTCTGCGCGCCGCCAAGTCGGCGGTTATCTGAGCAACCTCAACTCTGGAGTACGGCGATGACTACCCTGAGCTGGATTCGCAGCGTCAACGGCACCCTCGGCCATCTGGCCCCCGAGCATGTCGCCGGGCGCATGCGGCGCGCCTTCATGACGCCGCGTAACCTGCCTGCGCGGCAGTGGGAGCTGCCGCTATTGGCTTCGGCCGAGCGCATCACCCTGCGCTTCGGTCTTTCGGCCTTGCGCTGGGGCAAGGGGCCGACGGTGCTCCTGATGCACGGCTGGGAAGGGCGGCCCACCCAGTTTGCCGCGCTGATCGAAGCCCTGGTGCAGGCAGGACACACGGTCGTGTCTCTGGAGGGGCCGGCCCATGGCCGTTCGCCGGGGCAGCAGGCGCATGTGGTGCTGTTCGCCCGGGCTCTGCTTGAGGCCGCGGCGGAGCTGCCGCCGTTGCGCGCCGTGATCGGTCATTCGATGGGTGGCGCCAGTGTCATGTTGGCCTTGCAGTGGGGCTTGCGTGCCGAGGCGGCGGTGAGCATTGCTGCACCTGCTCAATTGCTCGGGGTGTTGCGCGGTTTTGCCCGGCGTCTGGGGATGCCCAGGCGGGCGCGTGCAGCCTTCATCCGCCAGGTCGAGCGTGACGTGGGCGTGCAGATCGATCGGCTGGATGTCAGTGGCTACCAGCTCGAGTTGCCTGGGTTGGTGGTTCATGCAGCCGACGATGCGCTGGTCGCGGCCAGTGAGGCGCAGCTCATCCACAAGGCCTGGTTCGACAGTCGCCTGTTGCTGCTGGAGGAAGGTGGGCATCAACGGGTGCTGGCTGACCCGCGTCTGGCCCAGGCTGTGCTCGAGCTGCTGGCGCGTACGACGCAACCGGCACGGCAAAGCGCCTGAGCATCCGTTACACTCTGCCCGTTCACTGACTACAGGAGCGGGCATGAGCTGGGATCTGGCAGCGCCATTCATCATCGACCTTCGCGTCGGCACCGAGGACATAGACGGCCTCGGTCATGCCAACAACGCTGTCTACGTCACCTGGCTGGAGCGCTGCGCCTGGCGTCACTCGCAGCGCCTGGGGCTGGACCTGGCCGAGTACCGTCGTCTGGATCGGGCAATGGCCGTGGTGCGCCATGAGATCGACTACCTGGCAGCGGCGTACGAAGACGACGAGCTGCAATTGGCCACCTGGATCATCGACTGGGATCAGCGCCTGCGCATGACCCGTCGTTTTCAGCTCAAGCGCCCACGTGACGGCGTTACCTTGTTGCGCGCGCAAACCACCTTTGCCTGTATCGAACTGTCCAGCGGCAAGCCCAGGCGGATGCCGGCCGAGTTCATCGAGGGCTATGGTCCGGCGCTGATCGGCGCCTGATCGAAGGGCATTTTTTGCTAGACTGCCGCCTTTTCTCGTCGGGACCCTGAAATGCAAATTGCCCTGGCCCCCATGGAGGGGCTGGTCGACAACATCCTGCGCGACGTGCTGACCCGCGTCGGGGGTATCGACTGGTGTGTCACCGAGTTCATCCGTGTCTGTGATCGCTTGCTGCCACCTTCGTCGTTCGACAAGTTGGCACCCGAGTTGCGCAACGGTGCGCGCACGGCTGCCGGCACGTCGATGCGTGTGCAGTTGCTGGGCTCCGATCCGCTGTGCCTGGCGGACAACGCCGCCCTGGCCTGTGAACTCGGGGCGCCGGTAATCGACCTTAACTTCGGCTGCCCGGCCAAGACTGTGAACAAGTCTCGCGGGGGCGCTGTGCTGCTCAAGGAGCCCGAGCTGCTGCATGCCATCGTTCGTGAAGTTCGACGGGCGGTGCCGGCGCAGATCCCGGTGACGGCGAAGATGCGTCTGGGCTTCGACAGCCCGGATGGTGCGCTGGAGTGTGGCATCGCGCTGGCCGAAGGTGGGGCGCAGCACCTGGTGGTGCATGCGCGAACCAAGGTAGAGGGTTACAAGCCGCCGGCTCACTGGGAGTGGGTGGCGCGGGTGCAGGATGTGGTCAAGGTGCCGGTCTTTGCCAATGGCGAGATCTGGACCGTCGATGATTGGCGACGCTGCCGCGAAGTCAGCGGCGCCGAAAACATCATGCTCGGGCGCGGGCTGGTGTCGAGGCCGGATCTGGGCTTGCAGATCGCCGCAGCGCGCGAGGGGCGGGACTACCAGCCGATGGTGTGGAGCGACCTGCTACCGCTGCTGCGCGAGTTCTGGCGCCAGGCGCAGGCCAAATTGTCGCCGCGCTATGCGCCCGGGCGGATGAAGCAGTGGTTGGCGATGTTGACCCGCAGCTACCCGGAGGCGGTGCTGTTGTTCGCCGAGTTGCGGCGCGAGGATGACTGCGCCCGCATCAGCCGGCTGTTGGGTGTCGAGCCAGTGAAAACGGCCTCTTTCACCGAGTGCGTCGCCTGATGTGCAGCTGCGTCGTGCGGGGTGGGCAGATTTTTTTTCATGAGAGCCCTTGAAAGTCCGTTGCCTGACCTTATCTCTTGAGTACGCGATGCCGAAGTCGGGTCGCGTAGTGACTTACTTGCTGAATCTCAGGAGTTTATGACCATGACTACCGCTTTCTCCCTCGCACCACTGTTCCGCCATTCCGTAGGTTTCGATCGTTTCAATGACCTGTTCGAATCCGCGGCACGTAATGAGGCCGGTAGCAGCTACCCGCCCTACAACGTCGAAAAGCATGGCGATGACCACTATCGCATCGTGGTTGCTGCAGCCGGCTTCCAGGAGCAGGATCTCGACCTTCAGGTCGAAAAAGGCGTCCTGACCGTTACCGGTGGCAAGCGCGAAAATGGCGCTGCCGAAGTCACCTATCTGCATCAGGGTATCGCCCAGCGTGCTTTCAAGCTGTCGTTCCGCCTGGCGGATCACATTGAAGTAAAAGCTGCCGGTCTGGCTAACGGCCTGCTCAGCATCGACCTGCTGCGCATCGTGCCGGAAGAAGCCAAGGCCAAGCGTATTCCGATCAATGGTGAAAAGGCTGCACTGAATTGAATGCAGTGAAGTGACTGGAAGGGCACCCTAGGGTGCCCTTTCGCATTTATGGGGCACACCCCTCCCGTAGAGGCAGGGCGCTATTAATAGTCTGCCGGGGTTTCCTGCAAGATCTGGCGAAACTCCGGCAAGGGCAGCGGTCGGCTGTGCAGGTAGCCCTGGTACAGGTAACAGCCCTGTCGCTCGAGAAATTCCAGTTGCTCCGTCAGTTCGACACCTTCTGCTATCACCGCCAGCTCCAGGCTTCGCGCCATGGCCACGATGGCTCGAACGATCTCGGCATCATTGGGGTCGTTGGGCGCGTCACGCACGAAAGTCTGGTCGATCTTCAGGGCATCCACCGGCAGGCGCTTCAGGTAGGTCAGCGACGAATAGCCCGTGCCGAAATCATCCATGGCGAAGCTCACCCCGTAGCGTTTGAGCTCACGCATCTTGTTGATGGTGTCTTCCAGGTTCTGGATGACAATGCCCTCGGTGATCTCCAGTTTGAGCATGCGCCTGGGCAAGCGATAGTCGTCGAGGCTGCGTAGCACTCGTTCGACGAAATCATTCTGGCGGAATTGCCGGGGGCTGATATTCACGCAGAGACTGAAATCGTCGGCACTGATCAGCCCGTCCTCGAGCATGCGCGCGCAGGCGTCGCAGGCTTCGTCGAGGATCCAGCTACCCACTTCGAGTATCAGGCCGCTTTCCTCGAGCACCTGGATGAACTGGGAGGGCGCTTGCTGGCCAAGTTGCGGATGGTGCCAGCGCAAGAGCACTTCGGCACCGACGATGCGGTTGTCGCGGGCGTCCACCTGGGGCTGGAAGTGCAGGGCCAGTTCGCCGCGCGCCAGCGCCAGACGCAGGTCGTTTTCCATGCGCAGGCGCTCGCTGGCCGCCTTTTGCATGGTGGTGTGGAACAGCTGGGTGGTATTGCGTCCGGAATCCTTGGCGCGGTAAAGGGCGATGTCTGCTCGCTTGAGCAGATCGGCCGGGGTGATGCCATGGTCGGGAATCAGTGCCACGCCGATGCTCGGCGTCACCTGCAGGCGCTGGCCGTCCAGCGACATGGGTTCGGCCAGCAGTTCGCGCAGGGTGTCGGCCAACTCGCGAACCTTGCCCTCGACGTGCTCGCGACTCCCCTCCAGACCGCTGAGCAGGACCACGAACTCGTCGCCCCCCAGGCGTGCCACGGTGTCTTCCAGGCGCACGCTGGCTTCGAGGCGGGCAGTGATGATCTTCAATACCGTGTCGCCGACGGGGTGGCCCAGAGAGTCGTTGATGTGCTTGAAGTGGTCCAGGTCGAGGAACAGCAGGGCGCCGCGCAGGTTGTGGCGCTTGAGCAGGGCGATCTGCTGGCTGAGCCGGTCCATCAGCAGGGCGCGGTTGGGCAGGTTGGTCAGCGGGTCATGGTAGGCCAGGTGGCGGATCTGCGCTTGTGCGTTCTTCAACTGGCTGACGTCGCGGGCGGTCAACAGCAGACAGTCGGTTTCATTGAGGCTGATTGGCTCTACGGACACCTCGACGGTCAGGATGTCTCCGCGTTTGTTGCGTCCGAGCATCTCCCGGTGGTGTACCCGGCCGCGCTCCTTGAGTTCGGCAAGCAAGGCTGCCCGTTGCTTGTCGTCGGCCCAGATGCCCAGTTCGAAAACGGTACGACCCACTACCTCGATGCTGCTGTAGCCGGTCAGGCGGCAGAAGCCGTCGTTGACTTCGACATAGCGTCCACTGAGCCGTTCGGTGATGGTGATGGCGTCGGGGCTCGAGTGGAAGGCTTTGGCGAACTTCTCCTCGCTGGCCTTGAGTGCCGCCTCGGCGCGCTGCTGCTGGGTGATGTCACGCAGCGTGGTGACGCTGCAGGGCTGGCTGTCCACGGTGATCAGGCGGCTGGAAATCACGCAGGTCAGTGGTGAGCCATTGCGGTGGTTGACCACGACCGCGACATTGCTCAAGGCCTGATCGCGGATCACCCGTTCGATGCGTTGCGCGCGCGCGGACGACTCGGCCCAGAGGCCGATCTGCTCGGCGGTGCGCCCGATGACCTGTTCGGCGTCCCACCCGAAGGTCTGGGTGAAGGCTGGATTGATCTCGATGAACTGGCCCGTATCCTGGTGAGTGACGCAGATCGGGTCGGGGCTGACCTGGAACAGGCTGGCGAACTTCTCTTCCGAGGCGCTCAGGCGTTGCTCGCGCTCGACCTGGTCGGTGATGTCCAGCAAGGTGCCGGCCATGCGCAGTGGGTTGCCATGTTCGTCGCGATACAGCCGCGCACGGCTTTCGATATAGCGCGATGCGCCGTTCTCCAGCTGGACGCGATAGGTGATCTGGTAGTTACCGGCCGGTCCTTCGCGCAGGCTGCGGTAGGCTTGACGCATGACGCTGCGTTCTTCCTCGGGTACGCCTTCGAAGAAGGCTTCGAAGGACTCATGGAAGGGCACCGGGTCAAGGCCGTGCAGTTGCGCGGCGCGCGCCGAGCCATAGAGCATGCCGCTGGGAATGTGCCAGTCCCAGGTGCCCAACTGCGCCGAGTCCAGGGCCAGGTCCAGGCGCTCCTGGCTGTCCTTGAGTGCCTGCTCGGCCCGCTTGCGTTCGGTGGTGTCGACAAAAGTGCTGATCAGGTAGGTGATGCCTTCGAGCTCGATACCCTGGGTGCAGAGGATGCCATCGTGGATGTTGCCGCTGGTGGCACGGAACTGGACTTCCATGATCACCGGGCTGCCATTGTTGCGAGTGGCTTCCAGTACTTGCTGGCGCTGTTCGGGGTGGACCCAGAGGCCGAGTTCCACGCTGGTCTTGCCGACGACCTGGGCGCCGGGCCAGCCGAACATGTCCTCGAAATGCTGGTTGACCTCGAAGATCATGCCATCGTTGCGGCGGGTCAGGAGGATGGCATTGGGGCTGAGGTGGAAGAGGGTGGCAAAACGCTTTTCCGAGTTGATCAGTGCGGTTTCGCGATCGCGCTGACGGGTGATCTCGCGGATCACGCCGATCATCTGTGGACGGCCATGGCGATCATGGGTCAGGCTGCCATTGATTTCCAGCCAGTGCAGGCTGCCGTCCGGCCAGCGGATGCGATGCCGCATGGCCTGCTCCACGGGCTCGCCGTTGACCACCGCGTGGAACAGCTGGCGGGTGCGGGCGCGATCCTCCTCTGGCAGCAGGTCCAGGTAGTCGATATCCGCGGGCAACGGGCGCAGGGGATCGAAGCCGAACAGCGCCTGCGTGCCTCGTGACCAGCTCACCCGGCCGGTTTCGATATCCCACAGCCAGGCGCCCAGGCGTGCGCCGTTGAGCGCGGCGAGCAGTTGCGGAGCATTCTGCCAGGCCTGCTCGGACTCCTGGGGATCGACCGCAGGGATGCGCGGCAGGCGCGGAAAGCGGTTTGCTGATTTGGGCATCGGTACCAGACCTTTGGCGGATGAAGCGTCCTTGTAAGTGAAATGCCTGGCTGATGGACGGTCAGGCGGACCCCGAGTGGCTGTCGAGCAATGCCATGAACGCCTTTGCCGCATTCGACAGCGTTCGTTCCGTATGCAAAATGTAGCCTAGCTGGCGCGACAGCTGTATGCCGGGCAAGGCGATGGGTGCAACCTGTTCATCGAGCATAGTACGTGGCAGCACGCTCCACGCGAGGCCGATTGAAACCATCATCTTGATGGTCTCCAGGTAGTTGGTGCTCATGGCGATGTTCGGCGTCAGGCCCTGACTCTCGAACAAGCGCTGCACGATGTGGTGGGTAAAGGTGTTGCCGCCGGGGAACACGGCGGGGTGGCGGGCGATATCGGCCAGGCTGACATTGTTATCAAGGGCCAGGGCGTGCTCCGGGGCCGCTACGAAATCCAGGGCGTCGTCCCACACTGGAACGGCCCGGACCAGGTGATGGGGCTCAGGGGCCAAGGTGATCACTGCGATTTCCGCGCGACCATGGAGAACTTCGTCGTAGGCCGTTTCTGAATCTAGAAACTGAATATCCAGTGCCACGGAAGGGTGCTGTCGGGTGAAAGCCCTTAGCAGCGGGGGCAGGCGGTGCAGGCCGATATGATGGCTGGTGGCCAGGGTCAGGCGCCCGGTAACTTCTCCTGTCAAATTGGTCAGGGCGCGGCGCGTATCATCCAGTACATTGAGGATCTGATAGGCGCGAGGCAGCAGGGCTCGGCCGGCTTCGGTCAAGGTGACCTCACGGCCCAGGCGATCGAACAGGCGTACATCCAGTTGCTGCTCCAGGCCGGCGATGCGTTTGCTGACGGCGGGTTGGGTCAGGTGCAGGCGTTCACCGGCGCCGGAAAAACTTCCGGTTTCGGCGATGGCGATAAAAGCGCTGAGGTTGGCGAGGTCCATGCGCTCGAATTCCTATTGGTTATCCAAAGCATAAAAATTATGAATTTGAGTTATTCAATCTAACCCCATAGCATCGTTCGTACAAGCCAAGGGGTTATTGGCATAGAAAGACGCTGATGAGGAACAGTCTGATGGCTGGCAAAACGCTCTACGACAAACTCTGGGATGCGCACGAAGTCAAACGGCGCGACGATGGCTCGTCCTTGATCTATATCGATCGTCACATCATCCATGAAGTGACTTCGCCGCAAGCTTTCGAAGGCCTGCGCCTGGCCAATCGCAAGCCCTGGCGCATCGACGCCAACATCGCCACGCCCGACCACAACGTGCCGACCACGCCAGAGCGCAAGGGTGGTATCGAGGCCATCGTCGACCAGGTGTCGCGCCTGCAGGTGCAGACCCTGGACGAGAACTGTGACGAATACGGCATCGTCGAATTCAAGATGAACGACGAGCGCCAGGGCATCGTCCACGTCATCAGCCCGGAGCAGGGCGCCACCTTGCCGGGCATGACCGTGGTCTGCGGTGACTCGCACACCTCGACCCACGGCGCCTTCGGGGCCTTGGCCCATGGCATCGGCACCTCCGAGGTCGAGCACGTGCTCGCCACCCAGTGCCTGGTCGCCAAGAAGATGAAGAACATGCTGGTGCGCGTCGAAGGCCAGTTGCCTGTCGGCGTCACCGCGAAGGATATCGTGCTTGCCGTGATCGGCAAGATCGGCACTGCCGGTGGCAACGGCCACGCCATGGAGTTCGCCGGCAGCGCTATTCGCGAGCTGTCGATGGAAGGCCGCATGACCATCTGCAACATGTCCATCGAAGCCGGTGCCCGTGTCGGGCTGGTGGCTACCGATGCGACCACCGTTGCCTATGTCGAAGGCCGTCCGTATGCGCCGAAGGGCGAGGACTGGAAGCGTGCCGTCGAAGCCTGGAAAGACCTGGTTTCCGACGACGATGCCGTGTTCGACACCGTGGTCGAACTCGACGCCGCACAGATCAAGCCGCAGGTCAGCTGGGGCACTTCCCCGGAAATGGTGCTCGCCGTCGACCAGCGCGTGCCGGATCCGGCCGCCGAGGCCGATCTGATCAAGCGTGGTTCGATCGAGCGCGCACTCAAGTACATGGGGCTCACCGCCAACCAGGCGATCACTGATATCCAGCTGGACCGCGTGTTCATCGGCTCCTGCACCAACTCGCGGATCGAAGACCTGCGCGCTGCGGCGGACATCGCCAAGGGCCGCAAGGTTGCCGCTACCGTCAAGCAAGCCATCGTCGTGCCGGGTTCGGGCCTGGTCAAGGCCCAGGCCGAGCGTGAAGGCCTGGACAAGATCTTCCTTGCGGCGGGCTTCGAATGGCGTGAACCAGGCTGCTCCATGTGCCTGGCGATGAACCCGGACCGCCTGGAAAGCGGCGAGCATTGCGCCTCGACGTCCAACCGCAACTTCGAAGGCCGTCAGGGCGCCGGTGGTCGTACCCACCTGGTCAGCCCGGCCATGGCCGCCGCCGCTGCGGTAACCGGCCACTTCATCGATGTCCGCGAGTTGATCCAAGGGAGCGCAGCATGAAAGCCTTTACCCAGCACACTGGCCTCGTCGCGCCGTTGGATCGTGCCAACGTCGACACCGACCAGATCATCCCCAAGCAGTTTCTCAAGTCGATCAAGCGTACCGGCTTCGGCCCCAACCTGTTCGACGAGTGGCGCTACCTGGACGTGGGCCAGCCCTACCAGGACAACAGCAAGCGCCCGGTGAACCAGGAGTTCGTGCTCAACCACGAACGCTACCAGGGTGCCAGCGTGTTGCTGGCGCGGGAAAACTTCGGTTGTGGCTCCAGCCGCGAGCATGCCCCTTGGGCGTTGGACGAGTACGGTTTCCGCAGCATCATTGCGCCGAGCTTTGCCGACATCTTCTTCAATAACAGCTTCAAGAACGGCCTGCTGCCGATCATCCTCAGCGATGAGGAAGTGGATGAGTTGTTCAAGCAGGTCGAAGCCAACCCGGGCTACCAGCTGACCATCGACTTGCAGGCGCAGGCTGTTACCCGTCCAGACGGCAAGGTGCTGCACTTCGAGATCGATGCGTTCCGCAAGCATTGCCTGCTCAACGGCCTGGACGACATCGGTCTGACCTTGCAGGACAGTGACGCGATCAAGGCCTTCGAAGGCAAGCATCGCGCCGCGCAGCCCTGGCTGTTCCGGGATGCCTGAAGCAGGTAGGTGACAGTACCGGCCTCTTCGCGGGCAAGCCCGCGAAGAGGCCGGTACAGGCAATAAAACCAAAAGGATTCAATCATGACGGGTACCAGCCACACCGAAGTAGTCCAGCGTCAGTTCGGCGAGCAGGCCAGCGCCTACCTCAGCAGCACCGTGCATGCCCAGGGCAGCGAGTTCGCCCTGCTGCAGGCCGAGCTGCAAGGGCAGGGCGCTGCTCGCGTGCTGGACCTGGGCTGTGGCGCCGGTCATGTCAGTTTTCACGTGGCGCCATTGGTGGCCCAAGTCGTGGCATACGATCTTTCCCAGTCGATGCTTGACGTGGTTGCCAAGGCCGCCAGCGAGCGTGGGCTGGCCAATATCGTCACCGAGCGCGGCGCCGCCGAGCGTCTGCCGTTCGCCGACGCGTCGTTCGAATTCGTCTTCAGCCGTTACTCGGCACACCACTGGAGCGACCTGGGCCTAGCACTGCGTGAAGTGCGTCGGGTGCTCAAGCCGGGTGGCGTGGCGGCGTTCGTCGATGTCATGTCGCCGGGCAGCCCGTTGCTCGACACCTACTTGCAAAGTGTCGAAGTGCTGCGCGACACCAGCCATGTACGCGATTATTCTGCTGCCCAGTGGCAGCGTCAGGTCAGCGAGGCAGGGCTGTTCACGCGCAGCCATAGCCGCCAGCGCCTGCGCCTGGAGTTCGCATCCTGGGTGGAGCGCATGCGTACTCCCGAACCGATGCGTGTGGCCATTCGCCAGCTGCAGCAGGCGATGGGCGAGGAAGTGCGGCAGTATTACCAGATCGAGGCTGATGGCTCCTTCAGCACGGATGTCCTGGTGCTGTGGGCCGAGCGATAGAGTTTCCGGCGTGGCTGACCGAGCCGCGCTGTTTGAATGAATAGAGGAAAGCATGAGCAAGCAGATTCTGATTCTCCCAGGTGATGGCATCGGTCCGGAAATCATGGCCGAGGCGGTCAAGGTGCTGGAGCTGGCCAACGACAAGTTCGGCCTGGACTTCGCCCTGGAGCACGACGTGATCGGTGGTGCGGCCATCGACAAGCACGGCGTACCGCTGGCTGACGAAACCCTGGAGCGCGCGCGCAAGGCCGATGCCGTCCTGCTCGGCGCCGTCGGCGGGCCGAAGTGGGACAAGATCGAGCGTGATATCCGTCCTGAGCGCGGTCTGCTGAAGATTCGTGCGCAACTGGGCCTGTTTGCCAACCTGCGTCCGGCGATCCTCTATCCGCAACTGGCTGACGCTTCGTCGCTCAAGCCCGAGATCGTCTCCGGGCTGGACATCCTCATCGTCCGCGAGCTGACCGGCGGCATCTACTTTGGTGCTCCGCGTGGCCAGCGCGAGCTCGAAGGTGGCGAGCGCCAAGCCTATGACACGCTGCCCTACAGCGAGAGTGAAGTGCGCCGTATCGCCCGCGTGGGCTTCGACATGGCCCGCGTGCGCGGCAAGAAACTGTGCTCGGTGGACAAGGCCAACGTCCTGGCCTCCAGCCAGCTGTGGCGCGAAGTGGTCGAAGACGTCGCCAAGGACTACCCGGACGTCGAGCTGAGCCACATGTACGTCGACAACGCCGCGATGCAACTGGTGCGCGCACCCAAGCAGTTCGACGTGGTGGTGACCGACAACATGTTCGGTGACATTCTGTCGGATGAGGCTTCCATGCTGACCGGTTCCATCGGCATGCTGCCTTCTGCTTCGCTGGATGCCGACAACAAGGGCATGTACGAGCCTTGCCACGGTTCGGCGCCTGACATCGCAGGCCAAGGTATCGCCAACCCGCTGGCGACCATCCTCTCCGTATCGATGATGCTGCGTTACAGCTTCAACCAGCAGGCCGCTGCCGAGGCGATCGAGCAGGCTGTGAGCCTGGTGCTGGATCAGGGTCTGCGCACCGGTGACATCTGGTCGGCCGGTTGCACCAAGGTCGGTACGCAGGAAATGGGCGACGCAGTAGTCGCAGCGCTGCGGAATCTGTAATCTCTCTGGCCCGCCATCGTTTCCCTTCGGTGGCGGCCCACTTTTTAGCAAAGGTGTAGTTGCGATGAAACGTGTAGGTCTGATCGGTTGGCGCGGTATGGTCGGTTCCGTGCTCATGCAGCGGATGCTGGAGGAGCAGGACTTCGACCTTATCGAGCCGGTGTTCTTCACCACCTCCAACGTGGGTGGCCAAGGCCCGAACGTGGGCAAGGATATTGCTCCGCTCAAGGACGCTTATTCGATCGAAGAGCTCAAGACCCTCGACGTAATCCTGACCTGCCAGGGCGGCGACTACACCAACGAGGTCTTCCCCAAGCTGCGTGAAGCCGGCTGGCAGGGTTACTGGATCGACGCTGCCTCGTCCCTGCGTATGCAGGATGATGCAGTCATCATCCTCGACCCGGTCAACCGCAAGGTCATCGACCAGCAGCTGGACGCCGGCACCAAGAACTACATTGGCGGCAACTGCACCGTCAGCCTGATGCTGATGGGCCTGGGTGGGCTGTTCGAAGCTGGCCTGGTCGAGTGGATGAGCGCCATGACTTACCAGGCGGCCTCTGGTGCCGGTGCGCAGAACATGCGCGAGCTGATCAAGCAGATGGGGGCAACCCATGCTGCGGTGGCCGACGATCTGGCCAACCCGGCCAGCGCGATCCTCGACATCGACCGCAAGGTTGCCGAAGCCATGCGCAGCGAAGCCTACCCGACTGAAAACTTCGGCGTGCCGCTGGCTGGCAGCCTGATCCCGTGGATCGACAAGGAACTGCCGAACGGGCAGAGCCGCGAAGAGTGGAAGGCTCAGGCCGAGACCAACAAGATCCTTGGCCGCTTCAAGAGCCCGATCCCGGTCGATGGCATCTGCGTACGTATCGGCGCCATGCGCTGCCACAGCCAGGCGCTTACCATCAAGCTGAACAAGGATGTGCCGATCGCCGATATCGAAGGCATGATCAGCCAGCACAACCCATGGGTTAAGCTGGTGCCGAATCAGCGTGAGATCAGCATGCAGGAACTGAGTCCTACCAACGTGACCGGTACCCTGAACATTCCGGTCGGTCGTCTGCGCAAGCTGAACATGGGGTCCCAGTACCTGGGTGCCTTCACGGTCGGCGACCAGTTGCTGTGGGGCGCTGCCGAGCCGCTGCGCCGCATGTTGCGGATTCTGCTGGAGCGTTGATCGCCTCAAGTTGATCGAAAACCCGCGCTGGAGACAGCGCGGGTTTTTTGTTTGTGCGGCAATCAAGTAAAGTGCCGCTCCCGCCGTACCCGCAGAAGGAGCCAAACCATGAGCCAACCCCTAGATATCGCCGTCGTCGGCGCCACCGGAAGTGTCGGTGAGACCCTCGTGCAGATTCTCGAGGAGCTGGAGTTCCCGGTCGCGACCCTGCACCTGCTGGCCAGTATGGAATCTGCCGGCAGCAGTGTGATGTTTGCTGGCAAGAAGGTGCGAGTGCGTGAAGTGGACAGCTTCGACTTCGCCCAGGCCAAGCTGGCGTTCTTCGCCGCCGGTGCTGCAGTCAGCCGCAGCTTTGCGCAGAAGGCGCGTGAGGCCGGCTGCTCGGTGATCGACCTGTCGGGCGGGCTGGATGACGCGCTGGCGCTGGTGCCAGAGGCCAATGGCGAGGCCGTCGACAGCCTTGCATTGCCAGCCTTGCTGGCCAGCCCAAGCAGCGCCGCTGTCGCGCTGGCCGTTGCGCTGGCGCCGCTCAAGGCGTTGCTGGATATCGAGCGGGTCCAGGTAATGGCTTGCCTGGCCGTTTCGTCCCAGGGGCGCGAGGCGGTGAACGAGTTGGCGCGGCAGACGGCCGAGTTGCTCAACGCCCGCCCGTTGGAGCCGCGTTTCTTTGATCGCCAGGTGGCGTTCAACCTGTTGGCGCAGGTGGGGACCACCGATGAGCAGGGGCATGCAGCCCTGGAGCGTCGCCTGGTCAGCGAGCTGCGCGTGCTGCTGGGGTTGCCTGAGCTGAAGATTTCCGTGAGCTGCGTTCAAGTCCCGGTGTTTTTCGGCGATAGCTTCAGTGTGACGGTGCAGAGTCGCCAGTCGGTCGATCTGCAATCGGTCAACCAGGCGCTGGACGCCGCTGCCAGCGTCGAGCGTGTGGAAAATGACGATTATCCGACACCCGTCGGCGACGCAGTGGGGCAAGACGTGGTCTATGTTGGTCGTGTACGCCATGGCGTCGACGAGGATCAGCAGCTCAACTTGTGGCTGACCACCGACAACGTGCGCAAGGGTGCGGCGCTCAACGCCGTACAATTGGCGCAATTGTTGATAAAAAAAATGGCGTAAAAGATACTGGCCAGCAATTTTGTCCTACACCACTGGCAGGTTTTTAGGACGATTCATACAAGGGAAGAGGTCATGCTTCGAATTCGCAAACTGGTTCTGGCCATCGCGGCCGCCTCGGCGCTGTCGTCCGGCATGGCCAATGCCCTTGGCCTGGGGGAGTTGACCCTCAAGTCGGCGCAGAACCAGCCGCTGGATGCCGAGATCGAGTTGCTCGATGTGCGCGACCTCACCGCCGCTGAAGTGGCGCCAAGCCTGGCCCCTCCCGAGGAGTTCGCCAAGGCAGGGGTGACGCTGCCTGCTTATCTGGAAGACCTGACGTTCACGCCGGTGATCAATCCCAACGGTCGCAGCGTGTTGCGTGTGACATCCAGCAAGCCGCTGCCGGAGCCGGTGGTCAAGTTCCTGGTTCAGGTGATGTGGCCCCAAGGGCGGCTGTTGCGTGACTACAACGTGGCGCTCGACCAGCCGCAGCAGGCCAGCGCCAAGCCTGCCCAGGGCGCCATCAGCCCGGCAGTGAGCGCTGCCAGCTACACGACTCGCCAGCGCGACACGCTCTGGCAGATCGCTGCACGCAACACCCACGGCGGTTCGATCCAGCAGACCATGTTGGCGATCCAGGCCTTGAACCCCGATGCCTTCATCGGCAATAACATCAACCAGCTCAAGACCGGTCAGGTCCTGCGCCTTCCAGACGAGCAGCAGATCCGCAGCATTGCCCAGGGTGAGGCGATCCGCGAGGTTTCCGAGCAGTACGCCGCCTGGCGCGAAGGTCGGCGCCTGGGGCCGCGTGCGCGACAGTTGGACGCCACCCGTCGGGGTGCTGCCGAAGCCGCGCCTGCACGTATCGCCCAGGGCGATAACCTGCGGCTGGTTGCGCCCGGCACGCAGACGGGCGCCGACAGCGCCAAGGCGCTGAGCGACAAGCTGGCCGTGGCCCAGGAAAGCCTGGATACCAGCCGCCGCGACAACGAAGAACTCAAGAGCCGGATGACAGACCTGCAGAGCCAGCTGGACAAGCTGCAGCGTCTGATCGAATTGAAGAACGACCAGTTGGCGCGGCTCGAGGCGCAAGGGGCCGCCGAGCCTGCAGCACCTGTAGCCGCGACGCCGCCCGTCGAGCCGGTGGTCAACGCCCAGTTGGCCCCTGCCGAACCTGCGGTCACGCCGCCGCCTGCAGCAGCGGATACTGCGCCGCAAGCAGCGGCGGCGCCGGAGCAGCCACCGAGTGCACTCGACGAACTGCTGGGCAATCCGCTGTTGCTGGCGCTATTGGCGGGCTCGGCCTTCCTCGTGTTGCTGCTGCTGTTGCTCCTTCTGGCGCGCAAGCGCAAGGCCCAGCAGGAGGCTGAGAAGCACCTGCGCATGGCCCGAGCCTTGGCCGAGGAAGGTGAGCGCGGTCCTGATCTGGACCTGCCACCCAGCAGCTTCGATGGACTGGATGTTTCGGCGCCGAGCGTGACCTTGTCGCCTGCCGTGGTGGCGGCCTCCGCTGCAGCCGCGACGGCGGCGGAAAAGCCAGTCGTTGCCAGTGCGCCGGCTGATGCCGATCCGCACGCGGCGCTATTGGCCGAGGTCGACGAGAGCGTCGCCAAGGGGCGCTTGAATCACGCAGCTACTCTGCTGGAACCGGTGGTGGCTGCCGAGCCGCAGCGCAGCGATCTGCGCCTGAAGTTGATGGAAGTCTACGCTCGCCAAGGCGATCAGGACGCGTTCGTCGGCCAGGAGCGCCAGTTGCCCGGCACACCTGAGAACCAGGGCGAAGTCGAGGGGCTCAAGCAACGTTATCCGGCCATGCTAGGGGTTGCGGCGGCAGGGCTCGGCGCGGCTGCGCTGGCTGCGGAGATGGACGAGCAGTATGTGCAGGAGCTGCTCCAGGAACACGAGGCGGCACCTGTCGCAGAGCCCGAGCCGGTTGTCGACGAAGCGGTGGCCGCGGCGCCCCAGTCAGAGCCTGTGCTGGACAGCGTGCCAGATCTCGATGAGGTGCCCGTCACGGCCACGGACGATCTGGACAGTGCGTTCGACCTGAGTCTGGACGATGACCTCGCGCTTGACGACTCGCTCGATGCCCCGGTGCTGGATGCACCTGACGCGACGCAAGCGCCCGAGGTCGTGGTTGAGCCGGCGGTGCAGGCCGAGCCGGTCGTCGAGAGCGATGCCGACGACGATTTCGAGGCATTGCTGGCCCAGGCTCAAGCGCAATCCGAGCCACAAAGCCTGGATGATCTGGCGGACTTCGATCTGGATGTCGGTGAGCCGGCCGTAGCCGCGCCGCCTGCTGCCGAGCCGGAGGCGCCCGTGGATGTCGCCGCCGAGCTGGCGGCATTCGACGAGATTCCGGAATTCGATCCGATTTCCGAACTCGAGCTGCCGGACGACTTCGACCTGTCGTTGTCGCTGGACGACGAATCGCCAGCCGACAAGCACTTCGCCTCGGAACTCAGTGACGTCAACGCCGAGCTCGACAAGTTGTCGCAGAGCCTGGCATCGCCGTCGTTGGAGCCACACTTCACTGCCGAGGATGCGGCGCTCGAGCCCGGAGCCCTGGATGACCTGGACTTCGACTTCTTCTCCGGCACCGACGAAGTGGCGACCAAACTCGACCTGGCTCGGGCCTACATCGACATGGGTGATCACCAGGGCGCCCGCGATATCCTCGACGAGGTGGTCAAGGATGGCGACGACGGCCAGCGCCAGGAGGCGCAGGACATGCTGTCGCGTCTGGTCTGACGCGTAGCTTGCCCTGATCGGACAACGGCAGCCCTGTGGGCTGCCGTTGTCGTTATAATGGCCGCCTTTTCGTTTCATCCACAGGTTTGGCTTTCTTGGACATCAACGACATCGA
This sequence comes from Pseudomonas machongensis, assembly GCF_034961125.1. Classification (NCBI taxonomy): domain Bacteria; kingdom Pseudomonadati; phylum Pseudomonadota; class Gammaproteobacteria; order Pseudomonadales; family Pseudomonadaceae; genus Pseudomonas; species Pseudomonas machongensis. The sequence continues at coordinate 9,442 of NZ_JAYFUI010000087.1, read as the reverse complement.
CGCGGCCGAATCGGCGGCCGAAGGGTACTCGCGCATCGCCCTGGGCGTGGAATACAAAGGTTCGCGCTACCGCGGCTGGCAACGCCAGGCCAGCGGTGTGCCCAGTGTCCAGCAGGCGCTCGAGCAGGCATTGTCGAAGGTCGCCGACTCGCCGATCAGTGTGATGTGCGCCGGGCGCACCGACGCTGGCGTTCACGGCTGCGGCCAGGTGGTGCACTTCGATACCCGCGCCGTGCGTGACGAACGTGCCTGGACCCTGGGCACCAACTTCAACCTGCCCCATGACATCAGCGTGGCCTGGGCACGGACGATGCCGGCGCACTTCCATGCGCGGTTCAAGGCCACTGCCCGGCGTTACCGCTACGTCATCTACAACGATCCGATCCGTCCGGCGCACCTGGCCGAAGAGGTAACCTGGAATCACCGCCCGCTGGATGTCGCGGCGATGGCCGAGGCCGCCGAATACCTGCTCGGCACCCACGACTTCAGCGCATTCCGGGCCAGCCAATGCCAGGCCAAGTCGCCGATCAAGCATATCCACCACCTGCGCGTTACCCGCCATGGTCGGATGATCGTCCTCGACGTGCGCGCCACGGCTTTCCTGCATCACATGGTGCGCAATATCGCCGGTGTGCTGATGACCATCGGTGCCGGCGAGCGCCCTGTGCAATGGGCCCGCGAGGTGCTGGAGGGGCGCAACCGTCGGGAGGGGGGTGTGACGGCGCATCCTTATGGCCTGTACCTGGTGCAGGTGGAGTATCCGGAGGAGTTCGCCCTGCCGCAGCGTTACATCGGCCCACACTTTCTTACCGGCTACGAGGCGTTGGCAGACTGACGGGCGAAACGTCATTTGCTAACATCCGGCCTTTCACCGATCACTCAAGGTTCGTCGTCCATGAGCAACGTCCGCACCAAGATCTGCGGGATTACCCGCATCGAAGACGCGCTGGCCGCCGTCGAGGCCGGTGCCGATGCCATTGGCTTCGTCTTCTATGCCAAGAGCCCGCGCGCGGTGGATGTGCGCCAGGCGCGGGCGATCGTCGAGCAGTTGCCGCCCTTCGTGACCACGGTGGGGCTGTTCGTCAACGCGTCACGCTGTGAGCTGAACGAGATCCTCGAGGTGGTTCCACTGGACCTGCTACAGTTCCACGGCGACGAAACCCCCGCCGATTGCGAAGGCTATCACCGCCCATGGATCAAGGCCCTGCGAGTGCGCCCCGGGGATGATCTCGAGGCTGCCTGCCAGCAGTACTCCGGCGCCCGTGGCATTCTCCTGGACACCTACGTGGCTGGTGTGCCGGGGGGGACTGGCGAAGCCTTCGATTGGTCGCTGGTGCCGGCGCGCTTGAGCAAGCCGATCATCCTCGCGGGTGGGTTGTCGGCGGACAACGTCGGTCAGGCCATCGCCCAGGTCAACCCCTATGCGGTGGACGTCAGTGGCGGCGTCGAGCAGGCCAAGGGCATCAAGGATGCCAGCAAGATCGAAGCCTTCATGCGCGCGGTCCGCGCGGCGTGACGGCGGATGTGACGGTTGGCGGCGTGCCATCGTCCATAGCTATCGCAGCCCGGTGCTGCCCGGCTGGTCCCGTGGGGCTGGTCATCAGAACACGCGACGCCAGGGGCGTCGGCGTACAGGTTGAAGGTGGAGTGGTGCGCGGGTGGTCCCTGTGACCGGTCCATCGTCGTTTAGAACACGAATTTGAGCTCAAGGGTCGGGGCAGGGCAGGCGACAGCAAGCCCGCCACCGGCCAAAACGGGAGAATAGAGCATGAGCAACTGGTTGGTAGACAAACTGATCCCTTCGATCATGCGTTCCGAGGTGAAGAAGAGCTCGGTGCCGGAAGGCCTGTGGCACAAGTGCCCGGCGTGCGAAGCCGTGCTGTATCGTCCGGAGCTGGAAAAAACACTCGACGTCTGCCCCAAGTGCAACCATCACATGCGTATAGGCGCCCGTGAGCGTATCGACATCTTCCTCGATGTCGAAGGCCGCGCCGAGCTGGGCGCTGACCTGGAACCGATCGATCGCCTGAAGTTCCGTGATGGCAAGAAGTACAAGGATCGCCTGACCGCTGCACAGAAGCAGACCGGCGAGAAGGACGCGCTGGTCTCGGTCAGCGGCACCCTCATGGGCATGCCGATCGTGGTCAGCGCCTTCGAGTTCTCCTTCATGGGTGGTTCGATGGGTGCCATCGTCGGCGAGCGCTTCGTGCGCGCAGCCAACTACGCCCTGGAAAACCGTTGCCCGATGATCTGTTTCTCCGCCTCCGGCGGTGCGCGCATGCAGGAAGCGCTGATCTCGCTGATGCAGATGGCCAAGACCTCGGCGGTGCTGGCGCGCCTGCGTGAAGAAGGCATCCCGTTCATCTCGGTACTGACCGACCCGGTCTATGGTGGTGTGTCCGCCAGTCTTGCGATGCTGGGTGATGTCATCGTCGGTGAACCGAAGGCGCTGATCGGCTTCGCCGGCCCGCGTGTGATCGAGCAGACCGTGCGCGAAAAACTGCCGGAAGGCTTCCAGCGCAGCGAGTTCCTGCTGGAGCATGGTGCCATCGACCTGATCATCTCCCGTCATGAGCTGCGTCCACGCCTGGCCCGCCTGCTGGCACAGATGACCGGCCAACCGACTCCCGAGCAGGCAAAAGAAGCGGCCGTCGTCGCGTGATGAGCCAGCGTACCCTGGGCGAGTGGCTCGCATACCTCGAGCAGTTGCACCCTTCGGCCATCGACATGGGCCTGGAGCGTTCACAGCAGGTGCTGGCGCGCCTCGCGCTCGGTCGGCTGGCGCCGAGGGTGGTGACGGTCACCGGCACCAACGGCAAGGGTTCGACCTGTGCGTTCATCGCCTCGTTGCTGCGTGCTCAGGGCTTGAAGGTCGGCGTGTACAGCTCGCCGCACCTGTTGCGTTACAACGAGCGGGTGCTGATCGATGGCGTCGAAGCCAGCGATGAGCGTCTGTGCGAAGCCTTCGCCGCCGTCGAGGCGGCGCGGGGCGAGATTTCCCTCACCTACTTCGAGATGGGTACATTGGCGGCCTTCTGGCTGTTCCAACAGTCGCAGCTCGATGCCGTGGTGCTCGAAGTGGGCCTTGGTGGCCGTCTGGACACCGTGAACGTGGTGGACGCCGACATGGCGCTGGTGACCAGCATCGGTGTCGACCATGTCGATTACCTGGGTGATACCCGTGAACGGGTGGCCTTCGAGAAGGCTGGCATCTTCCGTGCGGGCAAGCCGGCGCTATGTGGCGACCTGGACCCACCGCAGCCACTGCTGGACAAGGCCGCCGAACTGGCTGCGCCGCTTTTCCTGCGTGGCCGTGAGTTCGACCTGGACAGCGCCGAAGGCCGCTGGAGCTGGCGTGGCACCACGACCGACGGTCAGCCGGTGGCGCTGCATGACCTGCCGCTGCTCGACCTGCCCATGGAAAACGCTGCCCTGGCACTGCAGGCCTACCTGCTGATGGGCTTGCCGTGGCAAGCCGAGCAGGTTCGCCGGGCGTTGCTCGATACCCGCATTACCGGTCGCCTGGACCGTCGCCAGTTGACCTGGCAGGGCAAGGCGGTGGAGCTGCTGCTGGATGTCGGGCACAACCCGCATGCCGCGGAGTATCTAGCTCGCCGCCTGGCCGCGCGTCCGTTGAAGGGGCGTCGGTTGGCGGTGTTCGGCCTGCTCGCCGACAAGGACCTGGAAGGCGTGATCGCGCCACTGCAGGGCCTGGTCGACGACTGGGCGGTAGCCCCCCTGGATACCCCGCGCAGTCGTGCGGCTGCCGAACTGGCCACTGCCTTGACGAACCAAGGTGCTACGGTGAAGTCTTATGCCAGTGTCGCCGCTGCCCTAGAAGGGCAGTGTGCACAGGCAACGGCGGATGATCAGATCTTGCTGTTCGGTTCGTTTTTCTGCGTCGGCCAAGCCCTGGAATGGCTCGAGCGGCAGGTCCCGGAGGATGGAGTAGATGGCAGTGCTGGATAAAGGGATGAAGCAGCGCATGGTCGGTGCGCTGGTGCTGGTGGCGCTGGCGGTGATCTTCCTGCCGATGCTGTTCACCCGCGAGGACGAGATGCGCCAGGTGCGCGTCGAGGCGCCCCAGGCGCCGGCCATGCCAAGCCTGCCCGACGTCAAGGTGGAGCCTGTGCAGGTGCCGGAGCCTCAGTCGCTGCCTGATCCCTCGGAGCAACCGCCAGTGGTGGTCGACGAGTCCACTGCACCGGTCAGCGCGCCAACCCAGCCGATCACGCCGTCACCTGCGCAGGTCGCCCAAGTGCCGGTGGCCAAGTCGCCAGCCCCAGCACCTGCCGCTAAAGCTGAAGCGCGCCCGGTGCCGCCTGCCACTCCCGCACCTGCTGCCACTGCCAGTGCAAGCAAGCCGGCGACAGCGTCGAAGATCGACGCCAACGGCCTGCCGGTGAGCTGGTCGATCCAGCTGGCCAGCCTGTCCAATCGCGCTGGGGCCGATAACCTGCAAAAGACGCTGCGCAGCCAGGGCTACAACGCCTATATCCGGTCGGCTGACGGCATGAACCGGGTGTTCGTCGGCCCACTGATCGAGCGTGCCGAAGCCGAGCGCCTGCGTGATGTGATCAACCGCCAGCAGAATCTCAAGGGTATCGTGGTTCGTTTCCAGCCGGAACGAGGCTGAATCCGAGCGGCCCTGCCAGACCAGCGCATTGACGCCGGTCGGGCAGGGCCGTTTTTCGTTCGATTCCAGCCTTCGCGAGCGCTGCAAAGTTGTCCTGAAAGTCAAGCTGCAGGCCTTCAACGACCTGACATTCCGCTTACCCCAAGCCCTCCGCTCTGTTAAAATGCGCCGCCTCAAACGTCTGCAGGCAGCACCGTGGCATTTACCTGGGTTGATTGGGCGATCATTGCGGTCGTCGCCGTTTCCTCACTGATCAGTCTCAAGCGCGGCTTCGTCAAGGAAGCCTTGTCCTTGCTCATCTGGATCATTGCCGGCGCGGTTGCCTGGATGTTCGGCGGGTCGCTGTCGCAGTACCTGGAGAGCTATATCCAGACACCCTCGGCACGGATCATCGCCGGGTGTACCATTCTTTTCGTCGCCACCCTGCTGGTGGGGGCGATGATCAACTTCCTCGTCGGCGAGCTGATCCGCGTGACCGGGCTGTCCGGCACCGATCGTTTCCTCGGCATGGTGTTCGGCGCCGCGCGCGGGGCCTTGCTGGTGGTGGTGGCCGTCGGCTTGCTCAGCCTGGGCCCGGTGCAACAGGATCCGTGGTGGCAGGAATCACGCCTGATACCACAATTTCTATTGGTCGCTGACTGGTCGAAGAACCTGATTCTCGGTTTCGCCGGTCAGTGGATGTCCAGTGGGATCAGCTCTCCAGTTGATCTTCCGTTCAAGGAACAGCTGCTCGGTCCATCCCGGCCCTGAGCGCTTTTCACTCAAGTTTCGTCAAAGTAGGGGTTGCGTCGCATGTGTGGCATCGTCGGTATCGTCGGTAAGTCGAACGTCAATCAGGCGCTGTATGACGCGCTAACGGTCCTCCAGCACCGCGGCCAGGACGCTGCCGGTATCGTGACCAGCCATGACGGCCGGTTGTTCCTGCGCAAGGATAATGGCCTGGTGCGCGACGTCTTCCAGCAGCGCCACATGCAGCGCCTGGTCGGCCACATGGGCATCGGCCACGTGCGCTACCCGACCGCGGGCAGCTCCACCTCGGCCGAGGCTCAGCCGTTCTACGTCAACTCGCCGTATGGCATCACCCTGGCGCACAACGGCAACCTGACCAACGTCGAACAGTTGGCCAAGGAGATCTACGAGTCCGACCTGCGTCACGTAAACACCAATTCCGACTCGGAAGTGCTGCTCAACGTGTTCGCCCATGAGCTGGCCGTACGCGGCAAGCTGCAGCCGACCGAGGAGGACGTGTTCGCGGCGGTCTCCCATGTGCACAGCCGCTGTGTCGGTGGCTATGCGGTGGTGGCGATGATCACCGGCTACGGCATCGTCGGCTTCCGTGACCCCAACGGCATTCGTCCGGTGGTGTTCGGCCAGCGCCACACCGACGAAGGCGTCGAGTACATGATCGCCTCCGAAAGCGTTGCCCTGGACGTCCTCGGCTTCACCCTGATCCGTGACCTGGCGCCAGGCGAGGCCGTGTACATCACCGAAGAAGGGCAGATGTACACCAAGCAGTGTGCCAACAACCCGAAACTGCAGCCCTGCATCTTCGAGCATGTTTACCTGGCTCGTCCTGACTCGATCATGGATGGTGTCTCGGTGTACAAGGCGCGTCTGCGCATGGGCGAGAAGCTGGCCGAGAAGATTCGCCGCGAGCGCCCGGAGCACGACATCGACGTGGTCATCCCGATCCCGGACACCAGCCGCACCGCGGCCCTGGAGCTGGCCAACCACCTGGGTGTGAAGTTCCGCGAAGGCTTCGTCAAGAACCGCTACATCGGCCGTACCTTCATCATGCCCGGCCAGGCCGCGCGCAAGAAATCGGTACGCCAGAAGCTCAATGCCATCGAGCTGGAATTCCGCGGCAAGAACGTGATGCTGGTGGATGACTCGATCGTACGCGGCACCACCTGCAAGCAGATCATCCAGATGGCCCGTGAAGCCGGCGCGAAGAACGTCTACTTCTGCTCCGCGGCGCCGGCTGTGCGTTACCCCAACGTCTACGGCATCGACATGCCGAGCGCTCACGAACTGATCGCCCACAACCGTACCACCGAACAGGTGGCCGAGTTGATCGGCGCCGACTGGCTGATCTATCAGGACCTGCCGGACCTGATCGAATCGGTCGGTGGCGGCAAGATCAAGATCGAGCACTTCGATTGCGCGGTGTTCAACGGTGAATACGTTACCGGCGACATCGACGATGCCTACCTGGACCGTATCGAACAGGCTCGCAACGATGCGGCCAAGGTCAAGACCCAGGCTGTCAGCGCGATCATCGACCTGTACAACAACTGACTTTGGGCTTTTTAGGAGTAACGGCATGACGGATCAATGGGATGCCGGACGGCTGGACAGCGACCTGGAAGGTGTCGGTTTCGACACCCTGGCAGTGCGTGCCGGTCAGCACCGTACGCCCGAGGGCGAGCACAGCGAAGCGCTGTTTCTGACCTCCAGCTATGTCTTCCGCACGGCCGCCGATGCGGCTGCGCGTTTTGCCGGTGAAACGCCGGGCAACGTTTACTCACGCTACACCAACCCGACCGTGCGTGCCTTCGAGGAACGCCTGGCGGCCATGGAAGGTGCGGAGCAGGCCGTGGCGACGTCCACCGGCATGGCGGCGATTCTCGCCGTGGTCATGTCGCTGTGCAGCGCTGGCGACCACGTGCTGGTGTCGCAGAGCGTGTTCGGCTCGACCATCAGCCTCTTCGAGAAGTATTTCAAGCGCTTCGGTGTGCAGGTGGACTATGTGCCGCTGGTCGATCTTGGTGGTTGGAAGAACGCCATCAAGGCCAACACCAAGCTGCTGATCGTCGAGTCGCCGTCCAACCCGCTGGCGGAGTTGGTGGATATCGGCGCACTGGCCGAAATCGCCCACGCCGGTGGCGCGATGCTGGTAGTGGACAACTGCTTCAGCACGCCGGCGCTGCAGCAACCGCTCAAGCAGGGGGCCGATATCGTCTTCCACTCCGCGACCAAGTTCATCGACGGCCAGGGCCGCAGCATGGGCGGCGTGGTTGCCGGTCGTGCCGAGCAGATGAAGGAAGTGGTGGGCTTCTTGCGTACCGCGGGGCCGACCCTCAGCCCGTTCAACGCCTGGATTTTCACCAAGGGCCTGGAGACCCTCAAGCTGCGCATGCGTGCGCACTGCGAGAGCGCGCAGGCCTTGGCTGAATGGCTGGAGCAGCAGGAAGGTGTGGAAAAGGTGCATTACGCCGGCCTGCCAAGCCATCCGCAACACGAACTGGCCAAGCGCCAGATGAGTGGCTTCGGCGCGGTGGTCAGCTTCGAGGTCAAGGGTGGCAAAGAGGGCGCCTGGCGCTTTATCGACGCCACTCGGGTGATTTCGATCACCACGAACCTGGGTGACAGCAAGACCACCATCGCCCATCCGGCGACCACCTCCCACGGTCGTCTGAGCCCGCAGGAGCGTGAGGCGGCCGGCATCCGTGACAGCCTGATTCGCGTTGCGGTGGGGCTTGAGGACGTCGCCGACCTGCAGGCCGATCTGGCGCGTGGGTTGGCAGCGCTGTGATCGACTGGGCAGGTGGCGAGCCAGACCATAACGGTCGGGTGGCCTTGGTAACCGGTGCCGCCCGCGGCATCGGCCTGGGCATCGCCGCCTGGCTGATCTGCGAAGGTTGGCAGGTGGTGTTGAGTGACCTGGACCGCCAGCGCGGTGCCAAGGTTGCCAAGACCCTGGGCAGCAACGCCTGGTTCATCGCCATGGACGTCTCCGACGAGGCCCAGGTCAGCGCTGGTGTGGCCCAGGTGCTGGGCCAATTTGGGCGTCTGGATGCGCTGGTGTGCAACGCGGCCATCGCCAACCCGCACAACCATACGCTCGAGAGCTTGAGCCTTGCGCAATGGAATCGTGTATTGGCGGTCAACCTCAGTGGCCCGATGCTGTTGGCCAAGCACTGTGCGCCTTACCTGCGCGCGCATGGCGGGGCGATCGTTAACCTGGCCTCCACACGTGCACGTCAGTCGGAGCCGGACACCGAGGCCTATGCCGCAAGCAAGGGCGGGCTGCTGGCACTGACCCACGCCCTGGCCATGAGCCTGGGGCCGGAGATCCGGGTCAACGCCGTCAGCCCTGGTTGGGTCGACGCCCGCGATCCGTCCCAGCGCCGCGCCGAACCCCTCACCGAAGCCGACCACGCCCAGCATCCAACGGGCAGGGTAGGGACGGTGGAGGATGTTGCGGCACTGGTGGCCTGGCTGTTGTCGCGTCAGGCCGGATTCGTCACCGGCCAGGAATTTGTGGTCGATGGCGGCATGAGCCGCAAGATGATCTACAGCTGACGCGCCACTTGCCGCTGTGCAAAGCAAAAGGAGCCGACAACAGACTGTGTGAAAACCTAGCAATCTGCCCCGCCCTTTAAGAGAATGCTCCGTATCGAAAGATACGGAGCATTCTTCGTTATGGCCTACATACAAGGAGAGTCCCGCAGCCAGACCAGCTTGTTCCCGGTCTCGCTGGAGGAATTGATCCCGGAAGATCACCTCGTACGGGTCATCGACCTGTATGTCGCCAAGCTTGATCTGGGTCAGCTCGGCTTTGAGAAAACTCAGCCCAAGGCCACCGGGCGCCCCGCGTACGACCCCGCCGATCAGCTAAAGCTCTACCTTTATGGTTATTTCCAGCGCATTCGCTCGTCCCGGCGCCTGGAAGCCGAATGCCAGCGCAACATCGAAGTGATGTGGCTGATCAACCGGCTCAAACCCGACTTCAAAACCATCGCCGACTTCCGCAAGAACAACAAAGCTGCGTTCGTCGCGACATGCCGTGCCTTTGTGCAGTTC
>NZ_JAYFUI010000086.1:0-34295 GCF_034961125.1 Pseudomonas machongensis | reverse complement strand
CGAGCAGGGCGAACAGGCGCCCGTCCTGCTTGCTGATGCGCACCGGGATGAAGTTCATCGGTGGCGAGCCGATGAAGCTGGCGACGAACAGGTTGGCCGGATCGTTGTAGATCTGCTGGGGCGTACCGAACTGCTGGATGATGCCGTCCTTCATCACCGCGACCTTGTCACCCAGGGTCATGGCCTCGATCTGGTCGTGGGTCACGTACACCGTGGTGGTTTTCAGGCGCTGGTGCATCAGTTTCATTTCGGTGCGCATCTCGACCCGCAGCTTGGCGTCGAGGTTCGACAACGGCTCGTCGAACAGGTAGATCTTCGGCCTGCGCGCCAGCGCCCGGCCCATGGCCACGCGCTGTTGCTGGCCACCGGAGAGCTGGCCAGGCTTGCGATTGAGCAGGTGTTCGATCTGCAGCAGCTTGGCTACCCGCGCGACTTCTTCGTCGATCGCCGACTGCGGCATCTTGCGGATCTTCAGGCCGAACTCGATGTTCTCGCGCACGCTCATGGTCGGGTACAGCGCGTAGGACTGGAACACCATGGCGATGTCACGGTCCTTCGGGCTCATGCCGGAGACGTCCTGGTCATCGATCAGGATCGCCCCACCGGTGATGTTCTCGAGGCCGGCGATGCAGTTCATCAAGGTGGACTTGCCGCAGCCGGAAGGGCCGACCAGGATCAGGAACTCGCCATCCTTGATGGCCAGCTGGATATCCTTGAGGGTGTCCGGCAAGCCGGTGCCGTAGGTCTTGTTTACATTGCGAAGTTCGAGCGTTGCCATGACTTACCCCTTGACTGCGCCGGCGGTCAGCCCACGCACGAAATACTTGCCTGCGACCACATAGACCAGCAGGGTTGGCAGTGCGGCGATCATTGCCGCGGCCATGTCGACGTTGTATTCCTTGGCACCGGTGCTGGTGTTGACCAGGTTGTTCAGGGCCACGGTGATCGGTTGCGAATCGCCGCTGGAGAACACCACGCCGAACAGGAAGTCGTTCCAGATCTGGGTGAACTGCCAGATCAGGCAGACCATGATGATCGGCGTCGACATCGGCAGGATGATGCGGCGGAAGATGGTGAAGAACCCGGCACCATCCAGGCGTGCAGCCTTGACCAGTGCCTCGGGAATGCTCACGTAGTAGTTGCGGAAGAACAGCGTGGTGAAGGCCAGACCATAGACCACGTGCACCAGCACCAGCCCGGAGGTGGTGCTGGCAAGTCCCAGCTTGCCAAGGGTGAACGAGGCCGGCAGCAGCACGGTCTGGAATGGCAGGAAGCAGCCGAACAGCAGCAGACCGAAGAACAGTTGCGAGCCACGGAAGCGCCACATCGACAGCACGTAGCCGTTCAGCGCGCCTATGGCCGTGGAGATCAGCACCGCCGGCACGGTGATCAGGATCGAGTTCCAGAAGTAGCCGCTGACCGTGGCCCAGGCCTTGACCCAGCCAATCGTGGTGAACAGCTCAGGCCAGCTCAACAGGTTGCCGGTGCTGATGTCTTCCGGGGTCTTGAAGCCGGTCAGCAGCATCACTACCAGCGGTACCAGGTAGAGCAGCACGGCCAGCAGCAGCACCGCGTGGATGGCGATGCGGCCCAGGCTGAGGGCCGGTTTGTCGAGGTTAGTGGTCATTGCGTTTGGTCCTCAGCTCGGAATACAAGTAAGGCACGAGGATCGCGAGGATCGCGCCGAGCATCAGGATCGCGCTGGCAGAACCCATGCCCATCTGCCCGCGGCTGAAGGTGAACGAATACATGAACATCGCTGGCAGGTCCGAGGAATAGCCAGGGCCACCGGCGGTCATCGCGGCCACCAGGTCGAAGCTCTTGATGGCGATGTGCGAGAGGATCATCAGCGAACTGAAGAACACCGGGCGCAGGCTTGGCAGCACCACGGTCCAGTAGATGCGCGGCATGCTCGCGCCGTCGATTTGCGCAGCACGGATGATCGACTGGTCGACACCGCGCAGCCCGGCAAGGAACATCGCCATGATGAAGCCCGAGGCCTGCCATACCGCGGCGATCACCAGGCAGTAGACGACCCGGTCCGGATCGATCAGCCAGTCGAGGCGAAAACCCTCCCAGCCCCAGTCGCGCAGCAGCTTGTCCAGGCCCATGCCGGGGTTGAGCAGCCACTTCCAGGCGGTACCGGTCACGATCATCGACAGTGCCATGGGGTACAGGTAGATGGTGCGGATTACCCCTTCGCGGCGGATGCGCTGGTCGAGGAACACCGCCAGCAGCACGCCGATCACCAGGGTGATGCCGATGAACATCCCGCCGAACACCAGCAGGTTCTTGCTCGCCACCCACCAGCGGTCGTTGTCGAACAGCCGCGCGTACTGGGCCAGGCCCGCCCATTTGTAGGTGGGCAGGAAGGTCGAGGTGGTGAACGACAGGACGAAGGTCCAGAGGATGTAGCCGTAGAAGCCCACCAGCACGATGAACATGCTCGGCGCCAGCACCAGTTTCGGTAGCCAGCGCTGGAGCGCGTCCAGGGGTGAGGCCCGCAGTTGGGCGGTGGTCGTAGTCATGATTTCAGATACCGGAACGAGGGCGGTGCTGCGCACCGCATCGCGGGACAAGCCCGCTCCCACAAAGACCTGGCCCACCCACAGGTTCAGCGCATGGCGCCAAACCTGTGGGAGCGGGCTTGTCCCGCGATTGGGCCGTTATTGGGCAGCCTTGACCGCTGCGTTGAGCTTCTTCGCCGCATCGGCCGGATCGGCCTTCGGATCGTTGATGTAGTTGGTCACCACATCGAAGAACGCCCCCTGCACGGCGAGCGTGGTCGCCATGTTGTGCGCCATGCTCGGTTGCAGGCCACCCGACTTGGCGTCTGCCAGGAAGTCCTTGGCAGCGGTCTGGGCGCAACTGTCGAAGCCATACTTGCTCATGTCGGCCAGCATGTCGTTGCGCACCGGGATCGAGCCCTTGTTGATGCTGAAGGTCTTCTGGAAGTCTTCACCCAGCACACGCTTGGCGATGTCCTGCTGACCTGCGGTGGTGCCTTCGTTCTTCTGCTTGAACACCGCCAGCGAGTCGATGTTGTACAGGAAGCCCTTTTCGGTGCCGGGGAAGGGTACGCATTGGTAGTCCTTGCCCGCGGTCTTCTTGGCCAGGGTCCACTCGCTCTTGGCCCAGTCGCCCATGATCTGCATGCCGGCCTTGCCGTTGATGACCTTCGCAGCCTCGAGGTTCCAGTCCTGGCCCTTGCCGTCAGGGTCCATGTAGGTGGCGACCTTCTTGAGCTCGGTCAGCGCCTTGACCATCTCCGGGCCGGTCAGGGCTTTTTCGTCGAGGTCGACCAGGGCCTTCTTGTAGCCCTCCACCCCCATCACCGCGAGCACCACGTTCTCGAACACGGTGCTGTCCTGCCATGGCTGGCCACCGTGTGCCAGGGGAATGAAGCCTGCGGCCTTGAGCTTGTCGGCTGCGGCGTAGAATTCGTCGAGGGTGGTCGGCGCCTTGTCGATGCCGGCCTTCTTGAACACCTCGGGGTTGATCCACAGCCAGTTGATGCGGTGGATGTTCACCGGCACGGCGACGTAGTCACCTTCGTACTTGACGGTGTCAGCGACTTTCTTGTCGAGCAGGCTGTCCCACTTTTCCTGCTTGGCGACGTCCTTGAGCACATCGCTGTCGAGCAGGCCGGTGGCGGCCCAGTCCTGGATATCGGGGCCCTTGATCTGGGCGACGCCTGGCGGGTTGCCAGCAACGGCGCGGCTCTTGAGCACGGTCATCGCGGTGGAACCACCGCCACCGGCCACAGCGCCGTCTTTCCAGGTGAAACCATCTTTCTCGACCTGGGCCTTGAGGACGTCGACGGCAGCTTTCTCGCCACCGGAGGTCCACCAGTGCACCACCTCGACGCTGCCTTTGGATTCGGCGGCGAAGGCGCTGAGGGGCATGAGCGAGGCGAGGGAAATAGCGGCGGCGAGGCGCAGAGTGGAATTCATCGGTATACCTTTCTTGTTGTTATGCGGTGCAAGTCGTTCGCTTGCGTTGCATGGAGTCTAATGAGCGCGCAGACCAGGGCAGGTAACGAAGCGATGCGCGAATGTCATCACTTGGTTACATTGCCCAGGGCCAGCGCAGTGGCCAGGCTGGGTGCCAACGGCAGGCGCGGCAGGAGCACCGCCTGGTAGGCGTGGTAAAGATCGGGCTTGCCGCCCCAGATGCTTGCGCCAGGGCGGTTCTGCGGGTCCAGCTCATGGTGCCAGCTGCCGTGGACGCGATCGATGAAATGGCTGTCGATGAAGTCCCAGAAACGCCGGTACCACTGCTCGTATTCACCTTCCCCGGTACGACGCAACAACGCTGCAGCCGTCGCACAGGCTTCGGCGTGGGTCCAGTGCAGGCGCGCCTGCACTACTGGCCGGTTCTGCCAATCGAGGGTGTAGACGATGCCCGGCGCACCATCAGCGTGCCAGGCGTGACGGCAGGCATTGGCGAACAGCCCCCGCGCGTCGTCCAGCAGCCACTGCGGGGCGGGCAGACCGGCGCGCTGGCGCGCGGCTTCCAGGTGGAGAACCAAGCGTGCCCACTCGAAGGCATGACCGGGTGTGGTGCCGTAGGGGCGAAAGCCGTCGGTGGGGTTTTCGTGGTTGTAGTCGTGCAGTGCCTGCCACTGCACGTCGAAATGCTCGATGACACCGAAGCCGTTAGCCGCGGCGTGGGAGTGGATGATTCGTTCGACGATGCGCAGGGCGCGGTCGAGCCAGTGCGTGTGGCCGGTGACATCGGCCAGGGCGAGGAAGGCCTCGGTGGCGTGCATGTTGCTGTTGGCGCCACGGTAGGCTTCCGGCTGCGTCCAGTCATGGGCGAAGGACTCGCGCAGGGCGCCCTCTTCCTCGCTCCAGAAGCGCGTCTCGATGACCGCGGTGGCCGCCCCGAGCAATTGCTCGGCGCCAGGTGCGCCGGCGACCACTGCGGAACTGGCGGCCAAGGCGACGAAGGCATGCAGGTAGGCGGTCTTGCCGGTATCGCCCTCGCCATCGGCGCGGGCGAACCAGCCATCATCCCGCGCATCGCGCAGCGGCCCTGCGAGCAGTGCCGCGACACCGTGCTCCACCAGCGGCAGGCAGCCAGGGATGCCCTGCACATGCGCCATGGCGAAGCAATGGGTCATGCGCGCAGTATGCAGGGTTTCGGCGATTGCGCCGTCGGGCAGTCGGCCCTGGGCATCGAGGCTGCCAAAACCGCCAGGCAGGCGCGAGGCTTTGGCGAAGGTCACCAGGCGCTGGCCCTCGGCGACCAGCCAGGCGTTGTGAACCGGGGAGTCGAGCCAACTGCAGAAAGGGAAATCGACGCTGTCCATCACCTGCTCAATCCTTGCCAGGGACAGGCCGGGTGCCTGTCGTCAGCGAATTCTAGCCAGCCGTCCCGGCGGGCATGTCACGAAGGCCTGTGTGAATGTCACCATCCCGTGACAATTTCAGTGACCTCATCGCGGGACAAGCCCGCTCCTACAGGTACCTGTGGGAGCGGGCTTGTCCCGCGATAGGGCTGGCCAAATCAATCGATATTCCGAGGCAGGAACAAGGTCACCCGCAACCCACCCTCACGAAGGTTCAACAAACTCACCTCCCCGCCATGGCTGTGGGCGATGTTACGCGCAATCCCCAGCCCCAGCCCATACCCCTGCTGCTGCCCCGCCAGACGAAAATGCGGCTCGAACACCTGCTCCAGACGCTGCTCCGGCACGCCGGGGCCCTGGTCGTCGACCTGCAGCACGAAGGCCTCGGCGTTGTCGATGATGCGCAGGTGCGCACGCTCGCCATACTTGATGGCGTTGTCGATCAGGTTGCCGATGCATCGCCGCAACGCCAGCGGCTTGCCCGGATAAGGCGCCAACACACGCCCTTCGACCGTGATTCGACCATCACGCAGGTAGGGTTCGGCGAGGATTTCCAGCACCTGGTTGAGGTCGATCGGTTCGATGTTCTCGTGGATGTCGGTATCTTTCACGCACTGCAAAGCGCCCTTGACCAGCAGCTCCAGCTCGTCGAGATCGCGGCTGAACTTGGCTTGCAGGTGCTCGTCTTCGAGCAGTTCCACCCGCAGGCGCAGGCGGGTGATCGGCGTGCGCAGGTCGTGGGAGATGGCGCTGAACAGCTGCGAGCGTTCGGTCAGGTAGCGGCTGATACGCTCACGCATGGCATTGAACGCGCGCCCTACCTCGACCACCTCGCTGCCGCCACCTTCGGCCACCGGCGGCACGTCGGCCCCCAGTGACATCTCCCGCGCTGCCCGCGCCAGGCGCTTGAGCGGCCAGCTCTGCCAGTGCACCAGCAAGCCGATGAACAACAGCAGCAACAGGGTGGTCAGGGCGATGAAGCCGATCTGCTGGCGCGGCAGGCGCTCGGGTTCAAGACCGGTATAGGGCTCGGGCAACAGCGAGGCGATGTACAGCCACTCGCCTTCGTCCAGGCGGATCTGGGTGACCAGCACCGGCGGATTGAGCGGTTCGAGGGTCAACGCGTAGTGGGCCCAGGAGCGCGGCAGCTCGTCGAGCTTCAGGCCGCTGTTGAAGATGCGCAGGTCGTCGGGGCTGACGAACTCGACGGAGATTTCCATCTGCTGGCCCAGGCGTTCGTGCAGCACCTGCTGGAACACCTCGATCACCGCCTGTTTGCGCGGGGTGATGGGCAGCACCGGCATGTCCAGCGGCTTTTCGTTGAGCGAGACGAAAAAGCGCGTACCGCCCATGCTGCGCAGCTGGTCGAGCACCATCGGCCGGTAGGCCACCGGCAGGGAGCGGAAGTAGCTGACGCTGGCGCTCATCGAGTGCGCAAGGCTGCTGGCGCTGGCGCGTAGGCCCTGCAGCTGGCTGGCCCGCAGCTGGGCGACCCAGATCACGCTCGACAACCCCTGGGCGATCAGCACCACCAGCAAGGTGAGCAGCAGCATGCGCCCCAGCAACGAGCGCGGCAGCAGGCGCCAGCGGCGCTCGGCAGCCTGCTCAGCCGGCACAGCTGACATTCGCGGCAAGCAGGTAGCCGCTGCCGCGCACGGTGCGGATCAGCCGCGGCGGCTTGTCGGTGTCACGCAGGCGCTGGCGCAGGCGGCTCACCGCCATGTCGACGATGCGGTCCAGCGGCATCGGCTCACGCCCGCGGGTGGCATTGCCAATGGTGTCGCGATCGAGGATCTGCTGGGGATGGTCGAGAAACAGCTTGAGCAGGGCGAAGTCGGCACCGGAGAGAATCACTTCTTCGCCATCGCGGTGGAACAGACGATGGCTGACCGTATCCAGGCGCCAGTCTTCGAAGGTAAGCACCGCGCTGGCAGGGGTGGCCGTGGTGAAGTCGCAGCGACGCAGCAGGGCCTTGATTCGCGCCTGCAGTTCGCGCGGGCTGAAGGGTTTGCCCAGGTAATCGTCGGCGCCCAGTTCCAGGCCGATGACACGGTCGGCTTCATCGGAGCTGGCGGTGAGCATGATGATCGGCACCCGCGACTGGCGCGGGTGCTGGCGCACCCAGCGGCACAGGCTGAAGCCATCCTCGTCGGGCAGCATCACGTCGAGGATCACCAGGTCGTAGTTGCCGGCATCCAGCGCGCGGCGAAAGCCCTGGCCGTCGGGTTCGGCATGGACCTGGAGGCCGGAGCGGCTGAGGTAGGTCTGTAGCAGCTCGCGAATGTCCTGATCGTCGTCGACCATCAGGATGGTTTTACCGGCAGTGCTCACAATGAATTCCCTTTGGTCGTTACAGGTCTTGATGCCTGTTGTGGCGACATTCTATCGGTGTCGAGGCCATTCGCAGGCAAGCCCGCCCCCACAGTTCTTTGTAGGAGCGGGCTTGCCCGCGAATGGCATCACAACCGACCGTCAGTGGTCCAGCATCTGCTGCAAAGCCACACCGGCTCCGAGCAACCCGGAAAACTCCGCCGTCACCAGCCACACCGGCACACCTGGGAAGTAGCCGCTCATGCAGCCCTTGTCGGCAAAGCTTGCCGCGAACCCGCTGCGCAGGAACAGCTCGGCGAAACGCGGCACCACGCCGCCAACAATATAGACCCCCCCACGCGCCCCCAAGGTCAGCACATTGTTACCCGCTACACGCCCGAGAAAGCGTGAGAACTGTTCGATCACCGCCAGGGCCTGCGGTTCGCCGCCCAGCGCAGCATCGGTGATCTGCGCAGGGGTCTTGTGACGGGGTGCAGCGCCATCCAGCGCACAGATCGCCTGGTACAGCCGCACCAACCCACCACCACTGAGCACGGTCTCGGCGCTGACATGGCCGATCTGGCTGTGGATCTGCTGGTGGATCGCCGCCTCACGGGCATTGCCCACCGGCAGGTCGACATGCCCGCCCTCGCCCGGCAGCGCCATCCAGTGCTGCTCGCCAAGGCTGAGCAAGGTGCCGACGCCAAGGCCGGTACCCGCACCGATGACCAGCGCCGGGCGCGCGGCGTCCGCCTGGCCGGGGCACACCTCGACGAACTCGCCAGGCTTGAGGCGGGTCATGCCCAGCGCCATGGCGGAAAAGTCGTTGATCAGCGACAGGCGCTCGACCTGCAGCACCTTGCAGAAGGCCGAGCGGCTCAGGCGCCAGTGATTGTTGGTGAAGCGAAATTCGTCGCCATCGACAGGGCCGGCCACCGACAGGCACACGTCCGAGACGTCGCCACGTTCGAGGCCCTGGTCCTTGAGGTAGGCCTCGATAGCCTGCTCGGGGCTGGAATAGTCCGCCGTCGCCAGCACCTGCACCGCGTGCAGATCATTGTCACGCCACAGGGCAAAGCGGGCGTTGGTACCGCCGATGTCACCGACCAGCGAGGCCTTCATTTGAAACGCTCCAGGGCAGAGGTAAAGGCGCTGGCGCCCTGCTCTGCCGGGCTGAACGCGACGCGCATGAAGCCGAACAGCTCGCGCCCGCACCCCAGGTCATTACCCTGGGGTGCATCAGGCTGATCGCGACTGGCCAGTTCCTCGGCCGACACCATCAGTTGCAGCGTGCCTTCGACACCGTCGACGCGCACGATATCACCATCGCGCACCCGTGCCAGCGGGCCGCCGTCATAGGCTTCGGGGCACACGTGGATCGCCGCCGGGATCTTGCCCGAAGCACCGGACATGCGTCCGTCGGTGACCAGCGCGACCTTGTAGCCGCGGTCCTGCAGCACACCGAGGAACGGCGTGAGCTTGTGCAGCTCGGGCATGCCGTTGCAGCGCGGGCCCTGGAAGCGCACCACGGCGACGAAATCGCGCTCCAACTCGCCAGCCTTGAAGGCATCGGCCAGCGACTGCTGATCGTGGAAGACTCGCGCCGGAGCCTCGACCACCTGGTGTTCCGGCGCCACGGCGGAGACTTTCATCACCCCGCGCCCCAGGTTGCCTTCCATCACCCGCAACCCGCCCTCGGCCGAGAATGGCCGGGCGACCGGGCGCAGGATGCTTTCGTCCAGGCTGTGCTGCGGCCCCTCGCGCCACACCAGCTTGCCGTCGTCGAGGAACGGTTCCTGGGTGTAGCGGCGCAGACCGTGGCCGGCCACGGTATTGACGTCCTCGTGCAGCAGCCCGGCGTCGAGCAGTTCGCGGATCAGGAAGCTCATGCCGCCTGCGGCCTGGAAGTGGTTGATGTCGGCCTTGCCGTTGGGGTAGACGTGAGACAGCGTCGGCACCACCTCGGAGAGGTCGGCCATGTCCTGCCAGGTCAGCTGGATCCCGGCAGCCTGGGCAATCGCCGGGATATGCAGGGTGTGGTTGGTCGAGCCGCCGGTGGCGTGCAGAGCGACGATGGAGTTGACCAGCGCCTTCTCGTCGACGATCTCGCCCAACGGCATGAAGCTGCCGCTGGCCTTGGTCATGCGCGTGACCTGCTGCGCCGCCTCGGCGGTCAGCGCATCGCGCAATGGGGTGTAGGGGTTGACGAACGAGGCGCCCGGCAGGTGCAGGCCCATGACTTCCATCACCAGCTGGTTGGTGTTGGCTGTCCCATAGAAGGTGCAGGTGCCGGGGCTGTGGTAGGACTTCATCTCCGACTCCAGCAACTCCTCGCGGCTGGCCTTGCCCTCGGCGTAGCGCTGGCGCACGTCGGCCTTTTCCTTGTTGGAGATGCCCGAAGGCATCGGCCCGCCAGGCACGAAGATGGTCGGCAGGTGGCCGAAACGCAACGCCCCCATCATCAGGCCGGGCACGATCTTGTCGCAGATGCCCAGCATCAGCGCAGCATCGAACATGTTGTGCGACAGGGCGATGGCCGTGGACATGGCGATCACTTCGCGGCTGGCGATCGCCAGCTCCATGCCAGGTTCACCCTGGGTCACGCCATCGCACATGGCCGGTACGCCACCGGCGAACTGGCCGACCGAGCCGATATCGCGCAGCGCCTGTTTGATCTGTTCGGGGAAGTGCTGGTACGGCTGGTGCGCCGAGAGCATGTCGTTGTAGGCAGAGACGATGGCCACGTTGGCAGCGTTCATCATCCGCAGGCTGTGCTTGTCCTGGCTGCCGCAACCGGCCACGCCGTGGGCGAAGTTGGCGCACTGCAGGCTGGCGCGCATCGGGCCGTCGCTGGCCGCGCCGCGAATGAGCTCAAGGTAGCGTTCACGGGTGGCACGGCTGCGTTCGGTCAGCCTCGCGGTGACCTCAAGGATGCGCGGATGCATGTACTGGACTCCAGGCTATGTGTAAGGGCGACCTGAACCGGCATTTCCACTCCAAACGATTGCGACCTAGGCTCAAGGCAGGGGCCGGAAAGGTCGTTGGCGTGGAAGGCTCGATCACTCGTTGTAGATTTACCAAAATATTGCCACTAAAAATGCTTGTTTTCTATCTTGGAGTGAATAATCTTGTAATTCCAATAACAAAACCGTTTCAGTGAAGCCTCATCCCATTTTGTGCCACAGGCTTCACCCGAACTGCCAGAGGTAATGCCAATGACCCTTCGCATCGCGATCAACGGATTCGGCCGCATCGGACGCAACGTCCTGCGCGCACTCTATACCCAAGGCTACCGCCAGGACCTGCAGGTCGTCGCCATCAACGACCTGGGCGACAGCGCGATGAATGCCCACCTGCTCAAGTACGACAGCGTACATGGCACCTTCGATGCCACCGTCGAGGCCGATCATGAAAGCCTGACGGTCAACGGCGATCGCATCGCCGTCAGCGCCATCCGCAACCCCGCCGAACTGCCCTGGAAAGCCGAAGCCATCGATGTGGTGTTCGAATGCACCGGGCTGTTCACCGACCGCGCCAAGGCGGCGGCCCATATCACGGCTGGCGCCGGCAAGGTGATCATCTCGGCGCCGGCCAAGGGCGCCGATGCTACCGTGGTGTATGGCGTCAACCACGACGTGCTGCGCGCCTCGCACCAAGTCATCTCCAACGCCTCGTGCACCACCAACTGCCTGGCGCCGATTGCCCAGGTGCTGCAGCGTGAGTTCGGCATCGAGCAGGGGCTGATGACCACCATCCACGCCTACACCAACGACCAGGTGCTGACCGACGTCTACCACAGCGACCCCTACCGGGCCCGCTCGGCCACCCAATCGATGATCCCGAGCAAGACTGGCGCCGCCGAAGCCGTGGGCCTGGTGCTGCCGGAACTGGCCGGCAAGCTCACCGGCATGGCGGTACGGGTGCCGGTGATCAACGTGTCGCTGGTCGACCTGACCGTCAACCTCAAGCGCGAAGCCAGTGCCGACGAGGTCAACCGCTTGTTCCTCGAAGCCAGCCGTCATTCGCGCGTGCTCGGCTACAACAGCCTGCCGCTGGTCTCGTGCGACTTCAACCACAACCCGCTGTCGTCGATCTTCGACGCCAACCACACCCGCGCCAACGGCCGCATGCTCAAGGTGCTGGCCTGGTACGACAACGAGTGGGGCTTCTCCAACCGCATGCTGGACAACTGCCTGGCGCTGTTCCGGGCACAATGAAAAAGGCCTTGGGGCTGCCTGGCGGCCCCACCTTTACCCCTTCATGACATTTCTCTGCTTGACCTGATGCATGGATGATAAGCATTATCATTCACCCCTCATCGGCCAGGTTTCCCCGTGAGTCAGTCCCGGTTCAACTCAGTCTTCCTCACCCAACGCCTCACCCTGCTGCGCACCTTGCAGCGCATGGTCGGCAACCCCAGCACGGCGGAAGACCTGCTGCAGGAAACCTACCTGCGGGTTACCCGTGCGCTGGGCGAGCGCCCTATCGAACACCTCGAACCCTTCGTGTTCCAGACCGCCCGCAACCTTGCCCTCGACCACTTGCGCGCGCGCCGCGTGCAGTCACGCACACTGGTCGACGACGTGCCCGAGCAAGTGCTGCACAATGTCGCCGCGCCGCTGGGCAACAGCGAGGATGCGGTGCATGCCGAGCAACTGCTCAAGCGCCTGAGCGTCAGCCTCGGCCAGCTCACCGCACGCCAGCAGCGCATCTTCATCCTCAGCCGCCTGCACGGTGCCAGCTACCTGGAAATCGCCGAGCAGTTGCAGGTCTCGGCCAGCACCGTGCAGAAGGAACTGAAGCTGATCATGGCGATCTGCATGGGTGTAGCCGACCGCCTCAAGTGAGCGACCGCTCGCCACCTGGGCAGGTGCTGGCTCTTGCCATGCCTGTCCGCAGCGCCGATCATCTGCAAAAAACGCCATGCAAGGATCCCCCGTGAGCAACCCTGCCCCTCGCCCATCGCCCGCCGAGCCAGATGCCCGCGCCCGTGCCATGGACGAAGCGCAGGACTGGTTGATCCGCCTGCAATGCCCCACCGAGCAGGACACCCAGGACTTCGAAGCCTGGCTGGGCGCCGCCGAGCAGAACGCCGAAGCCTATGTCGAAGCCGAGGCGCTGTGGAATGGCGCCGCCCTGCGCCATCTGGCGGGCGATCTGCATCAACAGCGCCGCACCTCGTTGCGCGGACGCCTGCGCCGCCACTGGAAACCACTGGCCACCGCAGCCGTGCTGCTGGTCGGGCTGTTCACCTTCGGCAACCTGCCGGTACGCCTGCAGGCCGATCACCTGACCGTGGTCGGCGAACGCCAGCGCCTGCAACTGGACGATGGCGCCAAGGTGCTGCTCAACACCAACTCGGCCTTTGCCAGTGACCAGCGCGACGGACGCCAGGTTGCACGGCTGTTACAGGGCGAGGCCTATTTCGAAGTGCCCGGCGGCAACCAGCCACCGCTTGAAGTCCAGGCCGGCCCCTTGCGTGCACAGGTGCGCGACACCAACTTCGCCGTACGCTACCTCGATGGCCAGGCGCAGGTACGTGTGCAGCGCGGCGACGTCGACTTGCAGGCCGCCAGCGACCAGCGCATCCGCCTGAGCGCCGGAGACAGCATCAGCGTCGGGCCAGACGGTTTCGGTCAGCGCCAGCGCGCCGACCTGCACAAGGAACTGGCCTGGATCGATGGCCGCCTGGTGTTCGAGAACTGCCCGTTGAGCCAGGTGCTCGCCGAACTGCGCCGCTACTACCCGGGCTGGATCATCAACCGCAACGACCATCTGGAACAGGTGGCCGTTACCGGCAACTACCGCCTGGACCAGCCTCTGGAGACCCTGCGAGCCCTGGCCCATATCACCTCGGCGCAGTTGCACGAATACCCGGCGGTGGTGATTCTCAACTGAGTGGCGATCATGGGAACAACTGCCCTTTTCAAAGTCTGAAGACCAGCCCGCCCCCACAAAACCGCCGATAATTATTTTTACGCGACTCCCACCCCACGCCCGTCTCGTTATAGCCAATGCAATTGATTCTTGTTCGAAAACAAGAACTGCACTCACCTATAACAGTTCGCGCGACAGGGAGCGCTTCCGATGTCCTCAGGTCCAACCCGCCCATCCCCCTCTTCCCGACGCATGGGACAACTGTCCCTGCTGACCCTGGCCCTGCTGGCCAGCGGCGCCTGCAGCCTGCCGGCGCTGGCCGCAGAGCCGGCGCAGGCCGCCAGCCCGCGGATGGGCGACTATCGCTTCGCCATCGCCCAGCAGCCACTGGTCTCGGCGATCAACGCGTTCAGTGAAGTCACCGGCTGGCAGGTCGGCTTCTCCGCCGATTTGGCCGAGGGCGTGGCTTCGCCGGGCGTGCAAGGGGCACTGGCACCGGAAGCGGCACTGCAGAAACTGCTGCACGGCACAGGCCTGGGCTTTCGCAAGATCGGCAACGGCAACGTCGTGCTCGAGCGCCAGACCGCAGGCAACGCCATTGCCCTGCAACAGCTGACCGTCAGCGCCACCCGCAGCGCGCAGGACGTGAGCCAGGTACCGAGCACCGTCAGTGTGCAGACCCGCGAGCAACTGGACCGCCAGAACGTCAACGACATCAAGCAACTGGTGCGCTACGAGCCGGGTGTCTCGGTTGGCGGTGTCGGCCAGCGCAGCGGCCTGAACGGCTACAACATCCGCGGCATCGACGGAGAGCGAATCCTCACCCAGGTCGATGGCGTGTCGATCCCCGACAGCTTCTTCTACGGCCCCTACGCCCAGACCCAGCGCAATTACGTCGACCCCGAGATCGTCAAGCGCGTCGAGATCCTGCGTGGTCCGGCCTCGGTGCTGTACGGCAGCAACGCCATCGGCGGCGCGGTGAGCTACTACACCCTCGACCCGGACGACATCATCAAGCCTGGCAAGGACGTGGGCGCGCGCTTGAAGACCGGCTACAGCTCGGCCGACGAAAGCTGGCTGACCTCCGCCACCGTCGCTGGCCGCCAGGGCGACTTCGACGGCCTGCTGCACCTGAGCCAGCGCAACGGCCACGAGACCGAATCCTACGGTGGCCACGGCGGCACCGGCCTTGGCCGCACCGAAGCCAACCCGGAAGACGTGCGCACCACCAACGTACTGGCCAAGCTGGGCTGGAACTACGCCGACGACGCGCGCCTGGGCTTCACCTACGAGCACTACAAGGACGACCGCGACCAGAACATCCTCAGCGCGGTGGGCGGCCCGTTCATCCCTGGCCGTGGTGCGTCGAACATGTATCGGATGCGTGAAGGCAATGACACCGTCACCCGCGAGCGCTTCGGCATCAACCACGAATTCGGCCTCGACAGCCTGGTCGCAGACCACGTGAAGTGGAGCCTCAACTACCAGATCGCCAAGACCGACCAGCGCACCGACGAACTCTATTTCGCCTCCGGTCGCCAGGTGTTCCGTGATCGCCAGACCACCTACAAGGATCGCCACTGGGTGTTCGATGGTCAGTTCGACAAGGCCTTCAGCATCGGTGAGACCGATCACCTGCTCACCTACGGCACCACCCTCAAGCACGAAAAGGTCACCGGCTCGCGCAGCGGCACCGGCACCTGCCTGAACATCGGTGGCACCTGCCGCGCCATCGGCCAGAACAGCGTGAGCGATAGCCAGGCGCTGGTCAGCGACTTCCCGGACCCGACCATCAACACCTACAGCCTGTTCGCCCAGGACGAGATCCGCTGGAACAACTGGACCTTCCTGCCGGGTGCGCGTTACGACTACACCCGCATGGAACCGAAGATGACCGCAGAATTCCTGCGTGGCATCCAGGGCACCGGCGCAGCGCCGTCCAGCGTCGACGACGGCGACAAGAAATGGCACCGCGTCTCGCCCAAGTTCGGCGTCACCTATGCCTTCAACGACAACTACACCTGGTACGGCCAGTACGCCGAGGGTTTCCGTACCCCGACCGCAAAGGCCATGTACGGCCGCTTCGACAACCCGACCCTGGGCTACAGCGTCGAACCCAACCCCAACCTCGAGCCTGAAAAGAGCAAGAGCTACGAGACGGGCGTGCGCGGCAACTTCGAGGCCGGCAACTTCGACGTGGCGGTGTTCTACAACAAGTACCGCGACTTCATCAACGAAGACGCCGTGCAGTCGGCCAACCTGGGCTCGACCTTCCAGGCCAACAACATCAAGCACGCGACCATCAAGGGCGCCGAGTTCAAGGGCCGCCTGAACCTCGATCACTTCGGCGCGCCGCAAGGCCTCTACACCCAGGGCTCTCTGGCCTATGCCCATGGCCGCAACGACGACAATGGCCAGCCGCTGAACAGCGTCAACCCGCTGACCGCGGTAATGGGCCTGGGCTACGAGCAGCAGAACTACGGCGGCCTGCTCAGCTGGACACTGGTCAAGCGCAAGACCCGCGTCGACGACAGCACCTTCTTCGCCCCGGATGGCGCCAGCTCGCAGTTCCGCACGCCGGGCTACGGCGTGCTCGACCTGACCGGTTTCTACAAGGTGACCGAGGATGTGACCGTCAACGCAGGCCTCTACAACCTCACCGACAAGAAGTACTGGCAGTGGGATGACGTGCGCGGCTACGACGGCCTTGGCGAGGCGGCGGTGACCCAGCCGGCCAACCTCGACCGCCTGACCATGCCGGGACGCAACTTCGCCATCAATGTGGTCTGGGATATCTGATCCCGGTACCCGCGGGGGCGGCCTTGTGCCGCTCCCGTAACCCCTCCCGAACACAAATGCCTCCCACTCCCAGGTGAGGTTTTTTTACTGTCCTGCGTCTTCTCTTTCGTCTTGTACCTAGACAGCCCCATTTCCCAAGGATGCCCCCATGACCCGCCACACCTCCGAGCGCGCCGCCCTGCGCTCGCAACGCCTGAACCAGGTCACCCACGCACCGCACACCGAGCTGGACGCTCTGGTCAAGTCGCACGCGCCGTTCGACAGCCGCGAGAGCTTCGCCCGCTTCGTCGTCGCCCAGTACCTGTTCCAGTCCGAACTGCAGGCGCTGTACACCGACCCGGCACTGATCGCCATCGTCCCTGACCTGGCCGAGCGTTGCCGGGCCGAACAGGCGCGCCTGGACCTGGCCGACCTGAACACCGAAGTACCGGCCCCGGTCGCAGGCGCCCTGGTCAAACCAAGCCTGGGCGAAGCCCTGGGCTGGATCTTCGTCTCCGAAGGCTCCAAACTGGGCGCCGCGTTCCTGATCAAGCGTGCCGTGGCCCTGGACCTGTCCGACAGTTTTGGCGCCCGTCACCTGGGCGAGCCCGCCGGTGGTCGTGCAGAGGGCTGGAAACAGTTCACCCGCATCCTCGACAGCCTGGAACTGTCGGCCGAAGAGGACGCTGCCGCCGAGCGTGGCGCAGTCGCGGCCTTCGAGCGCTTCACCGAGCTGCTCAAGCACGCCTACGCCACGGATGCAGCGCTGGCCTGAGACGCACTTGCCGGCCACCATTCGGGTGGCCGGACCGCTTTGCAGTGAGACCATGACCCGACTTGCCCGCTCCCGACTGTCCCGCCTGCTGTATGCGATCCTGGCTTATGTCAGCCTCGGGATAGGTCTGGTCGCCATCGTCATTCCCGGCCTGCCCACCACCGAGTTCATCCTCCTGGCCGCCTGGGCAGCGACCCGCAGCTCACCGCGCCTGTCCGCCTGGCTGGAGAACCACCGGCTGTTCGGACCAATACTGTGGAACTGGCGCAACGGCAAGGTAATCCAGCGCCGCGCCAAGATCAGCGCCACCATCAGCATGCTGCTGTGCGCAGGGTTGATGCTCACCATGCTCGAGCACCACTGGCCAGTGTTTCTTGCCATCGCCGGCATGACCCTGGGCAACCTGTGGATCTGGTCGCGCCCCGAACAACCCACCGCGCCACTGCCCGCCCAACTGCAACGCTGAGCATTTGCATCCCAGCGCGGGATGTACTGCAATGGGATCCACCAAGGAGGATCCTGCATGCCCCAGTTGCTCGACACCATCGTCCGTGAACTTAACCTCGACCACGCCGCCCTGCGCTGGCACGGCGTTGGTGGGCTGCCCTCGACGTTTGCCGTCACCGACCTGGCCGCCGCGAGCATGGCCGCTGCCGGGCTGGCACTGGCCAGCCTGCTGCAGCGCCAGACCGACAACTGCCCGCTGGTCAGCATCGACCGGCGCCTGGCCTCGTTCTGGTTTGCCACCAGCCTGCGCCCACATGGCTGGCAGACCCCTCCCCTGTGGGACGCCGTCGCCGGTGACTATCCCACCCGCGATGGCTGGATTCGCCTGCACACCAACGCCCCCCATCATCGTCAGGCCGCACTCGGCGTGCTGGGCACCCCCGCCGATCGCCAGGCGGTCGCGGCGCAGGTCCTGCGCTGGGACGGTGAGGCGCTGGAAAGCGCCGTGGTCGAAGCCGGAGGCTGTGCGGCGAAGATGCGCAGCTGGGCGCAATGGTGCGAACACCCGCAGGGGCACGCCGTAAACAAGGAGCCCTTGGTGCTGCGCGAGCAGTTCGACGCGGCAGCGCCATTGGCCTGGCAAGGCTGTGAAACACGTCCGCTGGCCGGTATCAAAGTGCTGGATCTGACGCGTATCCTCGCCGGCCCCACCGCCAGCCGCTTGCTGGCCGCCTTCGGCGCCGAAGTGCTGCGCATCGACCCATTCGGTTGGGATGAGCCGGCGGTGGTCGCCGAAGTCACCCTGGGCAAGCGCTGTGCGCGCCTGGATCTGCGTGCGACGCCTGACCGCGAGGTGTTCGAACGGCTGCTGGGGGAGGCCGACATTCTCCTGCATGGCTATCGCGCCGATGCACTGGAGCATCTGGGTTTTGGCGCGCAGCACAGGCGCCAGCTCAACCCAGGCCTGATCGATGTAAGCCTCAACGCCTACGGCTGGAGCGGCCCCTGGCAAGCACGCCGCGGCTTCGACAGCCTGGTGCAGATGAGCAGCGGCATCGCCCGCGAAGGCATGCGCTGGCAACAAACGGACAGACCTGTGCCTTTGCCGGTGCAGGCGCTGGACCATGCAACCGGGTACCTGATGGCAGCCGAGGCGATCCGCGGGCTGGAACAGCGCCTGGCTCATGGCGCCGGTTACCGGGCACGGCTGTCCTTGGCTCGCACCGCCAAGCTGTTGGTGGAGCATGGAACGATGGCGGATGACTTGCCCCTGGCCGCAGAAACGCCCGAGGATCTCGACCCGCATCTGGAGCAGACGCCCTGGGGGCCCGCGCAAAGGATCAAGGGGCCGTTGAAGGTGGGGCAGGCGTCGATGCACTGGGCACGTGGGGCTTGCGAGCTGGGTTCGGCTCAAGCGCGTTGGTGACGATTCATGGCCTCATCGCGGGACCAGCCCGTTCCCACAAAAGGGGGCTGACCCATCGAGTTTGTGAGCATGCGTGGGAGCGGTGCGCCGCTGCGACTTGTCCCGCGATGAGGCCACAACAACCGCCACCCACTTACAAACTCAGCGCCCCCGAGTACAGCGCATAAGCCGCTACCCCTGCGCCCACCAGTACCGCCGCGAATATCAGCTTCTCCCAATGGCTGAACAATGCCTGCCCCTGCTCGCGCCTGGCCCGGGCGAACAGGATCACTCCCGGGGCATAGAGCAGGGCCGACAGCAACAGGTACTTGAGCCCCCCGGCATACAGCAGCCACACCGCATACAACAGCGCCAGCAGCGCCACGGCCAGATCCTTGCGCCGCAGCCCCGCCTGCCCGGCATAGCTCTCGCCCCGCCAGGCCAGCAGCACGGCATAGGCCGCCGACCAGAAGTACGGCACCAGGATCATCGACGACGCCAGGTAGATCAGGCTGGTATAGGTGCCAGCCGAGAACAGGGTGATCAGCAGGAACCCCTGGATCATGCTGTTGGTCAGCCACAGCGCATTGGCCGGCACATGATTGGCATTTTCCCTGGCCAGGAAACGCGGCATGGTCTTGTCGCGAGCGGTGGCGAAGAGAATCTCGGCACACAGCAAGGCCCATGACAGCAGCGCCCCAAGCAACGAAACCGCCAACCCGATACTGATCAGCATCGCCCCCCAGGGCCCGACGATATGTTCCAGCACCGACGCCAGCGACGGGTTCTGCAACCCCGCCAGTTCAGGCTGGGTCATCACCCCCAGCGACAGCACGTTGACCAGCACCAGAAGCGCCAGCACCCCGAGAAAGCCGATCACCGTGGCCTTGCCGACATCCGAACGGTGCAGCGCACGCCCGGAATAGACACTGGCGCCCTCGATGCCGATGAACACGAATACCGTCACCAGCATCATGTTGCGCACCTGCTCCAGGACGCTGCCGAACTTCGGGTTGCCCAGCCCCCAGATATCGCGGGTGAAGATATCCGCGCGGAAGGCGAAGGCCGCGATGACGATGAAGATCAGCAGCGGTACGACCTTGGCCACCGTGGTGACCTGGTTGATGAAGGTCGCTTCCTTGATGCCACGCAGCACCAGAAAATGCACTGCCCACAGCAACAGCGAAGCGCAACCGATGGCGATCGGCGTATTGCCCTCACCGAATACGGGAAAGTAGAAACCCAGGGTGCTGAACAACAGCACGAAATAGCCGACGTTGCCCAGCCAGGCACTGATCCAGTAGCCCCAGGCCGACGAGAAGCCCATGTAGTCACCAAAGCCGGCCTTGGCGTAGGCGTAGACGCCCGAATCCAGGTCGGGCTTGCGGTTGGCCAGGGTCTGGAACACGAAGGCCAGCGCCAGCATGCCGACCGCCGTGATGCTCCAGCCGATCAGTACTGCGCCAACATCGGCACGGGCGGCCATGTTCTGCGGCAATGAAAAGATCCCGCCGCCGATCATCGAACCGACCACCAGGGCGATCAGCGCCCCCAGGCGAAGCTTATGTCCCGGTTCGCCCATCTGCAGCTCCCTCACGCCTGTCGCCTGTATGAAACATAACGGCCACTACATATAAATGTTACAGCTTGTTTATTAATCAACGCCATTAAAGCTATAGCACTCATAACGCATTTGTCTATATGCCGACGGCCGCCAATATTCACATTGTCGAGCAACTCGCAAATTCGCGACGCCCTGTCGAATGCCACGTGAAAAATTTGCGAAACCGCTAGAAACGACTAGCTTTCAGATTTCGCAAGCCAAACAGAGCGTTTGCTCTAGAAGTACATGGAGGTGCCAGCGCACAAGGCTTGCAGCAAAGCCGTCGGCACTCTCCAGGAGACCCGAGCAAGAATTTTCTCACGCTGTTGAGCCATGAACTGATCCACATCAGCGAATGACTACAGCGCCGGATTTATTCTGTCGTCAACTTTCTCCTGGCATGGAGTTGTTAAATGTCTGATTCTCCCGGAAAACTTAAACTCGGCGCATTAGTTGCACTTGTCGTGGGCTCGATGATAGGTGGCGGGATCTTCTCCCTGCCGCAAAACATGGCCGCCAGCGCAGGCGTCGGTGCCGTGCTGATCGGCTGGGCCATCACCGCCGTCGGCATGCTCACCCTGGCCTTCGTATTCCAGACCCTGGCCAACCGCAAACCCGACCTCGATGGTGGCGTGTACGCCTATGCCAAGGCCGGCTTTGGCGACTACATGGGCTTCTCGTCAGCCTGGGGCTACTGGATCAGTGCCTGGCTGGGCAACGTCGGCTACTTCGTCCTGCTGTTCAGCACCCTGGGGTACTTCTTCCCGGTCTTCGGTGAAGGCAATACCCCGGCGGCAGTGATCGGCGCATCGCTGCTGCTGTGGGGTGTGCACTTCCTGGTCCTGCGCGGCATCAAGGAGGCGGCGTTCATCAACCTGGTCACCACCGTGGCCAAAGTCGTGCCACTGGCGCTGTTCGCGCTGATCTGCCTGTTCGCCTTCAAGCTCGATGTGTTCACCGCCGACATCTGGGGCCTGGGCTCGCCCGACCTCGGCAGCGTGATGGATCAGGTGCGCAACATGATGCTGGTCACCGTGTGGGTGTTCATCGGCATCGAGGGCGCAAGCATCTTCTCCTCGCGGGCGGAAAAACGCTCCGACGTGGGCAAGGCCACGGTCATCGGTTTCATCACCGTGCTGCTGTTCCTGGTGCTGGTCAACGTGCTGTCGATGGGCGTGATGACCCAGCCGGAGCTGGCCAAGCTGCAGAACCCGTCGATGGCCGCGGTGCTGGAGCATGTGGTCGGTCACTGGGGTGCGGTGCTGATCAGCGTCGGCCTGATCATCTCGCTGCTGGGGGCACTGCTGTCGTGGGTGCTGCTGTGCGCGGAGATCATGTTCGCCGCCGCCAAGGACCACACCATGCCCGAGTTCCTGCGCCGCGAGAACGCCAACCAGGTCCCGGCCAACGCCCTGTGGCTGACCAATGCCATGGTGCAGATCTTCCTGGTCATCACCCTGTTCTCCAACAGCACCTACCTGTCGCTGATCTACCTCGCCACCTCGATGATCCTGGTGCCCTACCTGTGGTCGGCGGCCTACGCGGTACTGCTGGCGGTGCGCAGCGAAACCTACGAACAGGCCCTCGCCGAACGCAAGAAGGACCTGATCATCGGCGGTATCGCCCTGTTGTACGCGATCTGGCTGCTGTATGCCGGAGGCGTGAAGTACCTGCTGCTGTCGGCCCTGCTCTACGCCCCTGGCGCGATCCTGTTCGCCAAGGCCAAGCGCGAGGTCGGCCAACCGATTTTCACCAACGTGGAAAAACTGATCTTCGCCGCTGTGATCGTCGGCGCCCTGGTGGCGGCCTACGGGCTGTACGACGGCTTCCTGACCCTTTGACCACGTCTTCGTATGATTGGAGGAATCATCATGTCCACGGAAAAACAGAAATACGGCGTGCACTCCGAAGCCGGCAAGCTACGCAAGGTGATGGTCTGCGCCCCGGGACTGGCGCACAAGCGACTGACCCCCAGCAACTGCGATGAACTGCTCTTCGACGACGTGATCTGGGTCGACCAGGCCAAGCGTGACCATTTCGACTTCGTCACCAAGATGCGCGAGCGCGGCGTCGATGTGCTGGAAATGCACAACCTGCTGACCGACATCGTGCAGAACAAGGAGGCCCTGGCGTGGATTCTCGATCGGAAGATCACCCCCAATACCGTCGGCGTTGGCCTGACCAATGAAGTGCGCAGTTGGCTCGAAGGCCTCGATCCGCGCCACCTGGCCGAGTTCCTGATCGGCGGCGTGGCCGGCCAGGACCTGCCGCAGAGCGAAGGCGCCGATGTGGTGAAGATGTACAACGACTACCTCGGCCACTCCAGCTTCATCCTGCCACCCCTGCCCAACACCCAGTTCACCCGCGACACCACCTGCTGGATCTACGGCGGCGTCACGCTGAACCCGATGTACTGGCCGGCACGACGCCAGGAAACCTTGCTGACCACTGCCGTGTACAAGTTCCACAAGGAATTCACCGGCGCCGACTTCCAGGTCTGGTACGGCGACCCTGACAAGGAGCACGGCAGCGCCACCCTGGAAGGCGGCGACGTCATGCCGATCGGCAAGGGCATCGTGCTCATCGGCATGGGCGAGCGCACCTCGCGCCAGGCGATCGGCCAACTGGCGCAGAACCTGTTCGCCAAGGGCGCAGTGGAAAAGGTCATCGTCGCCGGCCTGCCCAAGTCGCGTGCCGCGATGCACCTGGACACCGTGTTCAGCTTCTGCGACCGCGACCTGGTCACGGTCTTCCCGGAAGTGGTACGCGAGATCGTGCCGTTCATCATCCGCCCTGACGAAAGCAAGCCCTACGGCATGGATGTGCGCCGTGAAAACAAGTCGTTCATCGAGGTGGTCGGCGAGCAGCTCGGGGTGAAGCTGCGCGTGGTCGAGACCGGCGGCAACAGCTTCGCCGCCGAACGCGAGCAATGGGATGACGGCAACAACGTGGTAGCCCTGGAGCCAGGCGTGGTCATCGGCTACGACCGCAACACCTACACCAACACATTGCTGCGCAAGGCCGGGATCGAGGTCATCACCATCAGCGCCGGTGAACTGGGCCGAGGCCGCGGCGGCGGCCACTGCATGACCTGCCCGATCGTGCGCGACCCTATCGACTACTAACGCCCTCAATCCGGCCCACGCTTACGAGGCGCGGGCCGGGCACTCACCGCATTCAAGGAGACACTGTCATGGCGTTCAACATCCACAACCGCAACCTGCTCAGCCTCGAGCACCACACCACCCGTGAGCTGCGCTACCTGCTGGACCTCTCCCGCGATCTCAAGCGCGCCAAGTACACCGGCACCGAGCAGCAGCACCTGAAGGGCAACAACATTGCGCTGATCTTCGAGAAGACCTCGACCCGCACCCGCTGCGCCTTCGAAGTCGCCGCCTACGACCAGGGCGCCAACGTCACCTACATCGACCCCAACTCCTCGCAGATCGGCCACAAGGAGAGCATGAAGGACACCGCCCGCGTGCTCGGGCGCATGTACGACGCCATCGAGTACCGCGGCTTCAAGCAGGAGATCGTCGAAGAACTGGCCAAGTTCGCCGGCGTGCCGGTGTTCAACGGCCTGACCGACGAATACCACCCAACCCAGATGATCGCCGACGTGCTGACCATGCGCGAACACAGCGACAAGCCGCTGCACGACATCAGCTACGCCTACCTGGGCGATGCGCGCAACAACATGGGCAACTCGCTGTTGCTGATCGGCGCCAAGCTCGGCATGGACGTGCGTATCGCCGCGCCCAAGGCGCTGTGGCCGCATGACGACCTGGTGCAGCGCTGCAAGCAGTACGCCGAGGAAAGCGGCGCGCGCATCACCCTGACCGAAGACCCGAAGGCGGCGGTCAAAGGCGTCGATTTCGTCCATACCGACGTCTGGGTGTCGATGGGAGAACCTGTGGATGCCTGGGGCGAGCGCATCGAACAACTGCTGCCCTATCAGGTGAACAAGGAACTGATGAAAGCCACCGGTAACCCGCGCAGCAAGTTCATGCACTGCCTGCCGGCGTTCCACAACTCCGAGACCAAGGTCGGCAAGCAGATCGCCGAGAAATACCCGCACCTGGCCAACGGCATCGAAGTGACCGATGACGTGTTCGAGTCGCCGGCGTGCATCGCCTTCGAGCAAGCGGAGAACCGCATGCACACGATCAAGGCGATCCTGGTGTCGACCCTGGCTGATCTGTAAGGAAGCCTGCACCGTCCCTGTGGGAGCGGGCTTGCCCGCGAAGGCGTCAGCCGCATCAGCGATGCTGCCTGATCTGGCCTCTTCGCGGGCAAGCCCGCTCCCACAGGGGCCTTGCCCGACCCTTGAACATTTTCTGAAGGACATTCCCCATGCGTATCGTTGTTGCATTGGGCGGCAACGCCCTCCTGCGCCGCGGCGAGCCAATGACCGCCGACAACCAGCGCAGCAATATCCGCACTGCCACCGAGCAGATCGCCAAGATCCACCCC
Source organism: Pseudomonas machongensis (assembly GCF_034961125.1). Classification (NCBI taxonomy): domain Bacteria; kingdom Pseudomonadati; phylum Pseudomonadota; class Gammaproteobacteria; order Pseudomonadales; family Pseudomonadaceae; genus Pseudomonas; species Pseudomonas machongensis. The sequence continues at coordinate 9,274 of NZ_JAYFUI010000086.1, read as the reverse complement.
GGCAACGAACTGGTCATCGCCCACGGCAATGGCCCGCAGGTCGGCCTGCTGTCGCTCCAGGGCCAGGCCTACAAGCCCGACGAAGCCTACCCGCTGGACGTGCTCGGTGCCGAGACCGAAGGCATGATCGGGTACATGATCGAACAGGAGCTGGGCAACCTGCTCGACTTCGAGGTGCCCTTCGCCACCCTGCTGACGCAAGTCGAGGTCGACGCCAACGACCCGGCTTTCAAGGATCCGACCAAGTTCATCGGCCCGGTCTACGCCAAGGACGAGGCCGAGCGCCTGGCCAGGGAGAAAGGCTGGGTGGTCAAGGCCGACGGCGACAAGTACCGCCGTGTGGTCGCCAGCCCCAAACCCAAGCGCATCTTCGAGATCCGCCCGATCAAGTGGCTGCTGGAAAAAAGCAGCATCGTCATCTGCGCCGGCGGCGGCGGCATCCCCACGATGTACGACGAAAACCGCAAGCTCAAGGGCATCGAGGCGGTAATCGACAAGGACCTGTGCTCGGCGCTGCTGGCCGAGCAACTGGACGCCGACCTGCTGATCATCGCCACCGATGTCGATGCCGCCTACATCGATTTCGGCAAGCCGACGCAAAAAGCCATTGCCCAGGCGCATCCTGACGAGCTGGAAAAACTCGGCTTCGCAGCGGGTTCGATGGGGCCGAAGGTGCAGGCCGCCTGCGATTTCGCCCGCCACACGGGCAAGGTCGCGGTGATCAGCTCGCTGGAAAACATCGAAGAGATCGTCAAGGGCACTGCCGGTACGCGGGTGTCGACCGCCAAGCCAGGTATCAGCTACCGTTGAGTGCAGTTGGCCGGTGCACGGCGCCGGCCATTTTCAACCTTCCGGAGGACGCCATCATGGCCCAGTACCATCCTGGTCATGTTCATATCGAGCGCACGGCGCTGAACAAGAATGACCACAGCTACGACCTCAACATCGAGTACGAAGCCACCCAGGATCCCACGGAAGGCCGCGGTATCCAGTTCCGCATGCATGGCAGCATCGAAGGCAAGTCTGTCGACGAGAAGTTCTTCCTTGCCAAGGACCAGGTACTGCCGAGCTTCCTCATGCAGTTGAGCCGCAAGGCCCAGTCGTACCTGCCGGCGCCGAAGAAATTCGAAAACCTGGGCTCGCCGCACAAGCTCTACGACTATATGTTCGAGGACATCCGCCAGAAGCTGGATGTGAAGTCCGGGGATCCGATCAAGCCTGAACACCTGGGTGATACCTGATACTGCCATCGCCGGGCAGGCCCGCTCGCACAGGCACGCTGGAATACCTGTGCAAGCGGCGGTTCGGCGCCCCGACTCGTCCCGTGATTGGGTCTTCCCCCTCGCCAATGGCATACTGGCGCCCTTTCCCCCACGCCCGTTGCCCCCATGCGCATCCACGTCAGCTTCATCGACCGCGTCGGCATCACCCAGGAAGTCCTGGCCCTGCTCGGTGCCCGCAACCTCAACCTCGATGCCGTGGAGATGGTGCCACCGAACGTCTACATCGACGCTCCCACGCTCAGCCCCGCCGTGCTCGAAGAGTTGCACGACGCGCTGTTCGAGGTGCGCGGCGTGCAGTCGGTGGAAGTGGTCGATATCCTCCCCGGCCAGCGCCGCCACCTGCAACTCGACGCCCTGCTCGCGGCCATGAGCGACCCGGTGCTGGCGGTGGACAGCGCTGGCAAGGTGCTGCTGGCCAACCCGGCGCTGATCGCCCTGTGCGGACGCGAATCGGCCGGTCGCTCGGTGGGCGAGCTGTTTGGCGACAGCGGGCTGCTCCAGGCCCTGCTCGACAACAACTTCCACTTGCCGATGCGCGAGATGCAGCTCAATGGCCAGAGCCTGCTGCTGGATGCAACGCCGATCACCAATGCCGGCGGCCTGCTCACCCTGTATCCGCCCAATCGCATGGGCGAACGTCTCTCGGCGCTGCACCATGATCACGCCGAAGGCTTCGATGCCCTGCTCGGCGACTCCCCGGCGATCCGCACCCTCAAGGCCCGCGCCCTGCGCGTCGCCACACTCGATGCGCCCTTGCTGGTGCACGGCGAGACCGGCACCGGCAAGGAGCTGGTAGCCCGCGCCTGCCACACCATCAGCAGTCGTCACGCAGCACCTTTCCTCGCACTGAACTGCGCCGCGCTACCCGAAAGCCTGGCCGAGAGCGAACTGTTCGGCTATGCCCCGGGCGCCTTCACCGGCGCACAACGTGGCGGCAAGCCAGGGCTGATGGAACTGGCCAACCAGGGCACGGTGTTTCTCGACGAGATCGGCGAGATGTCGCCCTACCTGCAGGCCAAGCTGCTGCGCTTTCTCAGCGACGGCAGCTTTCGCCGGGTCGGTGGCGACCGTGAGGTGAAGGTGGACGTGCGTATCATCAGCGCGACCCACCGCGACCTCGAACGCATGGTCGCCGAAGGCACCTTCCGCGAAGACCTGTTCTACCGCCTGAACGTGCTCAACCTGCAGGTCCCGCCGCTGCGCGAACGCGGCCAGGACATCCTGTCGCTGGCGCACTTCTTCATGCAGCAGGCCTGCACGCAGATCCAGCGCCCTCCCTGCCGTCTGACCCCAGCCACCCATCCGGCACTGCTGGCCAACCCCTGGCCAGGCAACGTGCGCCAGTTGCAGAACGTGATCTTCCGCGCGGCGGCAATCTGCGAGAGCAACCTGGTAGATATCGGTGACCTGGATATTGCCGGTACCTCCGTGGCGCGTGGCCAGGATGGCGAGGTGAGCAGCCTGGAGCAGGCCGTGGGCGACTTCGAGCGCGAACTGCTGCAGCGCCTGTATGCGAGCTACCCTTCGACTCGGCAGCTGGCGGGAAGGCTGCAGACATCGCATACCGCGATTGCGCAGCGGCTGCGCAAATATGGGATTCCAGGCAGAAACTGAGGCCCATCAGCGCCCGAGCAGCTCGGCATCTTCAGAATTTCCCTACGCCTCGCCCCAGGCGCGTGCCACTTAGAATGTCGGCCGTTTGACCGCACGCGTGCTCCGGGTGCCTCTTCGAAAGGCACAGCGCACGCTCGAAAGAGTGTCCAGGAGCACCTCTTTCAAAGTGACAATGAGTAGGTTTTCAATGCTCGAGCTCGACTTCTACGGCACTCTCGTGGCCGCTTCACTGGTACTTCTACTTGGACGTTGTCTTGTCGCCCGCGTCGGATTTCTGCGCACCTACAACATTCCCGAACCGGTAACTGGCGGCTTGGTGGTAGCGCTGGTGCTGCTGGTGTTGCGCGCGGTTGGCGTGCACATCCAGTTCGATACCACCCTGCAAGCGCCATTGATGCTGGCGTTCTTCGCCACAATCGGGCTGAGCGCCGATATCGGCAGCCTGAAAAGAGGTGGGCGCAGCGTCGGCTTGTTCCTGCTGGTCGTCACCGGATTCCTGCTGGTGCAGAACGCCATCGGCATCAGCCTCGCCCAGCTACTGGGCCTCGATCCGCTCATGGGGCTACTGGCGGGCTCGATTTCTCTATCCGGTGGTCATGGCACCGGCGCTGCCTGGGGCTCGACCTTCAGTGCTCAGTACGGACTGGCTTCGGCCAGCGAACTGGCCCTGGCCTCTGCCACCTTCGGCCTGGTGCTGGGCGGGCTGATCGGTGGCCCTGTAGCACGGTTGCTGGTCAGCCGCGTCCAGCCCCCAGGGCTGGAACCGGAAACGCCGCGCGTGCCGAAAGGCTTCGAACAGCCCAACAAGGAACGCCTGATAACCCCGTTTTCGATGATCGAAAGCCTGGCGCTGATCTCGATCAGCCTATTGACAGGCACTCTGTTGAACAGCCTGTTGCGCGGCACACCGTTCGAACTTCCGACGTTCGTCTGCGTGCTGTTCGTAGGTGTCGTGCTGAGGAACGGGCTGTCCGCCGGGGGCTTGTACCAGGTGTTCGAGCGCGAAGTTCTGGTGTTGGGCAACGTCGCGCTATCGCTGTTCCTGGCCTTGGCGCTGATGTCCCTGAAACTGTGGGACCTGGCCGCCCTGGCGCTGCCCTTCCTCATCCTGCTGGGTGTACAGACGCTGGTCATGGCACTGTTCGCGATCTTCGTCACCTTCAGGGTCATGGGGCGCAATTATGATGCAGCAGTATTGGCAGCCGGGCATTGCGGGTTCGGACTCGGCGCCACGCCCACTGCCATCGCCAACATGCAAGCTGTGACCCAGCGCTACGGCGCTTCGCAGATCGCCTTTCTCGTCGTGCCCATGGTGGGGGCGTTCTTCATCGATATCGTCAACGTCATCGTGATCAAGCTGTACCTGGCGCTGCCGTTTTTCACTGGCGCATGACCTTGAACGCTCCGTATCGATATCAATACATCGTATTGATATCGATACGGAGCGTTCTGCGTCCACATCCACAAGGGTTTGATCAGACAATCCTTTTCCCGGCATCCCAGCCTGTATTGATTTCATTCCATTGCCAGGGAAAATCTTTCTGGATAAGCAGTCAAGTCATTGAATTTCAATGCTTTTACTCACATGGCCACATTCTTGCTAAGGAAAACCCAACCTCAAGAGCGCGGACCCACCGCGCCCAACGCCCTGCTTCCCGAGGATTTCCCATGAGCGAGTTGCGTTTCACCGAAGATCACGAATGGCTGCGCGTCGAAGCTGACGGCAGCGTCACCGTAGGTATCACCGCCTATGCCCAGAACGCCCTTGGCGATGTGGTCTTCGTGCAACTGCCGGACCTGCAGCAGTACGAAAAAGGCGCCGAAGCCTCCACCGTCGAGTCGGTCAAGGCTGCCAGCGGCGTGTACATGCCGCTGACCGGTGAAGTGGTCGCGGTCAACGAAGGTCTCAACGACAACCCCGAGCAGGTCAACGAAGACCCGCTGGGCGAAGGCTGGTTCTTCCGCTTCGTTCCTGCAGACATGAGCGAGGTGACCGCCCTGCTCGACCAGGATGCCTACGACCGCCTGCTCAAAGCCAACGACGACGCCTGAGGACCACGACCATGACCATCAACCTCGGCACCGCCAACGAATTCATCGCCCGTCACATCGGCCCACGCAGCACCGACGAACAGGCCATGCTGACCACCCTGGGCTTCGACTCTCTCGACGCCATGACCGCCGCCGTCATTCCCGACAGCATCAAGGGCACCAGCGTGCTCGGTGACGCCGACGGCCAGAGCGAGGCCGATGCCCTCGCCGCCCTCAAGGCGATCGCCGGCAAGACCCAGCTGTTCAAGAGCTTCATCGGCCAGGGCTACTACAACACCCACACGCCAGCGCCGATCCTGCGCAACCTTCTGGAAAACCCGGCGTGGTACACCGCCTACACCCCTTACCAGCCGGAAATCTCCCAGGGTCGCCTGGAAGCGCTGCTGAACTTCCAGACCCTGATCAGCGACCTCACCGGCCTGCCGATCGCCAACGCCTCGCTGCTCGACGAAGCCACCGCCGCTGCCGAGGCCATGACCTTCTGCAAACGCCTGTCGAAGAACAAGGGCAGCCATGCCTTCTTCGCCTCCGTGCATTGCCACCCGCAGACCCTTGACGTGCTGCGTACCCGTGCCGAGCCGCTGGGCATCGAGGTCGTGGTCGGTGACGAGCGTGAACTGGGCGATGTCAGCGCCTTCTTCGGCGCCCTGCTGCAATACCCGGCAAGCAACGGTGATGTGTTCGACTACCGCGAGCTGGTACAGCGTCTGCACGGCGCCGGTGCCCTGGTGGCCGTGGCCGCCGACCTGCTGGCCCTGACCCTGCTGACCCCTCCGGGCGAATTCGACGCCGATGTGGCCATCGGCAGTGCCCAGCGCTTCGGCGTACCGCTGGGCTTCGGCGGCCCGCACGCGGCCTACTTCGCCACCCGGGATGCGTTCAAGCGTGACATGCCGGGCCGCCTGGTCGGCGTTTCGATCGACCGCTTCGGCAAGACCGCACTGCGCCTGGCCATGCAAACCCGCGAGCAACACATCCGCCGCGAAAAGGCCACCAGCAACATCTGCACCGCGCAGGTCCTGCTGGCCAACATCGCCAGCATGTACGCCGTCTACCACGGCCCGGCCGGCCTAAAACGCATCGCTGAACGTACCCACGCCCTCACCGCGATCCTCGCTGTGGGTCTGGCCAAGCTCGGCGTCAAGGTCGTCACCGGTGAATTCTTCGACACCCTGACCCTGGCCACCGGTGCCGCCACCGCCAACCTGCACGAGCAAGCGCGCGCCAAGGGCTTGAACCTGCGCCAGGTCGACACCGCGCACCTGGGGCTGTCGCTGGACGAAACCAGCACCCAGGCAGATGTCGAGGCGCTCTGGGCATTGTTCGCCAATGGCCAGGCGCTGCCGGACTTCGCTACCCTCGCCGCCAACCACAGCCCGCGCCTGCCAGCTGCACTGGTGCGAGAATCGGCGATCCTCGAGCACCCGGTGTTCAACCGCTACCACAGCGAAACCGAACTGATGCGCTACCTGCGCCGCCTGGCCGAGAAGGACCTGGCGCTGGATCGCAGCATGATCCCGTTGGGCTCGTGCACCATGAAGCTCAATGCTGCCAGCGAAATGATTCCGGTCACCTGGGCCGAGTTCGGCAACCTGCACCCCTTCGCCCCGGCCGCCCAGAGCCAGGGCTACCTGCAGATGACCACCGAGCTTGAAGCCATGCTCTGCGCCGCCACCGGCTACGATGCCGTGTCGCTGCAGCCCAACGCCGGTTCCCAGGGCGAGTACGCAGGCCTGCTGGCGATCCGCGCCTACCACCGTAGCCGCGGCGAAAGCCACCGCGACATCTGCCTGATCCCGTCGTCGGCACACGGTACCAACCCGGCCACCGCACACATGGCCGGCATGCGCGTGGTGGTCACCGCCTGCGACGCCCGGGGCAACGTCGACATCGACGACCTGCGCGCCAAGGCCCTCGAACACCGCGAGCGCCTGGCCGCGATCATGATCACCTACCCCTCGACCCACGGTGTATTCGAGGAGGCGATCGGCGAGATCTGCGCGATCATTCACGACAACGGCGGCCAGGTGTACATCGATGGCGCCAACATGAACGCCATGGTCGGCCTGTGCGCTCCGGGCAAGTTCGGGGGCGACGTGTCGCACCTCAACCTGCACAAGACCTTCTGCATCCCCCACGGTGGTGGTGGCCCGGGCGTCGGCCCGATCGGCGTCAAGTCGCACCTGGCGCCGTTCCTGCCCGGCCATGCCACACTGGAAAACACTGCCGGTGCGGTCTGCGCTGCACCGTTCGGCAGCGCCAGCATCCTGCCGATCACCTGGATGTACATTCGAATGATGGGTGGCGCAGGCCTCAAGCGTGCGTCGCAGATGGCGATCCTCAACGCCAACTACATCGCCCGTCGCCTGGAAGAGCACTATCCTGTGCTGTACACCGGTGGCAACGGCCTGGTCGCCCACGAATGCATCCTCGACCTGCGTCCGCTCAAGGACACCAGCGGCATCAGCGTCGATGACGTGGCCAAGCGTTTGATCGACTTCGGCTTCCATGCTCCGACCATGTCGTTCCCGGTGGCGGGCACGCTGATGATCGAACCGACCGAAAGCGAGTCCAAGGAAGAACTGGACCGTTTCTGCGATGCGATGATCCAGATCCGCGAAGAGATTCGCGCCGTGGAGAACGGCAGCCTGGACAAGGATGACAACCCGCTCAAGAACGCCCCGCACACCGCGGCGGAACTGGTCGGCGAATGGTCCCACGGCTATAGCCGCGAGCAGGCGGTTTATCCGCTGCCGAGCCTGGTCGAGAGCAAGTACTGGCCACCGGTCGGCCGGGTCGACAACGTGTACGGCGACCGCAATCTGGTCTGCGCCTGCCCGTCGATCGAGAGCTATCAGGACGTCTGATAGCTTCTTGGCCCGCCCTCTGATAGAGGTGTGTTCCTCTGTGGGAGCGGGCTTGCCCGCGAATGCGATGTTGGCCACGCCGACGCATTCGCGGGCAAGCCCGCTCCCACAGGGTTCAGCATCTGCCCAACCCACCTGGCAGGAGGTCATCATGTCTTTGAGCGTCTTCGACCTGTTCAAGATCGGCATCGGCCCCTCCAGTTCGCACACGGTCGGCCCGATGCGTGCCGCCGCGCGCTTCGCCGAGGGCTTGCGCCGCGATGGCCTGCTGGCCAGCACGGCCAGCGTCAAGGCCGAGCTCTACGGCTCGCTCGGTGCGACCGGCAAGGGTCACGGCAGCGACAAGGCTGTGCTCCTGGGGCTCGAGGGGGAACACCCCGACACCGTCGACACCGAATCCATCCCCGAACGCCTGCAGGCAATCCGCGCCAGCGGTCACCTGCACCTGCTTGGCGAACACAGGATCGATTTCGTCGAGAAACAGCACCTGGCGATGATCCGCAAGCCACTGGACTACCACCCCAATGGCATGATCTTCCGTGCCTTCGATGCTGCCGGGCTGCAGATCCGCAGCCGCGAGTACTACTCGGTGGGCGGCGGCTTCGTCGTCGACCAGGACGCAGCCGGCCAGGACCGCATCGTCGAAGACAACACCGCCCTGCCCTACCCCTTCACGACGGCCAGGCAACTGCTCGGCCATTGCGTCGAGCAGCACCTGTCGTTCAGCCAGGTGATGCTCGCCAACGAAGCCGCCTGGCGCCCCGAACAGGAAACCCGAGCCGGCCTGCTGCGCATCTGGCAGGTCATGCAGGATTGCGTCGAAGCGGGCTGTCGCCATGAGGGCATCCTGCCGGGCGGCCTCAAGGTCAAGCGCCGCGCCCCTGCCTTGCACCGCCAGCTCAGCCGACACCCGGAAGCCAGCCTGCGCGATGCGCTGTCGGTACTCGATTGGGTCAACCTCTACGCCTTGGCGGTCAACGAGGAAAACGCCTATGGCGGACGCGTCGTCACTGCACCGACCAACGGCGCGGCGGGTATCGTCCCGGCGGTGCTGCACTACTACATGCGTTTCGTTCCCGGCGCCAGCGAAGACGGCGTGGTGCGTTTTCTGCTCACCGCGGCCGCCATCGGCATCCTCTACAAGGAGAACGCCTCGATTTCCGGCGCCGAGGTCGGCTGCCAGGGCGAAGTGGGGGTGGCCTGCTCGATGGCGGCGGGCGCCCTCTGCGAAGTCATGGGCGGTACCCCGCAACAGGTGGAGAACGCCGCCGAGATCGGCATGGAACACAACCTGGGCCTGACCTGTGACCCGATCGGTGGGCTGGTCCAGGTGCCCTGCATCGAGCGCAACGCCATGGGCTCGGTCAAGGCGATCAATGCGGTGCGCATGGCCCTGCGCGGCGACGGGCAGCACTTCGTCTCGCTCGACAAGGTCATCCGCACCATGCGCCAGACCGG
>NZ_JAYFUI010000085.1:0-39104 GCF_034961125.1 Pseudomonas machongensis | reverse complement strand
CAATCCGCGACGCCCGGCCACGGCTGGCGGCGCCTATTACCTTGCTGTGCCGGCAGGACAACCCGTCGCCGCAGGCGGTGAATTTTGTGGCGTTGGCTCGGCAATTGGGCAGCGAGTTGCGCCGTGAACGACGGGAGGCCGGTGGTGGTGCGTTAGCTTCAGGCTAATGACAACGCGGCGCCTGGCTAACAAGGGCTGGGCGCTGGAAGGGTAGGGTGGTAGCAACACTGCAAGGCCTGCGGCGAAACGATTTTGGCCGACAGGCTTGTGGTGGCTGTTCCGGCCTCATCGCGGGACAAGCCCGCTCCCACAGGGGATTGGGCTGGTCTTTAGATTTTGAGCAAGACAGTTGCTCCCACAGGTGTTCCGCAGGTTTCGGAGTCGTCGGGGCACCTGTGGGAGCGGCGGTTCGCCGCTGCGACTTGTCCCGCGATGAGGCCCTGAAGATCACCCCCCTTCGAGAGCCCCGTCATGTCATCCGCCCGCTTCACCCTGTTCACCGCCTCGGCGGTGTGCGCACTGATCATCCTCGACACCAATATCGTCGCGGTCAGCCTGCCCAGCATCGCCCGTGACCTGTCCGGCTCGTTCGCCGACATCGAATGGGTGGTCAGCGCCTACCTGTTGGCCTTCGCCGCAGCCCTGCTCCCGGCCGGCAGCCTGGCCGATCGTTTCGGCCGACGGCGCATGCTGCAACTGGGCCTGGGCCTGTTCGGCCTGGCCTCGCTGGCCTGCGGCGCCGCGCCGACACTGATGTTCCTCGACCTGGCCCGGGCCGCCAAGGGCCTTGGTGCGGCGTTGCTGCTCACCGCCGCGCTGGCGGCCATCGGTCACCGCTTCCACGAACCCGAGGAGCGTCTGCGCGCCTGGGCGTTCTGGGGGGCTTGCATGGGCGCGACCATCACCTTCGCACCGCTGCTTGGCGGCCTGATCGCCAGCACCTTGGGCTGGCGCTGGATCTTCTACATCAACCTGCCACTGGTGGGGGTGCTGGCGTTCATGGTCCGGCGCAGTGTCGAGGAATCGCGCGACAGCGCTGCCGCGCGCCTGGATCCGTTCGGCAGCCTGACCTTCGCAGGTGCGCTGGGCTACCTGATCTGGGCGCTGATCGATGCCAACCGCGTCGGCTGGGACAGCGCACCCACCCTCGGGCGTCTGGTGATCGCGGCGTTCCTGTTCTTCCTCTTCGTGTTGGTCGAGCGCAACCAGTCGCGGCCGATGATCGACCTGCAACTGATGCGCAGCGGGCGTTTCATCGGCGCTCTGCTCGGCATGTTCGCCTATGCCGCCTGCGCCCAAGTGATGATGACCTTGCTGCCGCTGTACCTGCAGAACGGCCTGCAACTGCCAGCGCTGGCCGCAGGTGCAGGCATGCTGCCGTTCGCCCTGGCGATGCTGCTGACACCCCGCCTGGGCATGCGCCTGTCGGCACGGCTCGGCTCGGCGCGCGTGTTCGCCCTGGGCTTGCTGCTGGTGGGGCTGGGCAACCTCTTGTGTTCGGCCGCAGCCGCGTACGGCGGTTATACCCGCTTCGCCCTGGCCAGCCTGGTGCTTGGCGCCGGGGCCGGGCTGCTCAACGGCGATACGCAGAAGAACATCATGGCCTGCGTACCGCGCGAGCGTACCGGCATGGCCTCGGGCTTGAGCACCACCACACGCTTCGGCGCGATCGTGCTGGCCATCGGTGTGCTGGGCGGGATTCTGGCCAGCCGCAGTGGGCAGTTGTTGCGTGAGGCGGTGTCGGGCGTGGCGCCGGCGCAACTGGACAAGGTCGGCGACATGGCGACCCGGGTCGCGGCGGGCGATCTGCCGGCGGCGCTGGCGGTGGTCGATCCGAGTCTGCGCGACACCCTCGCGCCGCTGGCACGCCAAGCCTTCGTCGGCGGTTTCGAAGCGGTGCTGACGAGTGCCGGGGTGGCGGCGCTGGTGTTCGCCGTGGTGGTCGGGCTGCTGCTGAACCGGCCACTCCCCGTGCCAGTCACGCAGCCGACCTGATGATTTAATTTCATGGTCGTTATCAATCAACGCGATTAGAAGGCTTCACATTCTCTGGGTATAAAGCATGCAAAAAATGATGGCAAAAAGCTTTTATGCACTCGGGGGAGGACACCATGTTCAGAGGAATCAGCATCACCATGAGGTTGGCGCTGGGGTTTGCATTGGTCGTTGGGTTGATGCTGGTCATCACCGCCATCGGCGTGCATCGGGTGGGCGGGATCGACGCGTTGCTCACCGAAGTCAGCAGCAACACCACGGTCAAGCAGCGCTATGCGATCAACCTGCGCGGCAGCGTGCATGACCGCGCCATCGCCATCCGCGATGCCGTGCTGACCCACGATGACGGCCAGCTTTCGGGCTTCCTCCAGGACATCAAGCGCCTCGACGACTTCTACCAGACCTCCGCCGTGCCGCTGGCCAAGATGCTCGGCGAGCCCAAGGCCGGTGCCGACGAGCAACGCCTGCAGCAGCAGATCCAGGGCATCGAGCGTACCGCTCAGGCCGCCACCGCACAGTTGCTGGAGCTGCGCCACAAGGGCGACTTCGAGCAGGCACAGGCGCTGTTGCTGGCCCAGGTCGCGCCGGCGTACAAGGAATGGCTGCGCAGCATCAACGCCTTCATCGACCTGCAGGAAAAGGATGTGGTGCGCGACATCGGCATCGTGCGTGACAGCGCTTCGGGCTTTGCCGGGTTGATGCTCTGGGCCGCGGCCCTGGCTGCGCTGCTCAGCGTCGCCGCCTCGCTGCTGATCATCCGCAGCATTCGCTCGACCCTGGGCGCCGAGCCCGAGGAAGTGGCGCAACTGCTGCGTGGCCTGGCCCGTGGCGAGATCGACCAGAGCGTACGCAGCCAGCATCCGGACAGCGTGATGGGCGCGCTGGGCACCACCAACCGTCACCTCACCGAGATCATCGCCCAGGTCAACCAGGTGGCGACCGACCTGGTCGCCTCGTCCAGCCGCATGAGCCAGGGCGCCGCCGCCAACCAGGGGCGCATGCAGCAGCAGAGCGACGACACTCAGCACATGGCCAGCGCCGTGTCGCAACTGGTGGCCGCGATCAACGAGATCGCCGGTTACGCCGCCGCGGCCGCACGGGCCTCCGAGGCAGCCGACCAGGAAGTGGATGCTGGCAAGACCGTGGTCGAAGGCACCGCCAGCTCCATGCACGAACTGGCTCAGGTGCTGGAGTCGGCCACCGAGGCGGTGTTGCAGGTTGCCTCTGACAGCCAGGCCATCGAGAGCATCATCGAGGTGATCAACTCCATCGCCGAGCGCACCAACCTGCTGGCGCTCAATGCCGCGATCGAGGCGGCGCGTGCCGGCGAGTTCGGCCGGGGCTTCGCGGTGGTCGCCGACGAGGTGCGCTCGCTGGCCAACCGCACCCAGGAATCGACTCGCGAGATCCGCGGCATGATCGGCAAGCTGCAGGAGGGTGCCGGCAAGACTGCGCAGATCGTCGGCGACAGCCGCGAGCTGGCGCAGGGCACGGTGGAGCGTACCCAGGTCGCGCAGCGTTCGCTGAACGAGATCCGTCGCGAGGTGGCGGCGATCAGCCAGATGAACAACCAGATCGCCGCGGCTTCGTCGCAGCAGGATGTGGCGGCGAGCATGCTCAGCCAGGACATCAACCGCATCCACGCCTCCTCGCGTGATGCCCACGCAGGTTCCACGCGCCTGGCCGGGGACAGCCAGGAGCTGCTGGAGCTGGCGGACGCGCTGGGCAGCCGGATGGGCTTCTTCAAGACTGCCGGGTAGTTCCCCCAGGCCCGACCTTTTCGCGGGTAAACTCGCTCCTGCAGGGGTTGCTGTGGGAGCGGGTTTACTCGCGAACAGGCCAACACTGTCCTCAACTCTGTTCGATAAAAAAGAACGCCCAGCTCCCCATTCGATAAACCATACTGCGGAAGAAACAACAGGTGTTTTTCCGCATGATGACCCTGCGCCAGATTCGCCACTTCATCGCTGTCGCCGAAACCGGCTCGATCTCCGCCGCCGCGCAGGCGGTGTTCATCTCCCAGTCGACCCTCACCCAGGCAATCCAGCAACTGGAAGACGAGATCGGCGTGACCCTGTTCACCCGCCACGCCAAAGGCATGAGCCTGACCCACCAGGGCCACCAGTTCCTGCGCCAGGCGCACCTGATCCTGGCCACCGTGGAAAACGCCAAGCGCAGCCTGCAGCAGAGCACCGACCAGGTCGATGGCCTGCTCACCATCGGTGTCACCAGCCTGGTCGCCGGCTATTACCTGGCCGACCTGATCACCCGTTTCCAGCACGCCTACCCCAACGTCCAAACCCGCGTGGTGGAGGACGAGCGTCCCTACATCGAGCATCTGCTGGTGGCCGGCGAGATCGATGTCGGCGTGCTGATCCTGTCCAATCTCGAAGATCGCCACGCCCTGCAGACCGAAGTGCTCACCCACTCGCCACACCGCCTGTGGCTGCCGCCGCGCCATCCGCTGCTCGAGCGCGACAGCATCAGCCTGGCCGATGTCGCGGGCGAGCCGCTGATCCAGCTCAACGCCGATGAAATGGGTCTGCACACCCAGCGCATCTGGAGCCGTGCCGGGCTTACGCCCAAGGTCACCTTGCGCACCGCGTCGGTGGAGGCGGTGCGCAGTCTGGTGGCGGCAGGGCTCGGGCTGTCTATCCAGGCCGACATGACCTACCGCCCGTGGTCGCTGGAAGGCGACATCATCGAAGCACGCCCGCTGGCCGACCTCAACGAGACCCTCGACGTGGGCCTGGCCTGGCGCCGGGGCACGGCGCGCACGCCACTGGTGGACCCGTTCCTGACATTGGCCAGGGGGAAGGGCAGCCAGCGCAAGGTATCGATTTAACCGAACGAGACTTTCTATATTTAGAATTTGTGAAGCTGCCTGTCGGGCCCTAGTCTCGTTTCTAGTGGACGCGCCCGACCCACAGCGGAGGCGCCATGCACGACGACACGAAAAAAAGAAGAAGTCCGAAAATGCCCACCAGTCTTCCGCTGTACAGCGCGCAGTTGATCGATGGCCACCTGGTTGCCGGGGAAGGGCTGGTCGAGCCCATCGTCAACCCGGCGACCGGCGAGTTGGTGCTGAGTGTCGGCGAAGCCTCCCTCGAACAACTTGAGCGCGCGGTACAGGCGGCCCAGCGCGCCTTTGCCGGCTGGTCGCGCACGACCCCTGCACAACGCGCTGCCACCTTGCTCGCCATTGCCGACGCCATCGACGCCAATGCCGACCTGCTCGCCCGTCTCGAGGCGCTGAACTGCGGCAAGCCCTTGCACCTGGCGCGCCAGGACGATATTCCCGCCACTGCCGACGTGTTCCGCTTCTTTGCCGGGGCCGTGCGCTGTCAGCAGGGGCAGCTCACTGGCGAGTACGTCGCCGGGCACACCAGCATGGTGCGCCGCGACCCGGTTGGCGTGGTGGCGTCGATCGCGCCGTGGAACTACCCACTGATGATGGCGGCGTGGAAGATCGCCCCCGCCCTGGCCGCAGGCAACACTGTGGTGTTCAAGCCGTCCGAACACACGCCGCTGTCGATCCTGGCTCTGGCGCCGCTGCTGGTCGATATCCTGCCGCCTGGCGTACTGAACATCGTCTGCGGTGGCGGCGAGGCGGTCGGCAGCCATCTGGTCGGCCACCCCAAGGTGCGCATGGTGTCGCTGACCGGCGATATCGTCACCGGCCAGAAGATCCTGCAGGCCGCGTCGCGCACGCTCAAGCGCACCCACCTGGAACTCGGCGGCAAGGCCCCGGTGATCGTCTGCGACGATGCCGACCTGGAGGCCGTGGTGCAGGGCATTCGCACCCATGGTTACTACAACGCCGGGCAAGACTGCACCGCCGCCTGCCGCATCTACGCCCAGGCCGGCATCCACGACCGGCTGGTGGCCGCACTGGGCGACGCGGTGGGCAATATCCGCTTCGCCCGCAAGAAAGACGCCGACAACGAGATCGGCCCACTGATCAGCGCCCGTCAGCGCGACCGCGTGGCCAGCTTCGTCGAGCGCGCCCTGGGCCAGCCGCACATCGAGCGGGTGACCGGTGCCGCGGTGCATTCGGGCCCCGGCTTCTACTACCAGCCGACGCTGCTGGCCGGCTGCCGCCAGCAGGACGAGATCGTCCAGCGCGAAGTGTTCGGGCCGGTGGTCACCGTGACCCGCTTCGAACACCTGTCCCAGGCGCTGGACTGGGCCAACGACTCCGAATACGGCCTGGCCTCCTCGGTGTGGACGCAGAACCTCGACAAGGCCTTCCAGATCGCCAACCGCCTGCAATACGGCTGCACCTGGATCAACACCCATTTCATGCTGGCCAGCGAGATGCCCCATGGCGGGCTCAAGCGCTCCGGCTACGGCAAGGACCTCTCTAGCGACTCGCTGCAGGACTACAGCGTGGTGCGCCACATCATGGCGCGTCACGGCGAGCTGCTCGACTGACACAAGAATCCGCTGGCGCCGCCAGGGACGTTGTTCGCTTGATACTGCCCCGACAATAGAAAGAACAATTTGGGAGATGAACGATGTACAAGACAGCGTTGCTCAGCGGGCTCGCCACCGCGCTCCTGGCCAGTGGCAGCCTCCAGGCCGCCGAAGCCCTGAAGGAAGTCGGCAAGGGCGAGGGCCAGCTCGATATCGTCGCCTGGCCGGGTTATATCGAACGTGGCGAGTCGGACAAGGCCTATGACTGGGTCAGCAAGTTCGAGCAGGACACGGGTTGCAAGGTCAACGTCAAGACCGCTGCCACCTCCGACGAGATGGTCAGCCTGATGGCCAAGGGTGGCTACGACCTGGTCACCGCTTCGGGCGATGCCTCGCTGCGGTTGATCTATGGCAAGCGTGTACAGCCGATCGACCCGAAACTGATCCCCAACTGGAAGAACCTCGACCCGCGCCTGCACGACGCCCCCTGGTACACCGTCGATGGCAAGACCTACGGCACGCCCTACCAGTGGGGCCCGAACCTGCTGATGTACAACACCAAGGTGTTCCCCGCCGCACCGGATAGCTGGAAAGCCGTATTCGAGGCCGAGAACCTGCCCGACGGCAAGCCGAACAAGGGCCGTGTGCAGGCCTACGACGGCCCGATCTACATTGCTGACGCCGCGCTCTACCTCAAGGCGACCCAGCCGGCGCTGGGCATCAGCGACCCGTACCAACTCGATGAAAAGCAGTACGCCGCCGTGCTCGACCTGCTGCGCAAGCAGCACGCCTTGATCCACCGTTACTGGCACGACACCACGGTGCAGATGAGCGACTTCAAGAACGAAGGCGTCGCCGCGTCCAGTGCCTGGCCTTACCAGGCCAACGCGCTCAAGGCCGAGGGCCAGCCGATCGCTACGGTATTCCCGAAGGAGGGCGTCACCGGGTGGGCCGACACCACCATGCTGCATGTCGAGGCCAAGCATCCCAACTGCGCCTACAAGTGGATGGACTGGTCGCTGCAGGACAAGGTGCAGGGTGACGTGGCGGCCTGGTTCGGTTCGTTGCCAGCGGTGCCGCAGGGCTGCAAGGCCAGCGAATTGCTGGGCGCCGAGGGCTGCAAGACCAACGGCTTCGACCAGTTCGACAAGATCGCCTTCTGGAAGACCCCGCAGGCCGAGGGTGGCAAGTTCGTGCCCTATAGCCGCTGGACCCAGGACTACATCGCGATCATGGGCGGGCGCTAGGCCGGGCGCTTGCCTGGGCCGGCCTCATCGCGGGGCAAGCCCGCTCCCACAGGATACTTTGCAGCCCTGTGGGAGCGGGCTTGTCCCGCGATGAGGCCGGCAGCGACACCACAAAACCACCCTTCACCCCGGAGCCTCCACCATGCCCCCAGCCGTCCAGTTCACCCAGGTCTCCCGTCAGTTCGGCGAGGTGAAGGCCGTCGACCAGGTGTCGATCGACATCCAGGACGGCGAATTCTTTTCCATGCTCGGCCCCTCGGGCTCGGGCAAGACCACCTGCCTGCGCCTGATCGCAGGTTTCGAGCAGCCCAGCGCAGGCTCCATCCGCATCCATGGCCTGGAAGCCGCCGGCCTGCCGCCCTACCAGCGTGACGTCAACACGGTGTTCCAGGACTATGCGCTGTTCCCGCACATGAACGTGCTGGACAACGTCGCCTATGGCCTGAAGGTCAAGGGCGTGGCCCGCACCGAGCGCTTGCAGCGCGCCGAGCAGGCGCTGGAGATGGTCGCCCTCGGCGGCTATGGCACGCGCAAGCCGGTACAGCTTTCCGGCGGGCAACGCCAGCGCGTGGCCCTGGCCCGAGCGCTGGTCAACCGACCGCGGGTGCTGCTGCTCGACGAGCCGCTGGGGGCGCTCGACCTCAAGCTGCGCGAGCAGATGCAGGGCGAACTCAAGCGCCTGCAACGCCAACTGGGTATTACCTTCATCTTCGTCACCCACGACCAGAGCGAAGCGCTGTCGATGTCTGACCGCGTCGCGGTATTCAACAAAGGGCGCATCGAGCAGGTCGACACCCCACGCAACCTGTACATGAAACCGGCCACCGCCTTTGTCGCCGAATTCGTCGGCACCTCCAACGTGTTGCGTGGCGAACTCGCCAGCCAACTGATCGGTGATGCCCGGCCGTTCTCCATTCGCCCCGAGCACATTCGCTTCGCCTTGGGCGAACGGGGAGCCAGCGACGTGGAGGTCAGCGGCCTGCTGCACGATATCCAGTACCAGGGCGCCGCAACGCGCTATGAGATCCGCCTGGACAATGGCCAGCACCTGAGCCTGAGCCAGGCCAACAGCCAGTGGGGCGACGGCCCGGCCAGCCACCAGCCGGGCCAGCGCGTCACCGCCCGCTGGGCGCGCGAGGCCATGGTGGCGCTGAGCGAGGGCGTGTGAGATGAGCGTGACCCTCGATGCCATGGCGCCGGTAGTCCGCCACGGCGCCCTGCGCGGGCTGTCCAACCTGCTGTACCGCAAGCCGACGCTGTACCTGTCGCTGCTGCTGGTGCCGCCGCTGCTGTGGTTCGGCGCGATCTACCTGGGCTCGTTGCTGACGTTGTTGTGGCAGGGCTTCTACACCTTCGACGATTTCACCATGACGGTGACGCCGAGCCTGACCTGGGCCAACTTCGCCGCGCTGTTCACCCCGGCCAACTTCGACATCATCCAGCGCACCGTGCTGATGGCCGTGGCGGTGTCCATCGCCAGTGCTGCGCTGGCGTTTCCTATCGCCTACTACATGGCGCGCTACACCAGCGGCAAGACCAAGGCGTTCTTCTACATCGCGGTGATGCTGCCGATGTGGGCCAGCTACATCGTCAAGGCCTATGCCTGGACCCTGCTGCTGGCCAAGGGCGGGGTGGCCATGTGGTTCGTCCAGCACCTGGGCCTGGAGCCGTTGCTGAACCTGCTGCTGGGCGTGCCCGGGGTGGGCGGCAATACCTTGTCGACCTCGAACCTGGGGCGCTTCCTGGTGTTCGTCTACATCTGGCTGCCGTTCATGATCCTGCCGATCCAGGCCTCGCTGGAGCGCCTGCCGCCGTCGCTGCTGCAGGCCTCGGCCGACCTCGGGGCGCAACCGCGCCAGACCTTCATGCAGGTGATCCTGCCGCTGTCGGTGCCCGGCATCGCCGCGGGCTCGATCTTCACCTTCAGCCTCACCCTCGGCGACTTCATCGTGCCGTCGCTGGTCGGGCCACCGGGCTACTTCATCGGCGGCATGGTCTACGCCCAGCAGGGCGCCATCGGCAACATGCCCATGGCCGCGGCCTTCACCCTGGTGCCGATCGTGCTGATCGCCGTCTACCTGTCCATCGTCAAACGCCTGGGGGCCTTCGATGCACTCTGAAAAAGCGTCCTGGGGGCTGAAGCTTGCGGCCTGGGGAGGGCTGGTGTTCCTGCACTTCCCGATCCTGATCATCTTCCTGTACGCCTTCAACACCGAAGAGGCCGCGTTCAGCTTTCCGCCGCAGGGTTTCACCTTGCACTGGTTCAGTGTGGCCTTCGCCCGCCAGGACGTGCTCGATGCCGTGACCCTGTCGGTGAAGATCGCCGCCCTGGCCACGCTGATCGCCATGGTGCTGGGCACGTTGGCCGCGGCTGCGTTGTACCGGCGTGATTTCTTCGGCAAGGAAAGCATCTCGCTGATGCTGATCCTGCCGATCGCCTTGCCCGGCATCATCACCGGCATCGCGCTGCTGTCGGCATTCAAGACCCTGGGCATCGAGCCCGGCTTCATGACCATCGTCGTCGGGCACGCGACCTTTTGCGTGGTGATCGTCTACAACAACGTCATCGCCCGCTTCAGGCGCACCTCGCACAGCCTGATCGAAGCCTCGATGGACCTGGGCGCCGACGGCTGGCAGACCTTCCGCTACGTGATCCTGCCCAACCTCGGCTCGGCGCTGCTGGCTGGCGGCATGCTGGCGTTCGCCCTGTCGTTCGACGAGATCATCGTCACCACCTTCACCGCTGGCCACGAACGCACCTTGCCGATCTGGCTGCTCAATCAGCTCGGTCGCCCGCGCGATGTGCCGGTGACCAATGTGGTGGCGATGCTGGTCATGCTGGTGACCATGCTACCGATCCTGGGCGCCTACTACCTGACCAAAGGTGGCGAAGGCGTTGCCGGCAGCGGCAAGTGAACACGCGAACAAGAACCTGAGAAAAGGAGCGCTTCATGCAAACCAAACTGCTGATCAACGGCCAACTGGTCGCCGGTGAAGGCGAGTCGCTCGCCGTGCTCAACCCGGCGCTCGGCACCACCCTGGTGGAAATTGCCGAAGCCACGCCGGCCCAGGTCGACATCGCCGTGCGCGCAGCCGACGCGGCGTTCGAAGGCTGGTCCCAGACCGCCCCCAAGGATCGCTCGCTGCTGTTGCTCAAGCTGGCCGATGCCATCGATGCGCACGCCGAAGAGCTGGCGCGGCTGGAGTCGAACAACTGTGGCAAACCCTACCAGGCTGCGCTGAACGACGAACTGCCGGCAGTGGCCGATGTGTTCCGCTTCTTCGCCGGCGCCAGCCGTGTGCTGCAGGGCTCGGCGGCGGGTGAGTACCTGCCGGGGCACACCTCGATGATCCGCCGCGATCCGGTGGGTGTCGTGGCTTCGATCGCACCATGGAACTACCCGTTGATGATGGCCGCCTGGAAGCTTGGCCCGGCCTTGGCCGCGGGCAATACCGTGGTGCTCAAGCCGTCCGAGCAGACGCCGCTGACGGCCCTGCGTCTGGGCGAGCTGATGGCGGGCATCTTCCCGGCGGGAGTGGTCAACCTGGTGTTCGGCCGAGGCCCGAGCGTGGGCGAGCCGCTGACTACCCATCCCAAGGTGCGCATGGTCTCGCTGACCGGCTCCGTGGCCACCGGCAGCCGCATCATCGCCGGCACCGCCGATACCGTGAAGCGCATGCACATGGAGTTGGGCGGCAAGGCGCCGGTGATCGTCTTCGACGATGCCGACATCGATGCCGCAGTCGAAGGGATCCGGGCGTTCGGCTTCTACAACGCCGGGCAGGACTGCACGGCGGCCTGCCGGCTGTATGTGCAGAAGGGTGTGTACCAGGCCTTCGTCGACAAGCTCACGGCGGCGGTGGCGAGCATCCGCCTTGGCGAGCAGGACGATCCCGAGACCGAACTGGGACCGTTGATCACCCAGCAGCACCTGGAGCGCGTCAGCGGTTTCGTCGAGCGGGCGCGGCAGGTGCCGCATATCCAGGTCACCACTGGCGGCAAGCGCGCCGACCGGGCGGGGTTCTTCTTCGAGCCGACGGTATTGGCGGGCGCGCAGCAGGACGATGAAGTGGTGCGGCGCGAGATCTTCGGGCCGGTGGTGTCGGTGACCGAGTTCAGCGACGAGGCCCAGGCGTTGGAGTGGGCCAACGACTCGGACTATGGGCTGGCGTCGTCGGTGTGGACCCAGGACGTTGGCCGCGCGCAGCGGCTGGCGGCGCGCTTGCAGTATGGCTGCACCTGGGTGAACACCCATTTCATGCTGGTCAGCGAGATGCCCCATGGCGGGGTGAAGTTGTCCGGGTATGGCAAGGACATGTCGATGTATGGGCTGGAGGATTACACGGCCATTCGGCATGTGATGATCAAGCACTGATCGGCGTTGGGTTCATCGCTGTTCTCAAAGCCTGCGGTTTACTGTGGGTGTGGCAACGCGCCGTTGTCGAAAGCAGTGATGAACCTGTGGGAGCGGGTTCACCCGCGAACCAGGGCGAAGCCCTGGCCGATACACCGTGGTGAATTCATCGCGGGGCAAGCCCGCTCCTACAGGGTGCGGGCTTGCCCCGCACCTCAGCCTCCCACCATCTCCTGCGGCCTGACGTACGCGTCGTACTCCTGCGCCGTCAACAGCCCCAGCGCCACCGCCGCTTCCTTGGGCGTCAGCCCCTCGTCTGCCGCCTTGCGGGTAATGCGCGCCACCTGGTCGTAACCCAGCACCGGGTTCAAGGCCGTGGCCAGCAGCAGCGAGCCTTCCACATTGCGCGCGAGCACCGCGTGATTCACCTCCAGCCCTGCCAGCAGCTTGTCGGTGAAGATCGTCACGCTCTCGGCCAGCACGCTGATCGACTGCAGCACGTTGTGGATGATCACCGGTTTGGCGACGTTCAACTCGAACAGGCTCGAGGCCCCGGCCACCGATACCGTGGTGTGGTTGCCCATCACCTGCATGCAGGCCTGGGCCAGGACCTCGGCGATGGTCGGATTACGCTTGCCGGGCATGATCGAAGACGTCAGCCCATCATCAGGCACCACCATCTCACCCAGCCCGCAGCGCGGACCGGAGCTGAGCAGCCGGATGTCATTGGCCAGCTTGGTCAACGACACTGCCAGCACGTTCAGCACCCCCGACACCTCGACGAACACATCGTGGGTGCCCATGCCCTCGAACTTGCACGGGTTGGCGGTGAAGCGGGTCTGGGTGATCAGCGACAGCTCTTCGCAAAAAGCCTCGGCAAAGCCTGGCGGCGTGTTGAGCCCGGTCCCTACCGCCGTGCCGCCCTGGGGCAGGCTGTCGAGCCGTGGCAGGCAGCCTTGCACGCGCTCGATGCCGTGGGCGATCTGCGCGGCGAAACTGGCGAAGGCCTGGCCCATGGTCATCGGTACCGCGTCCATCAGGTGGGTACGGCCGATCTTCAGCACGTCATGCCACTGTCGGGCCTTGGCCTGCAGCTCGGCGTGCAGGTGAGCAAGCGCCGGCAGCAGGTCGCGACCGAGGGCAAGGCGGGTGGCCAGGTGCATCACCGTCGGGAAGGTGTCGTTGGACGACTGCGAAGCATTGACGTGATCGTTCGGGTGCACCGGCGCCTTGGTGCCCAGCGGCTGCCCGAGCAACTGGTTGGCACGGTTGGCGATCACCTCGTTGGCGTTCATGTTGGTCTGGGTGCCAGAGCCGGTCTGCCACAGCGTCAGCGGGAAATGGCGGTCGAAGTGGCCATCGGCGAGTTCTTGCGCGGCCTGCTCGATCACCTTGGCCAGCCCCGCATCCAGCGCGCCCAGGCGGCGGTTGGCACGGGCGCTGGCCAGTTTCTGCTGGCCGAAGGCGTGTAGCAGGACCGGCGGGAACTGCTCGCGGCCGGCACCGAACACGCCGATGGCGCGTTGGGTCTGGGCACCCCAGTACTTGTCTTCGGGGATCTGCACCGGGCCGAAGGCGTCGTGTTCGATACGAACGTTCTGCATGTCGTTCTCCATGGCTCAGAGTGGCGCCGCAGCGCTGCGCCCGAGCACTCGCTGGTACTCGCCCTGGGCCTGCTGCTCGGAGAATTCGCCCGACCATTTGGCGACCACCACGGTAGCGATGCTGTTGCCGATGGTGTTGCAGGTGGCGATGGCCATGGACATGAAGCGGTACACGCCGAACAGCAATGCCAGGCCCTCGACCGGCAGGTGGCCGATGGCGGTCACGGTGGCGGCGAACACCACGAAGCTGCCGCCGGACACGGCCGCCGCGCCCTTGGAGGTCACCAGCATGATGGCGATGATGCCCAGTTGCTGCTCCCAGCTCAGCGGCACGCCATAGGCGTTGGCGATGAACAGCACGCACAGCGACATGTAGATCGAGGTGCCATCGAGGTTGAAGGCATAGCCGGTGGGCAGCACCAGCCCCACGCTCTGCTTGGAGCAGCCGAACTTCTCGAGCTTTTGCAGCAGGCGCGGCAGGGCGCTTTCCGACGAGGCGGTGCCCAGCACGATGAACACTTCATCCTTGATGTAGGTGAGGAAGCGCCACAGGCTGAACCCGCTGATCCGGCACACCGCGCCCAGCACCACGAAGATGAAGAACAGCACCGCGACGTAGAACATCAGCACCAGGTTGGCCAGCGACATCAGCACCGCGGTGCCATTGCTGCCCACGGCGTAGGCGACCGAGCCGAAGGCGCCCAGCGGGGCGAGTTTCATGATCAGGTTGATGAACTCGAAAAAACACTCCGAGACGCGGTTCAGCCCGTCCTCGACCACTGCCCGGCGCTCGGCCTTGAGGGCCAGCAGGGCGAAGCCGAACAGCACCGAGATCACCAGCACTTGCAGCAGTTGACCACCGGCGAAGGCCCCGACGAAGTTGTCAGGAAAGATGCCGTAGATGAAGTCCAGGGTCGATTGCGGCGCGTGGCCCTTGGCAACGGCTGCCGCTGCGGCCGCCGAGGTGGCGCTGTTGGGGTGGGCATCGTGCATTCCCGAGCCGATGTCGATCAGGTTGCCCCAGCCAAGGCCGATGGCCAGGGCGAGGGTGGAGACCACCTCGAAGTAGATCAGCGCGCGGATGCCGACCTTGCCGACGCGGCGGATATCACCGGCCGAGGCGATGCCGTGGACCACGGTGAAGAACACCAGTGGCGCCACGGCGGTCTTGATCAGCTTGAGAAAGATGTCGCCGAGGATCTTGAACTTGGCCGCAAGCTCCGGGGCGATGAAGCCGAAGGCGATGCCGATCAGCATGGCAGCGACGACCTGGAAGGTCAGGTCGCGGTAGAACGGTTTTGCGGGTGCAGATGACATGGTCGAATTCTCATTGTTGTCGTTGTCGAGAAAACCCCGCGGGCCCGGGTGAGCCCGCGTCTTGCATCAACGTGGCACGCGGCCGGGGCGCTCCAGGGCGCGGTCGACCATCTGCGGTGCCAGGCCCAGGTAGTTGGCCGGGTCGGTCAGGCGCTCGAGCTCGGCGCGCGGCAGGCGGGCGCTGACCTCGGCATCGCGCAGCAGCGCATCGAGCAGGCTGACGTTCTCGTCGTTGGCCACGCGGCAGGCGGCGTACACCACATCGTGGGCCACCTGGCGGCCCAGCTCCGGCGCGAGGCCCATCATTACCGCCTCGGCAACGATCAGGCCGCGGGTCATGTCGAGGTTCTGGCGCATGCGTTCGGTGCGCACTTCAAGGCCGGCAAGCATGAATTTCGCCTGGCCCAGCGAGGCGGCGGTGAGGGCGAACGCTTCGGGAATGGCGATCCACTCGGCCTGCCAGGGGCCGGTGGAGCGTTCGAAGTCCTGGATCATCGCATCGAGCATCAGTCCGGCTTGCTGGCGTACACCCTTGGCGGCGGCGTACATCAGTTCGCAGGAGATCGGGTTGCGCTTCTGCGGCATGGTGCTGCTGGCGCCACGCCCTTTGACGAAGGGCTCGTAGGCCTCGCCCAGCTCGCTGGTCATCATCATCATCACGTCCAGCGCGACCTTGCCCAGCGAACCGGTGACCAACCCCAGGAAGTTAAGGGCCTCGGCCAGGCCATCGCGGGCCACGTGCCAGGTGGCCTGCGGCACGTTCAGGCTAAGCTCGGCCATCAGCGCCTCCTGCACTTCCAGGCCTTTGTCGCCGAGGGAGGCGAGGGTGCCCGCGGCGCCAGCGAACTGGCCCACTTCAACCCGTGGACGCAACTCGACCAGGCGCTCGGCATGGCGGTCGAACATGCTCAGCCACACCGCGCACTTGTAGCCGAAGGTGATCGGCAGGGCATGCTGCAGGTGGGTGCGGCCGGCCATGGGGGTGTCGCGATAGCGCTGTGCGAGCCCGGCGAGCAGGCCGCGCACGGCGAGGATGTCGCGCTCGACGATGGCCAGTGCGGCGCGCACCTGCAGCACCACGGCGGTGTCCATGATGTCCTGGGTGGTGGCGCCCCAGTGCAGGTAGCGCCCGGCTTCGCCGCAGGTCTTCGACAGTTGTTCGACCAGAGGCAGGATCGGGTAGCCGACGATCTCGGTCTCGTGCTGCATCAGCGCCAGGTCGAGCGAGGCGTAGGTGGCCTTGGCGGCGATCTGCTCGGCAGCGGCGGCGGGGATCACGCCACAGCGCGCCTCGGCACGGGCCAGGGCGACCTCGACTTCGATGTAACGCTCGATCAGCGCCTGGTCGGAGAACACTCCGCGCATTTCGGCGGTGCCGAACATGTCGCGGAACAGGGAGGAGTCGAAGACGGTGGTGGACATGGCGGATCCTTTTTGTTCGGTATTTGTTCGTTTTTAGTCGAACTTAATTAATATATCCGAACAAAATGGTCTGCCACATTTGATACACTGTCAAGCCTTCGCCTTCCGTGAACATGAGCCTTGAATGAGCACCCGCGGCCGCTACACCGATATCGCCAGAGACCTCACCGACAAGATTGCCCGGGGCGATCACCCGGTCGGCTCGCTGCTGCCCACCGAGCTTGAGCTGTGCGACCTGTATGGCGTAGGGCGGCACACCGTGCGTGCGGCGATCGATCAGTTGCAGGGTCAGGGGATGGTGTCGAGGCGACGGAAGGTCGGCACCCGGGTCGAGGCGGCAGCGCCGCGCAGCGGTTACTCACAAGCGATCGATTCGATC
The DNA here is from genome assembly GCF_034961125.1 of Pseudomonas machongensis. NCBI lineage: Bacteria > Pseudomonadati > Pseudomonadota > Gammaproteobacteria > Pseudomonadales > Pseudomonadaceae > Pseudomonas > Pseudomonas machongensis. The sequence continues at coordinate 22,369 of NZ_JAYFUI010000085.1, read as the reverse complement.
ACCGACCTGGTTCAGGTGGCCGAATCGCATGTGCGGGAGATCCAGGGGGTGCGCCATTTCGTGGCGGACATCGCGCTGGCCAGACGACTTGGGCTGACGCCAGGGGGGCATTATTTCTGCGTGTCGAGCATCAAGGTCGAGAGTGGCGAGCATCGTTATCCGCTGTGCTGGACGGATGTATATGCCGAGCAGCGCTTCGCCGACGTGGTGTCCGAGGCCGAGGCCCATCCGGGCGAGCTGATCGCTGCCCTGATCGGCAAGGCGTTTGCCAAGAGCATCGAGGCGGTGGATCAGGAAGTGAGCCCGGTGCAGCTCACTGCGGAGCTCAGTGCGAGCCTGAAGGCGCCCAGCGGGGATCTGGGGCTGAACATCATTCGCCAGTACCGCGACCAGGATGGCGAGATCATCTCGGTGTCGGAGACGGTCTACCCGCGCGACCGTTTCAAGCTGGTGATGCACATGACCCGTGCGCAGCGGTGACAGTGTTGACCTTGTGGGAGCGGGGCTTGCCCGCGAACCAGGGCGAAGCCCTGGCCGTCCACCGCGGAGTCTGCTTCGCGGGCAAGCCCGCTCCCACAGGGCTGGCCTTTAGAGTTTGAATAACACAGTTGCCCCCACAAGGTACTGAGCGGCAGCAGAGGAGAACCTGCATACCGCCTTTAATCAGTTGCTCGGCCGCTGCTTGGTCGCATCCAGCTCGGCTTTCTTGCCTGTGGTCACTTCAGTGATCTTCGCCGACTTCTCGATCGCCAGGTCGAAGGTGTCCTGCATCTTGGCGATGGCGTCGGTCGGCGTGCCGGCCAGGCCGCCCTTGGCCGCCCAATCGAAGTTCCATACCCCGGACAGGTTGTCGGCGCCGGGTACGTCATGGGTTTCGATGGCAGTGAACACATCCGGGTGGCGCTGCATGTATTTCGCCGCATCCGACACATTGGCCGGCACGTTGCCGGACTTGTTGTCGGCCAGCTTGTCGAGTTCATCCTTGGTGATGGCCGACTTGCCGGTCTGGCGCATGTAATCGGCGATCACCTGGCTCGACTTGGCGGTGTCCAGGCGGTTGTCGAAGGCCGAGCTCGAGGCTTTTGGAGTGTTGGACCCGCTACCAGCGGGGGTGATGGTAGACATTGGCGCTGCTCCCGAAACGGAAATGAAGGGGTCGTCTTGATGACGGCTCCGGACGGTAGCATGGGCAATTGGCTAGTATTGTGAGGCTTCACAACGATTCACAACAGCTCACAGCTTTCACAGCTTTCACAGCGCAGGCGATCACTCCATACCCGGCGGATGCCCGTGGTAGGCCTTGTAGGCGTTGCTGAAATTAGCCGGGTTGGCATAGCCCAGGCGATAGGCGATCTGTGCCACCTGCCATTTGCGTTGCAGCAACAACGTGCGGGCCAGCTCCATGCGCTGCTGGCGCAGGTACTGCAGCATCGACTGGCCGAACACCTTGGCGAAGGCGCGGCGCAGGGTGGTTTCGCCCACCCCTAGCTGTCGGGCCAGCGCCAGGCTGCCGGGCGGGTCGACCAGGTTCAGGTCGAGCAGGCGTCGCGCCTCATGGGCCAGGTCGCGCTGGCCGCGAACCGTCGGCGCAGGCGCCAGCGGGCGGTTGCCGAGGTGCGTGGCCAGCTCCACCAGCACGGCCAGGCTCAGGCTTTCCTGATGCAGGCGCTTGAGCGTGCCGTGGTAGGGCGAATGGTAGAGCTGCTGTAGCAGGCGACCCAGCGCCGGGCAGCGTTCGAAATCGGTGAATTTCATGCCGTCGTCGAGCAACCCGATCAAGGATTGCAGGTGCGGATCTTCCTCGGCCAGTTCGCGCAGATAGTCGGCACCAACGCGCAGCCCGGCCATGCGCGCGTGGCTGTCGGCGGGCAACTGGTCGAAGGCTTCCATGTGCTCGCTCAGGCCCAGCGCATAGGTCTTGCCGGTGAGGTAGTGGTTGAGCTGGCCGTCGACCCGGTGCTGCCATTGGCCGCTGAGCATGTGCACCAGGCACAGGCTGTCGGGCAACACCTTGTGGATGCGCAGCGGCTCGGGAAATTGCAGGTCGCAGTCGAAGTACTGCAGGTGTGCACGCACGGTGTGGGCGCGGTAATGACCGATCGCACTGCCCATGACGTGGCTGGCGGCGCTGTCGAGGACGCCCGCCTGGGCCAGCGAGCCTGGGCGGTCGAAGCTGAACTGCATGTCCAGGTAAGGGGTCCAGCGTTCCATCTGCCAAGCCTGTCCATAGGGTGTCGTGGCGGGTGGCGGAATGTTAACGCGAACACGCCTCGGACGTCAGCCATTGTGCGCGACGGCCTGTTTGTTGTGCGCAGCGGCCAGGCCGGTTGGCAGGCTGGCCCATGCCCCTTTCAATACAAGGCCCCAGAATTTCGAGGAGCAAGCAGTATGTCGATCCATCGCAGATGGGCGGCCGGCATGGTCGCAGCGCTGGCGCTTGTGGGCGCCATGGCCCAGGCCGAGGAGCGTCCATCGGTGGCCGAAAAGGTCGTGGCCTATGCCGGCGAGCAGGGCGTGAAGGTCTGGACCCTGCGTATCGGTGAGCGCAGCGCCAACGAGGCGCTGGTGCAGGTCGAGGGCGTCGACCACGACTGGAACATGCGCATCCAGAAGATGAACGTCGAGAAGACCGACAAGCTGACCCGCTACTACACCACGGTCGACGGCCAAAAGTTCGCTGCACTGGTGATCCAGGGTTCGGACAGCTGGAGCGCCAGCGAACTGTACCTGCCGGGCGAAGCCCAGGCGCTGAAGATCGGCTACTCGCAGGCCCTGTCCGAACAGGGTAACGCCCAGGCGTTCCTGACCGATTACCTCAATGCCCGTAACGAGTAAGCCATGACCACGCCACAACACCCTGATCCCTCCCTTTCTCCCGATGAGTACGGCCAATCCCGAGCGGCCCAGCGCGACCGCGTGATCGCCGAACTGCGCCTGATGATCGAGCGAGTTCCGGAGCAGACCGAATTCACCAACTCCCGACGCTACAAGCTGTGGGGCCCGATCATGTTGCTGGTATCGCTGGGCATGCTGGCGATGGCCATCAACATGGGGCGAACCGGGCTGACGGTATGCGCTGGCTTCCTGGTCGTGTTTTCCCTGCTCGTCACCTGGCAGCACCGGGACGCGGGCAAGCAGGTGTTCATGCGCCTGACCCGTCGCCAGCTGTTCGTCGATACGCTCGATGCGCCGATCGAAATGGCCGAGGTGCAGGACATCCTGGTCAAGGACGAAGGGCTGCTGACCCTGCAGAAACTCACGCTCGATTCTCACGCCCATCTGCCCACGCACCATGTGGCGAGGTTGCAGGTATTCGGCAACCAGGCCATGGCGCTGAACAAGCCCGAGCCGCATGTACGCATCCACTCTGCCGGGCTGATGACCGGTGGGCGCAAGCTGGGCTGCGATGAAATCGCCGCGCTGCTGGGTGCCTACCGCGACGCTGCCTGTGCACAGCAGCAACTGGATGCCCTGCAGGTTCATGGCTGACACCGACCGGGAAACCTTGCTGGCCTGGCTCAGGGCTCACGCGGAGGAGTCCTGCAAGCCATGGGCGCTGCACGAATCCTCGCGTGGCAAGGCGCTGGCCTGTGCGTTGCTGGCGTTTTCGCTGGTGTTGGTCGGCGGCTGGCTGGCCAGTTTGCCTGCGCAGTGGCAGATGCAATCCGGGCACTGGTTGCTGTGGGGACCTGGCGTGCTGCTGCTGGTTGCCGGCATGGCTGGGCTGGCGCTCGCCGAGGGGCTGCGCCGCCGACATGGCAAGTGTGTGTTGAGTGTGACTGACGACTCTGTGCTGTTCGCCAACTCGCACGCGCCGACGCCCTTGTACTGTTTCGATGGGTTCGAAATTTACCAGCGTCATCTGAGCATGACGCTGGTGTTTTCGCTGGCAGCCATCAGCCGTGCACCGCAGCTCGCACCGGCCTGCTTCAAGTCACTGGTGGCGCCGGATGCGTGGCCAGTGGCCGGTGGCTTGCGGGTGAAGTTGTGGGTGTGCACGCCGGTGGTGGACGGGCGGCGCGTCGATCTGCAGGCGCTGACCGACCGGCTGTATGTCTGCATGGAAGCAGCCCAGGCGCGGCGCACGCTGGGGCAGTTGGGTGTGCGATCCTGATGGGCCTTGGTGGAGCAACTGTCTTGTTCAAGACCCCAACGCCTGCCCAATCCCTGTAGGAGCGGGCTTGCCCGCGAACACGGGCGTAGCCCGTGCCAGGCAGCGCGGTGTCCTTTTCGCGGGCAAGCCCGCTCCCACAAAAGCCCCCCGCAGCTGTGAAGGCAACTGTCTTGTTCAAAATCCAAAGGTCAGTCCAATCGCACAGGGTCACCCGCGAACACCGTCAGCGTCGGTGCCATCCGCTTGCGGCATCAAGGTCGCGATCAACGCCCGTACCGTGCCCGGTAACGCATCCAGCTCGCGCACCAGGATGCTGCGCTCACGTACTGCCCACGGCTCGTCCAGCTCGATGGTCACCAGGTTCATGGTGTGGCTGTGCCGGATCGCCGAAGACTCGGGGATGATCCCGATCCCCACGCCGGCCTCGACCATCCGGCAGATCGCCTCGAAGCTCGACATCTGGATCCGCAGCGCCAGGCTCTGGCCAATACGCTCGACGTGATCGCGCAAGAAGGTCAGCAAGGTGCTGCCGTCATGCAGGCCGATGTGCTGGTAGGCCAGGGTCTGCTTGAGCGTCACCTGCTTGCGGCCCGCCAGCTCGTGACCGGCCGGCACGATCAGCACCAGCCGGTCGGTGCTGAAGCGCATCACCTGAAGCCCGGCCGCCTCCACGGGCCCTGCGATGATGCCCATATCGCTGCTGCCATCGAGCACCCCGCGCACGATATCGCGTGACAGCCGCTCCTGCAGATCGACCGTCACACCCGGCCGCTGGGCGAGAAACCCGGCCAGCACTTCGGGCAGGAACTCGGTCACCGCAGTGGTGTTGGCGAAGATGCGGATGTGCCCGGCCGAATCGGTGCCGAACTGGGTGAACTCGGCCTTGAGGTACTCCACCTGACGCATGATCAGGCGCGCATGGGTCAGCAGTTTCTGACCGGCGGGCGTCAGCTCCACGCCACGGCTGTCGCGGTACAGCAGGCGGGTGTCGAGCTGCGCCTCGAGGGCCTTGATCCGCGCGCTGGCTGCGGCGGGGGAGAGAAACGCACGGCGCGCACCTTGGGTGAGGCTCGGCGATTCGCCGATGTGGATGAAGAGCCGCAAGTCAGCCAGGTCGAAGTGCATGGGGGAGTCCTGTCGTAGCAGAGGCGTTCGGCATTTATGAACGCTGGTTTACGCAAATGCAAATTCACAGAATGCCGGGCGCCTCGCATGATCGGCCCATAACAACAAATGCAGAGGCCCATGCTCATGACTGCTTCGACTTCGCCCACCGACTTCAGCGCCTGGATCGGCCGCACCGAAGAGGCCTGGGATGTGCTCAGCCGCAACCTGGTCAAGCGCATTGCCGCGACCTTCGGCGAGGCCGCGCCAGGCCATGGCGACGCGCTGCCGCACCTGTGGACCTGGTGCTTCTTCCAGGAGCCGCTGCCAGAGTCGCAACTGGGCAGCGACGGTCATCCTGCCCGTGGCGGCTTCCTGCCACCGGCCGACAACCGCAACCGCATGTGGGCTGGCGGGCGGGTCGAGTTCATCGCGCCACTGAAAGTCGGCGGTGAAGCCCACCGCCTGTCGACTATCCTGCACATCGAGGAAAAGCACGGACGCACCGGCGCACTGCTGTTCGTCACCGTGCGCCACGACTACTCCCAGGACGGCCGCCTGTGCATCCGCGAGGAGCAGGACATCGTCTACCGCGAGCCCAACCCGCCCAAGAGCGGCAGCGGCACACCCAGCGAGGCGGGCGAATGGAGCGAAACCATCACCCCGACGCCGACTTTGTTGTTCCGCTACTCGGCCATCACCTTCAACGGCCACCGCATCCACTACGACCACCCCTACGTCACCGAGACCGAAGGCTACCCCGGCCTGGTGGTGCATGGCCCGATGATCGCCACCCTCAACCTGCGCGCCTTCGTGCGGGCCCACCCCGACAAGCCCGTGCGCCACTTCGCCTACCGCGGTGTGCGGCCGCTGACCCTGCCAGCAGCGTTCCAGGTCAGTGGCTGCATCGAGGCACCTGGCAAGGCGCGCCTGTGGGCCGGTAACGCCGACGGCACCGCACAGAGTGCCGAAGTGACCTTCGACTGACTTCCTCAAGCCTTCGCAGAGAGTCCACACATGCACAGCTACGACAGCGATGACCTCAATGCCATCCGCGAGGGCGTGCGCGCCCTGTGCGCCGAATTCCCCGCCGAATACTGGCGCCGGATCGATGAAGAAAAAAGTTTTCCGGAAGCCTTCGTCAAGGCCATGACCGATGCCGGCTGGCTGTCGGCGATGATCCCCGAGGAGTACGGCGGATCAGGCCTGGGCCTGGCCGAGGCGTCGGTGATTCTCGAGGAGGTCAACCGCTGCGGCGGCAACTCGGGCACCATCCACGGGCAGATGTACAACATGTTCACCTTGCTGCGAAACGGCAGCGACGAGCAGAAGCGGTTCTACCTGCCCAAGCTTGCCAGTGGCGAGCTGCGCTTGCAGTCGATGGGCGTTACCGAGCCGACCACCGGCACCGACACCACCAAGATCAAGACCACTGCCGTGCGCCAGGGCGACAAGTACGTGATCAATGGGCAGAAAGTGTGGATCTCGCGCGTGCAGCATTCGGACCTGATGATCCTGCTGGCGCGCACCACGCCGCTGCCGGAGGTGAAGAAGAAATCCGAAGGCATGTCGATTTTCCTGGTCGACCTGCGTGAAGCGATCGGCAACGGCCTGACCGTGCAGCCGATCGCCAACATGGTCAACCACGAGACCAACGAGCTGTTCTTCGACAACCTGGAAATCCCGGCCAGCAGCCTGATAGGCGAAGAGGGCAAGGGTTTCCGCTACATCCTCGACGGCCTGAATGCCGAACGCACGCTGATTGCCGCCGAGTGCATCGGTGATGGTCGCTGGTTCGTCGAAAAGGCCAGCCAGTACGCCCGCGACCGCGTGGTGTTCGGTCGCCCGATCGGGCAGAACCAGGGCGTGCAGTTCCCCATCGCCGAAGCCCATATCGAGATCGAGGCCGCCGACCTGATGCGCTGGCGCGCCTGCGCCGAATACGACAGCGGCGCCAACGCCGGGGCGGCGGCGAACATGGCCAAGTACCTGGCCGCCAAGGCCTCGTGGGAGGCGGCCAATGCCTGCCTGCAGACCCACGGCGGCTTCGGCTTTGCCAACGAATACGACGTCGAGCGCAAGTTCCGCGAAACCCGCCTGTACCAGGTGGCGCCGATCTCCACCAACCTGATCCTGTCGTACGTGGCCGAGCACCTGCTCGAGCTGCCGCGCAGCTTCTGAGGAGCCGACCATGCGTGATACCCAAGCCCTGGCTAGCTTCCTGGCCGACCTGCGCTATGACGCCATCCCCAGCAGCGTGCTGGACCGCACCGAAGACCTGTTCCTCGACTGGCTCGGCTCGGCCCTGGCCAGCCAGGGATCGCACCCGATCCCGCTGTTCGAGCGTTACGCCGAGCGCATGGGGCCCTCGTCAGGCCGTGCGCGGGTGCTGACCAATGGCCGGCGCACCTCGCCCTATTTCGCCGCGCTGGTCAACGGCGCCGCCTCGCATCTGGTCGAGCAGGACGACCTGCACAACAGCTCCGTGCTGCACCCGGCCACCGTGGTGTTCTCCGCCGTGCTGGCGGCCGCGCAAGACCTGGGCAAGTCCGGCCAGGACCTGCTGCTGGCCTCGGTGGCTGGCTACGAGGCCGGCATTCGCATCGGCGAATTCCTTGGCCGCTCGCACTATCGGATCTTCCACACCACCGCCACGGTCGGCACTCTGGCTGCCGCTGTGGGCGTGGGCAAGCTGCTGGACTTCAACCAGGAGCAGTTCATCAACCTGCTCGGCAGCGCCGGTACCCAGGCTGCAGGGCTGTGGGAGTTTCTGCGCGACGCCGCCGATTCCAAGCAACTGCACACTGCCAAGGCCGCCGCCGACGGTCTGCTTGCCGCCTACCTCACCGCCGATGGCCTGAGCGGGGCGCGCAACATCCTCGAAGGTGACCAGGGCATGGCTGCAGGTATGTCCAGTGATGCCGACCCTGCGCGGCTCTCCGACCGGCTCGGCACGCGCTGGGCGCTGGCGGAAACCTCGTTCAAGTTCCACGCCTCGTGCCGCCACACCCACCCGGCGGCTGATGCGCTGCTGCACCTGATGCAGCGCGAGGGGCTGGGCCATGAGCAGATCGCTGAAGTCATCACCCGCGTGCACCAGGGCGCCATCGATGTGCTGGGGCGGGTGACCACGCCGAGCACCGTGCACCAGGCCAAGTTCTCCATGGGCACGGTGCTGGGCCTGATCGCCGTGCACGGCAGCGCGCAGTTGCTGGAGTTCCGCGACCTGGCACTGACGGACCCGCGCATCGCCGCGTTCCGCGACAAGGTGCGTATGCAACTGGACCCCGAAGTGGACGGCGCCTACCCGGCGCGCTGGCTGGGCCGGGTCGAGGTGCGCTGCGTCGATGGTCGGCAGTTCAGTGCGGCCATCGACGAACCCAAGGGCGACCCCGGCAATACCCTGTCGCGCCCGGAGCTGGAGGCCAAGTTCCAGCGCCTGCTGGCCTATGCCGGGCAGCGCAGCGAGGCCGAGGGCCGTGCGCTGATCGAGCGCGTCTGGCAACTGCGTGACGCGCAGTCGCTGGCGGACCTGCATTGAACACCGAACAGGAATTTGCCATGACCCAATCCGCTCCCCGCCCCTTGGACGGCATCACTGTCGTCAGCCTGGAACATGCCATCGCCGCGCCGTTCTGCACCCGCCAACTCGCGGACCTGGGCGCACGCGTGATCAAGATCGAGCGCCCCGGCAGCGGCGACTTCGCCCGTGGCTACGACCAGCGTGTCGACGGCCTGGCCTCGCACTTCGTCTGGACCAACCGCTCCAAGCAGAGCCTGACCCTGGACCTCAAGCAGGACGAGGCCGACGACATCCTCCTGGCGCTGCTGGCCAAGGCCGACGTGCTGGTGCAGAACCTCGCGCCGGGTGCGGCGGCGCGCATGGGCTTGTCGTTCGAGGCCCTGCACGCGCGTTTTCCGCGGCTGATCGTCTGTGATATTTCCGGCTACGGCGAAGGTGGCCCGTACGAGAAGAAGAAGGCCTACGACCTGCTGATCCAGAGCGAGGGCGGCTTTCTCTCGGTGACCGGCGGGCCGGGTGATGAGCAGATGGCCAAGGCCGGATGCTCGGTCGCTGATATCGCTGCCGGTATGTATGCCTATACCGGCGTGCTGTCGGCGCTGCTGCTGCGTGACAAGACCGGCGTCGGCAGCCGCATCGACGTATCGATGCTGGAGAGCCTGGTGGAATGGATGGGCTATCCGATGTACTACGCCTACAACGGCGCGCCGCCACCACCACGGGCCGGCGCGTCGCACTCGACCATCTATCCGTACGGGCCGTTCCCCACCGGCGGTGGCGGCACCATCATGCTCGGTTTGCAGAACGAGCGGGAATGGCAGTTGTTCTGTGAAAAGGTTCTGCTCGACCCGGCGCTGGCCAGCGATGCGCGTTTCTCCGCGAACTTCCGGCGCTCGGAGAACCGCGAGGTGCTGCGCCAGATCATCATCGACGGCTTCGTCGAACTGTCGCTGGATGAGGTGGTGGCACGTCTCGAAGACGCGCAGATCGCCAACGCCCGGGTCAACGACATGCAGGGCGTCTGGCAGCATCCGCAGCTCAAGGCCCGGGACTGCTGGCGCGAGGTCGACAGCCCGGCTGGAAAGCTGCCGTCGTTGCTGCCGCCAGGGCGCAATGCCGCCTTTACCCCGCGCATGGACCCGGTGCCGGGATTGGGGCAGCACAGCGCGGCGATCCTTGAGGAGCTGGGTTTCTCGGCCGACGACCAGGCCCGACTGGCGGCTGCTGGTGTCGTTTGATGACAAGGAGTGATTGCTGATGCCGCAAACCATCGTCCGTTCGGCGCTGTTCGTGCCGGGCAGCCGTCCCGAGCGTTTTGCCAAGGCCCTGGCTGCGGGCGCCGATGCCGTTATCGTCGATTTCGAGGATGCCGTCGAGGAGCCGCTCAAGCTTCAGGCGCGTGACAATCTCGCAGCCTTTCTTGCAGCCCATCCGCAGGCGCGGGTGTGGGTCAGGGTCAACGCCCCGGAGCATGTCGGGCATGCCGACGACCTGGCGTTCTGTGCGCAGCAGTCCGGCGTCAGCGCTGTGCTGCTGCCCAAGGTGGAAAATGCCGCCCAGGTCGCAGTCGCTGCGCGCACTGGCAAACCGGTGCTGCCGATCATCGAGACGGCCAAGGGCTTGCTGGCACTGGAGCGCATTGCCGGTGCCGAGGGGGTCGAGCGTTTGTCGTTCGGCAGCCTGGACCTGGCGCTGGACCTGAACCTCAACACCGACAGCGCCTCGGCCCAGCGGTTTCTCGACCAGGCGCGCATGGCGGTGCAACTGCATTCACGCGGCGCCGACCTGGCGCCGCCGCTGGACGGCGTGTTTCCGGCGATTGGCGACCCGCAAGGGCAGCAACGGGCCATGCGCCATGCCTATGACATGGGCTATGGCGGGGCGCTGTGCATCCATCCCAGCCAGGTGCCGTTGATTCATGGCGTGCTGGCGCCGAGCAGCGAAGAGCTGGCCTGGGCACGGCGGGTGGTGGACGCCAGTGTGGCGGCCAAGGGGGCCGGGGCGTTCCAGCTCGATGGGCAGATGATCGATGCGCCGGTGCTGTTGCGGGCGCAGCGGCTGTTGGCATTGGCCGAAAGCACCTAGGCCTTTCGCGGGGCAAGCCGGCGGCATCCCCACCGATGCATTTGTGGGGGCAACTGTCTTGATCAAAATCTAAAGGCCAGCCCAATCCCTGTAGGAGCGGGCTTGCCCCGCGATCACCGGCAAAGCCGGTGCCCGACACCGAGGTGTCCTTTTCGCGGGCAAGCCCGCTCCCACAGGAACTGGGCTGGTTTTAGACTTTGAGCAAGACAGTGACAGCTACAGCGCTGACTCCGAGCTCAACGCTGTACCTGTAGGAGCGGGCTTGCCCGCGATCACCGGCATAGCCGGTGCCATCCCCCACCCATCCAGGAGCGTTCACCCCAGCCAAACGCGGGCTTACACAAAAGCTGATTCTCGAAACACGCCCGATTGGGCCATCGTACCCTTGGCAACGCTTCCCTGCTGACCCCTTCCAACAACAATAAAAGGTGACACCGATGTTGAAGCTGACCCAGGCGCTGTTGTGCGCCGCCGCCGTGTCCATGGCCGGGCTCGCCCAGGCTGCCGATCCTGTGATCATCAAGTTCGCCCACGTGGTGGCCGACAGCACGCCCAAGGGCCAGGGCGCGCTGATGTTCCAGAAACTGGTCGAGGCCGACCCGCAGCTCAAGGGCAAGGTCAAGGTCGAGGTCTACCCCAACTCCTCGCTGTTCGGCGATGGCAAGGAGATGGAAGCCCTGCTGCTGGGCGATGTGCAGATGCTCGCGCCGTCGCTGGCCAAGTTCGAGCACTACAACAAGCAGGTGCAGCTGTTCGACCTGCCGTTCCTGTTCAACGACCTCGCTGCCGTCGACCGCTTCCAGCAAGGCCCGCAGGGCAAGGCGCTGCTGACCTCGATGGAAGACAAGGGCATCCGTGGCCTGGCCTACTGGCACAACGGCCTCAAGCAGCTCTCGGCGAACAAGAAGGTGATCCTGCCCAAGGACGCGCGCGGCCTGAAGTTCCGTGTGCAGGCCTCCAGTGTGCTCGAGGAGCAGTTCAAGGCCATCCGCGCCAACCCGCGCAAGATGAGCTTCGCCGAGGTCTACCAGGGCCTGCAGACCGGTACCGTCAACGGCACCGAGAACACCTGGTCGAACTACGAGAGCCAGAAGGTCAACGAAGTCCAGCCGTTCTTCACCGAGACCAACCACGGCCTGATCGACTACATGGTGATCACCAACGCCAAGTTCTGGAACAGCCTGCCTGAAGACGTGCGCGGCGAGCTGCAGACGATCATGGACAAGGTCACCGTCGAGGTGAACAAGCAGGCCGAGGAACTCAACCAGGCTTCCCGGCAGAAGATCATCGACGCCAAGACCAGCGAGATCGACCCGCTGACGCCCGAGCAGCGCGCCCAGTGGCGTGAAGCCATGCGCCCGGTGTGGGACAAGTTCTCCGACCAGATCGGCGCCGACCTGATCAAGGCTGCCGACGACGCCAACAAGCCGTCCTGATCGTCGCCCCCATCACCCATGGCCACCTGCAGCGCAGGTGGCCCGGCTTCCTTCTGTCCGGAGAATGCCCATGCACAGGATCAGACGCGTCTGGGAGCACTTCGAGGAGGGCATGATCGCCTTCCTCCTGGCAGCCATGACCTTGATCACCTTCATCTATGTGGCGCTGAACAACCTCTACACCCTGTTCTACACCCTCAGCGACCACTGGACCTTCGCCAGCGAGCTGCTGCTCGGCATCGGCGACCACCTCATGGGCTACGCCCAGGAAATGACCTGGAGCATCGCCCTGACCAAGGCGCTGTTCGGCTGGCTGATCTTCTTCGGTATCGCCTACGGCGTACGCACCGCCGGCCACCTTGGCGTCGACGTGCTGGTGCGGCGTGCGCGCAAGCCGGTGCAACGCATCCTGGCGATGATCGCCTGCGCCTGCTGCCTGGCCTATGCCGGGTTGTTCCTGGTCGCCAGCATCAAGTGGGTGAGCGCGGTGTTCGTCGCCGGTATCGGTGCCGAAGACCTCGATCGCTACGGCATCAAGATCGGCCACATCGCGCTGATCGTGCCGTTCGGCTTCGCCCTGATCATCGTGCGCTACCTGGAAATCCTCTACCGCATCTTCACCCACCGCCAGACCAGTCTGGGCCTCGCGGATGAAGCAGCGGAAGCGAGCAAACTGGCCAACCCGGGCGAGGAGTCACACTGATGACCGTTATCTGCCTGTTCCTGCTGCTGTTCGTGTTCATGTTCCTCGGCGTGCCGATCGCCATTTCCCTCGGCCTGTCGGGCGCGGTGTCGATCCTGCTGTTCAGCCAGGACTCGCTCAGCTCCCTGGCGATCAAGCTGTTCGAAACCTCCGACAGCTACACCTTCCTGGCGATCCCGTTCTTCCTGCTGTCGGGCGCGTTCATGACCACCGGCGGCGTCGCCCAGCGCCTGATCGACTTCGCCAACGCCTGCGTCGGCCACATCCGCGGCGGCCTGGCCATTGCCGCAGTGCTGGCATGCATGCTGTTCGCTGCGCTGTCCGGCTCCTCGCCCGCCACCGTCGCCGCAGTCGGCTCCATCGCTGTCGCCGGCATGGTGCGCTCGGGCTATCCGAAGGAGTTCGGCGCCGGGATCATCTGCAACGCCGGCACCCTCGGCATCCTCATTCCGCCATCGATCGTCATGGTGGTGTACTCGGCCGCCACCGAAACCTCGGTCGGCAAGCTATTCATGGCCGGTGTGATACCCGGGATCCTGCTGGGTGTCTTCCTGATGGTGACCATCTACATCGTCGCTCGCATCAAGAAACTCCCCGCCCAGCCGCGTGCCAGCTTCGCCGAATGGCTGCGCACCGCCCGCCGGGCGTTCTGGGGCCTGTTGCTGCTGGTGATCATCCTCGGCGGCATCTACAGCGGCATGTTCACCCCCACCGAAGCCGCGGCCGTGGCGGCGGTGTACTCGGCGTTCATCGCGCTGTTCGTCTACAAGGACATGAGCTTCAGGGACTGCCCCAAGGTGCTGCTCGAGTCCGGCCGCCTGACCATCATGCTGCTGTTCATCATCGCCAACGCCATGCTCTTCGCCCATGTGCTGACTACCGAGCAGATTCCCCAACAGATCACCCAGTGGGTGCTCTCCGAAGGCCTCACGCCGATCGGCTTCCTGATCATGGTCAACGTGGTGCTGTTGGTGGCGGGGAGCTTCATGGAGCCCTCGGCGATCATCCTGATCCTGGCGCCGATCTTCTTCCCGATCGCGATGAAGCTGGGCATCGACCCGATCCACCTGGGGATCGTGATGGTAGTGAACATGGAGATCGGCCTGGTGCATCCGCCGGTGGGGTTGAACCTGTTCGTGACCAGCGCGGTGACTGGATTGACGCTGGGGCAGACGATTCGTGCGGCGTTGCCGTGGTTGTCGATTCTGTTGCTGTTCCTGGTGTTGGTGACGTATGTGCCGTTTATATCGCTGGCGTTGCCGGAGTGGTTGGGGATGCCGTGAAGACAACGAAGGGCGCATGATGCGCCCTTTGTTTTTGCAAGCCCTGCACCGGGTCGGATAATCGACCGATACCTGAGCGGCATGCTGCGCAGCAGAATCTTCGGTTCCTACTGGCACTCAGGGACTGAACGAATGCAGCAACTGATTGATCGCACTTACGACTTCATCGTCTGCGGCGCCGGCACCTCAGGGTGCGTGGTCGCCGCTCGCCTTGCCGACCAGCCCGGCGCCCGTGTCCTACTGATCGAAGCCGGTAGTGCCTACACCGGCCCGGAGGTCACCGACCCCGCGCAATGGCCGGCGAACCTCGGTTCCGAGCGCGACTGGGGTTTCGAGGCGCAACCCAACCCCGCCTTGAACGGCCGCCGCATGGCGTTGAACATGGGCAAGGGCCTCGGTGGCGGCTCCAGCATCAACGTGATGGTATGGGCGCGCGGGCATCGCACCGACTGGGACCACTTCGCCGAGGAAAGCGGCGACCCCGGCTGGGGCTACGAATCGGTGCTTGGCTACTATCGCCGCATCGAAAACTGGCAAGGCCGACCCGACCCCCTGCGTCGCGGCCCGAACGGCCCCGTGCACGTCGCCCAACCCCACGCGCCCCAGCCCCTCGCCCTGGCGACCCTGGAGGCCGCCAACCAACTGGGTATCCCCCGTTTCGACAGCCCCAACGGCGAGATGATGGAAGGCCCCGGCGGCGTCGCCATCGCTGACCTGCGCATCAAGGAAGGCAAGCGTGACTCGGTGTACGACGCTTATATCGTGCCGCGGCTGCACAACCCGAACCTGCACATCCTCACGCAGGCGCTGGTGGCTCGCGTGTTGTTCAAGGGCCGTACGGCGATTGGCGTCGAGGTCGTGGTCGAAGGCCAACAGCAGCGTTTCTACGTGACGGGTGAAGTGATCCTGTCGATGGGTGCGGTGAACACCCCCAAGGTCTTGATGCAGTCCGGCATCGGCCCGGAGGCCGAATTGCGCGCGCACGGCATCCCGTTGCTCAATGTATTGCCTGGCGTGGGGCAGAACCACCAGGACCACGTCGCCTTCGGCTGCACCTGGGCGTACTCGCAGCCGCAGCCGGTCGGCGGCGGAGGTTGCGAGGCCACCTTGTACTGGAAGAGCGACGCCCGCCTCGACGCGCCGGACTTGCTGCACTGCCAACTGGAATTCGCCGTACCTTCACCACCCGAAGTCGGCATTGCCCCGCCGGCGCAGGGTTGGACGATGTTCGCCGGCTTGGCCAGGCCCGTCAGCCGCGGGCAGTTGCGGCTGTCGGGCGCTGGCGTGCTGGACAGGATGCTGATTGAGCCGAACACCTTGAGTGCGCCGGAGGACATGGCCGCGGCTTTGGCTTCGGTCGAGTTGTGCAGGGAGTTGGGGAACCATCGCGCGTTTGCCGGGGTGGTGAGCGGGGAGGTGGTGCCTGGACCGCGGGATAGGCAGGGGATGGAGCGGTTCTTGCGCAACTCGGCGGTGAGTTTCTGGCATCAGTGCGGGACGGCGAAGATGGGCCGGGATGACATGGCGGTGGTGGATCGCGCGTTGAGGGTTTATGGGGTGAGCGGCTTGCGAGTGGTGGATGCTTCGGTGATGCCGCGGATCACCGTGGGGAATACGATGGCGGCTTGTGTGGTGATTGGGGAGCGGGGGGCGGATCTTGTCGTGGGGGGCGAAGCGTCGTTGTAGACAGGAAAATTCCTACGGGATACCGTTCCGCATTCCTACATTTATGCGCGCGATTTCCTTCCATGGATGCCCTGAAATCCCTGCGGACTGAACTGGCCGCGTTCGCCACCGAGCGCGACTGGGATCAATTCCATACACCCAAAAATCTAGCGATGGCCCTGTCCGGCGAAGCCGGCGAGTTGCTCGAGCGTTTCCAGTGGCTAACTCCAGAGCAAAGTGAGCGTAATGCGCTTTCGCCAGAAGCGCTCGAGGCAATCGAAGAAGAGATGGCGGATGTGCTGCTGTACTTGGTGCGTCTGGCGGATCGCCTGAACGTCGACCTTGAGACCGTTGCTCAGGCCAAGCTCAAGCGGAACGCAGAGAAATATCCGGTCAGTGAAGCCAAGGGCAATGCCGTCAAGTACTCGAGGCGAAGCGAATGACGCCTCGAGTGTTTTATCAGCCCTGCTCGCAGCCGATTGCTCGCAAAAACTTGCAGACCACCATTCTTAACCCAGTGCTGCTCGACGATATCGCGGACCTGCTGGAGCCCGAGTTACTGGCAGACCTGTATAAAGCCTACCCCGCAGGCAAGCTGTGCATTTGGGGGTTATCCTCGCCCAGAACCAGAAATGCCTGGCTCGCCATGCAGCCGGGCGACACCGTCATCTTCAATACCGAAACCGTCGTCACCGTCAGTGCATGTTTCACCCATCGCACGCACAATCGCGAGTTGGCCTTGAGGCTCTGGGGCTGGGCAGATGCTGAGTCTGGAAAAACCTGGGAGAACATCTACTTCGTCACCGACGTTCGTCATCACGCTATTCGTTTCAAAGCCATTCAGGCACTAGCCGACAGTGGGCAGGATCGCTCCTTCTCTGGTTACGACGATGTGCAAAGTGCAGCCATCCTGGATCGTTATCCGGAGCTGGACCACGATTACTTCCCTGACCACGTCACGCTGGACGAGGCGCGTCGAGACATCCAGTCGACTGATGGAATGGGGACACGACCTACCCGGTTGGAGCACAAGTACATCGTGCGTCACCTCTTCCAAGGCAAGCCCACTGGCCACTGTTGCATTTGCCTAAACGAGTTCCCCAGGCACCTGCTGGTGGCGGCACATATCAAGAAGCGATCTGCTTGTAGCACGAAGGAAAAGCTCGATATCGAGAACATTGCTGTCCCCATGTGCCGACTGGGTTGCGATCCGCTGTTCGAGCATGGCTACCTCGCTGTCAGGAACGGTAAGGTCGTCCGACATCCTTCGCGTGTAATGACCGAGGCGACGGAGAGCTACGTGGAGAGGGTGCTCGGCACGCAGGTCATGGGTTGGAGCAGGAAAAATAGGAAGTATTTTGATTGGCATCTGGATGCCCATGGGTTCGAGCCTGGTGTACTGGCTGATTTGGAGTGACGACATTGTGAGTTGATGGTTTTGGAGTGTGCAAGTTTGTAGGCCAGTGAATCGCCCATGGTTTCGTAAGCACCTCCGAACCTCATAATGAGGTTCAAATAGAGGTGCCATGAGTCTTCAACGTTACCCAGAAGAACTCAAGATCGAAGCGGTCAAGCAAGTGACTGGTCATGAGGAGGGTTGCGGCGAGGCCTCGAGTATGAGGAGTAGGCCACTGCCTTCAGTGAGCCGGACGGCGTGCCTTTTGGGACATTTACCGCAGCGTTACTTAGATGTCTGATGCGATGAAGAGGTGTACTAGCCTATGGCGAGGGGTGCAACTCAAATCATTTGTTGCCGCTTCAGCATTTCCTTCAGTTGTTCAATGCTGAGCGTCACATCCTGTTTTCGATGCACCACCGCATGGCAGTTGGCGCATAGCGTCACAAGATCAGTCTCAGGGTTTACAGCTTTTTTTCCACCATAAGCAGAGATTGGCACCACGTGATGAACGTGAATAAAGCCTTTCGCATACTCACCGTAAGCCTTTTCGAAATCGAAGCCACAAGCTTTGCAGTCAAGCCCATGGATGGCGATGGCCTTTAGCCTCAAGTCTTTTTGGCGCTCGTAGCGAGTTCCGAAGTAACTGGTCTTGCTTCCTTCATTCGCGGACTCAAACGCTAGTGGATCAATTTCGTCAGCCAGCGCCTTAGAAGCTGTTTCCATGGCTAGGGGCTTGGAACGGCTGAGGATCGCGTCGTAGTCATTCTGGGAAATAAGCCTTACCCCATCGCGCCAATAGTTGTTGGTCCGGTTGCTTGGGATTGTCTCTAGGTACTGCCCGTCGATTTTTGCCGGTACGGCTTTTTCAAACGGGGCGAAATCGTCTATGAGCGCGTAGAGATCACCTTTGCCACTCTTTGTATCTGCATACACCTTACCAATGCGTGCCATACCGAAATAATGCGGTTCCGAGCTGAGGCGTGCCGCAGCAAAAGCTTTGTCCTTGATGCGTCCCTTGTAATAGACAACCTTCGTGCCCTGTTCGAGCAAGGTTTTGTAGCGCTTGGGGAAGTGATATACAGCTCCGGTTTCGTCTTCCCATTGCGATATGTCGTTTTCGGCGATGATGACGGGCATTCCGTTCCCCTTAGAAGAGGACTAAAGCCTACCAAAAAATGGGAAATTTCCTACGCAATTTCGAATGATATTTAGGGAAATCCTGAAGAAGACCTCCTGATTTTGGCAAAATGCCCGTACTCCACCCGCTGAGATTTCCGATGAAGCAAATGACCTTCGCCGATGCCGAGTACGCCGGTAAGCCGTAAGCAGACCCGCAAAGAGTTGTTCCTGATCGAGATGAATCAGGTGGTGCCGCGGCAGGGTTTGATTGCCCTGATCGAGCCACATTACCCGAAAGGTGATGGTGGCCGTCCGGCCTACCCGTTGATGGCGATGCTACGCTTTCATCTGATGCAGAACTGGTTTGGCTACAGCGATCCAGCGATGGAGGAAGCGCTGTACGAGACCACCATCCTACGGCAGTTCGCCGGACTTAGGCTGGAGCGCATTCCCGATGAAACCACGATCCTCAACTTCTGTCGTCTGCTGGAGAAACACGAGCTGCCTGTTGGCATCCTGGCCGTGATCAATAGCTACCTGGGTGATCGAGGCCTGTCATTGCGCCAAGGCACCATCGTCGATGCCACACTGATCAATGCGCCGAGTTCGACCAAGAATAAAGACGGCAAACGCGACCCATAAATGCACTAGGCCAAGAAGGGTAACCAGTACTACTTCGGCATGAAGGCGCACATCGGTGTCGATGATGAGTCGGGTCTGGTGCACAGCGTGGTGGGTACGGCGGCCAATGTGGCGATATTACCCAAGTCGACAAACTGCTGCACGGCGAGGAAAACGTGGTCGGTGCCGACGCGGGTTACACCGGCGTCGAGAAACGCCCTGAACATGAAGGCCGAGAGGTCATCTGGCAGATCGCCGCCCGCCGCAGTACATACAAGAAGCTGGGTAAGCGCAGCCCTTTGTACAAAGCCAAGCGCAAGATCGAGAAGGCCAAGGCCTAAGCGCGCACCATGGTCGAGCACCCGTTCCGGGTGATCAAACGGCAGTTCGGTTATGTGAAGACGCGCTTCCGTGGTCTAGCGAATAATACCAGTGCAACTGGTGACACTATTTGCGCTGTCGAACCTTTGGATGGCACGCCGACACTTACTGAGCAATACGGGAGAGGTGCGCTTGTAATGCGGGATATGGCTGAAGCGAGGTGCTCGTGGCGGCTAAAAACACAGAAATGGGCGGGTGACCTGATCGTTTTTGATCGATTCGTCGATTTCAAAACTGGCGATGGCTGAAGTCAGCCAGAAATACATGGTTACTTCAGACCATCCCTAACTGATCCACATTAATTACTCTGAAAGTTTCAACTCGCGAGGCGCGTCGCGCAGCGATGGAACCTGGTAGACATAAGAGTCAAGGAATGGTTCTCCTACATCATTAGTCCCCTTAATGGTAATCTCAAAGGAAAGATTTTTGAGTTTGAGGTTTGGGGTGATTTCCCTGGTAAATACTAAAACTTTTGTTTCTTGTGGGTCTATGGAGTCTTTGAGTGAGCGCCAGAAATCATTCGGAACACTGTATCTTTCCATGAGCGCCGCTTCGGAAAAGCGGTCGCCAGCAAGTTTGTTAGCTAGGAGGTAGTATTCTCTATCTATGCCGTCTATTCTTATTTCAACTGATTGCGGGCTTTTGCTTGTGTTGGTTATTTTTATCGGGAAGTGTACTTTGTTGTTTTTAATGTATGTGTCTTGGACTTTGAATGGGTAGTTGTCGTCGAGTATTGATGTTTTTGATATTATGTAGTTGTCGGAGCTAAATTTTGGCGCAAATCCCTGGTTATAGAGGTTGTGGTAACGTATCGTGAAATAGGCTTGGTCAGGCCCTCCGGTTTTCCACATGATGTAGCCAAATAGAGCCATAACGCTGACAAATAGAGATAGGCTGAACACTAATGGCCCTAAACTTGGCCAGACGTTCTCCCTGCCCCAAAAAAGTCGCCCGGTAATATCTTCTGATTTAATTATTGGTAGGTTTTTCTTTGTTAATTTCTTATTGCCTCTAATGAACACGTTTATGGTCATGGTTTCGCCTGGCGCTAACCGATCGATTCTTATAATGTTTTCTTCGGACAAGGCGCCAGGTAGGCTGTGCGCTATTATTTGGCAATAGGTAGTGCCGGGTATGATGATCTGAATACCTTTTTCTTTGTCCTTTCCTCTGTTAAAGGCAGTGATGGTTGCTGTGTATCCATCAATGTTAATGTCGTGGCAATCTAGTACTTGGTCGATCGAAGCATACAGCTGACGAATCCGGAATGCAGAAAGAAACTTGTTGATTAGTATTGTTATCATGAGCGTTATAGTTGCCTTGAGTGCTATATCAAACATGCTGTGTGTCTTCTTTTTGATTTTTCAGGTATGCATTTCAACAGCCTCTGTGGCTGATTCTGACAATGTGCCGTCGAGTGATTGCTACATGGGTGACTGTCGTAGACCACTTCTTAAACATGAGCCTAAGGTTTCCTCGGTTAGAATGTCACGGATTTGCTGCAGCTGTTCAGGATAAGAAGGTATATCCATGGGAGCGGCAGGTCCTGATGCGAATAAGCGCTTAGGATAGTTCAAGCAAGCGAATGATAGAAGTCTAATCGATTCAGACGAATCGCCAATTCGCGAGGTGCTAGGCATCCTACATACTTGCATTATGCTCAACCCGACGGCACCTCGGCGGAGAAGGTCGAACGAATTCGCACTATCGCTGGACGCTTACCACCGGTCGCCCCAGTGTGCTAATTGCTCAAACTACCCACTTTTAGGAAATTTCCTTCCACGCTAGCGGTTGCGAACAGATTCGCCCTAAGGCTACATTCCCCAAGTCGCAGCAAAATCCGCGACCAGGTGTAGGAACCTGCTGGTAAACTTGGCGCACGCACTAGGCGCCCCATCTCAACGGCTGGCGCCTTTTTTGCGCCCGCTGCGATGTCATGGCGGCTGTGTGTGGGCAGGCTCCGGCCTGGCCGGGTTCCAAGTTTCCCGGTATTCCTACCCCATGCACAGCTGCCACCCAATCCCGTAGGAAGGAT
The DNA here is from genome assembly GCF_034961125.1 of Pseudomonas machongensis. Classification (NCBI taxonomy): domain Bacteria; kingdom Pseudomonadati; phylum Pseudomonadota; class Gammaproteobacteria; order Pseudomonadales; family Pseudomonadaceae; genus Pseudomonas; species Pseudomonas machongensis. Next base: position 901 of record NZ_JAYFUI010000085.1, on the reverse strand, counting down.
CGTGGTAGCTCCAAATCGCAAACTTGGAGTCTCATGCATGCTTATTCGCATTCTGAGCAGGATCCTCGCATCCGCTCTCCGCCGCCCAACCCCTGCGGCCACCCCATCCCCAACGTTTTACCCGATCGACAGCCAATCCCTCGCCAAACGCGCTAAGCGGGAGGTGTCCCATGACTGACCGTGAGTGCTTGTCTACCCTCCAAAGCTACGTCTGGACGCTCGAGCTGCTAGGAGAGGCGCTGATCCAGCATGACGAGGTGCTGGAATGCGAGCACAACCCGCAACTAAGCTTTCGCAACACAGCGGGCATTCATCAAGCGATCCGGATCATCAGCGGGCTGGCAAGAGAACAGTTCGCCAAGCTGGAGGCTATGAACGAGGAGAGGGAAAGGTGATGGCGTGCTGCCGTTGAAACACTGAATCCCAGGCACAAAAAAAGACGCCCAAGCAGACTGTGTGAAAACACACTGACAAGCCTTAGACCAGACGCCCCGACTTGTTCGGGGCGTTTGTTTTTGTGCTGAAAAAGGCTCTTCAGCCCATCAGTTGCATCATTTTCTTGGCACCCAGGACGCTGATCGCTCGCTTGAGGTTGTAAGCGGTCACGGCCAGCGACATCTCAGCTCTTGTCCCTTCGAGTTGTCGCAGCAGGAAGCGCCCGTTCCCAAATAACCATTGTTTGAGATTGCCAAACGGGTGCTCCACGATGGATCTGCGCCGTTCCATCATCTCTGGATGCAGTTGCATCCGCTGCGCCATACGCTCAAAGGCTTCCTCTTGAGCGTGACGTGAGACATAGCGGCGCTTGGCCGTCGTGCATTGGGCTTTCAGCGCGCACCCGGCACAATCACTGATCGCCGCCTGGTAGATCCGGTCGCCCTTGTGGCGCTGCTTCAGCGTT
>NZ_JAYFUI010000084.1:0-22625 GCF_034961125.1 Pseudomonas machongensis | reverse complement strand
GTTTTCTCTACTGGCTCAGGGATCGTGGAATACGGGTCAGCGGTGGCCTCAGCCTTCGCGCAACGCCTTCACATACTTGTACACCGTCGCCCGCCCCATCCCCAGCACGTTGGCCACGTAGTCGTGAGCGCTCTTGCCGCGGAACGCGCCCTCCCCGTGCAGCGCCTCGACCAACTGCCGCTTCTGCTCGCGGTCCAGCCCGCCCAGGCTCAATCCACGCGCCTGCAACCAGGCATGCAGGAAGGTGTTGATGCGCTCCTGCCAGTCGTCGCGGAACAATGCCTGCGGTTGCGGCAACAGGCGGCTGGCCTGGAAGAACGCCTCCAGCGCATCGCGCGCCTGCTCAAGAATCGAAACGTTGAGGTTGATGCAGATCAGCGCCTCGGGCTGGCCGCTGGCATCGCGCATCACGCTGCTGATCGAACGAATCTTCTGCCCGTTCCAGTTGAGCTTTTCATATGGCCCCAGGCGGGTGCTGTCATCGAGCTGGCTGGGCAGGTCGTCGAGCCCGGAATCATCGCCGAGCTGACGCTTGGAAATGTTGTTGGCGATATGCACCACCGTCTGGCTGGCCAGGTCGTGCACCACCACTTCGGCATGCGGGAACAACAGGGCTGCGATGCCCTCGGCCATGGCGGCGTAGTTGCTGAAGCGGCTGGACGGCATGAACGGATCCTGGAGGGTGGTCATGGATACCCGAGCACTTCGCGAATAGTGCGCAGGTGCTGGATGATCCACTGCTTGTCGATCGCACCCCATTCACGGATGCGGTAGTGGCCAGCGTGGTTGCGCGCGCCGCTCTGCTGCTCGAATTCGCAGACGATATCCAGGTCGGCGAGCGCGGCGATGGTGTCCTGGGCGGTACGCCGCGGCATGCCGGTGGCTTCCATCAGCGCGGGCACGCTGGTGGCGGTCTGGCTGTCGATCAACCAGGCCACGTAGAGACGGCGATAGAAGCTGCTCTTGGTCTTGCTCACGTCCATGCTGGTGGGATCCTCATGCATTGCCTGGCAATTCGCGCCAGGTCAGGTAGACACGCAAGTCGAACTCCAGTTGATGGTAGTCCGGCTCCATGTGCTGGCACAGCTGGTAGAACGCCTTGTTGTGGTCGCGCTCACGCAGGTGCGCCAGCTCGTGCACCACGATCATGCGCAGAAACTGCGGCGCCGCGTCCTTGAACAACGAGGCGATGCGGATTTCCTTCTTGGCCTTGAGGTTGCCACCCTGCACCCGCGACACCGCCGTGTTCAGGCCCAGGGCCCGGTGGGTGAGGTCGAGGCGATTGTCGTAGAGCACCTTGTCCAGCGGCGGCGCGCTGCGCAGGTATTGCTGACGCAGGTCCTGGGCATAGAGGTAAAGCGCCTTGTCGCTCTGCACCTCGTGGCGCGCGGGGTAGCGCTGCTGCAGGTAACCGCCCAGGCGATCGCTGGCGATCATCTGGCGGACCTGTTCCTGCAGGTGCGGGGGGTAGGCTTGCAAGTAGCGTAGGGTGGTCATGGGGTGGGAGTTTACCGAATTGGTGAGGGCCTGTGGTTGGCCGGGCTGGCCCTTTCGCGGGCAAGCCCGCTCCTACAGGACGCAAAATTTGGCTAGGATGCTGTATTCGCCCCTGCTCGAAGCACTCACCATGCCCAAAGCCAGCAAGATCACCGACCCGTCCTATGAACTGATGGACGACCACGAAGGCCATTCGCTGATCTACCGCCAGCACGGTTTCCCGAGCCCGCTGGTGCGTTGGCACTTCCACAAGGAATACGAGCTGCACCTGATCGTCGCCAGCTCCGGCAAGGTGTTCATCGGCGACTACATCGGCAACTTCGCCCCGGGCACGCTGTTTCTCACGGGGCCGAACCTGCCGCACAACTGGATCAGCCAGGTGGCCGCCGACGAGGTGGTCGACACCCGCGACATGCTGGTCAACTTCACTGACGAAGTGCTCGAGCAAGGCAGCCAGGTATTCTCCGAGCTCAACCAGCTGACGCCACTGCTGGCCCGTGCCAGCTATGGCATCGAATTTCGCGACCCGCGCCTGATCGCCGAGAGCCAGCAACTGATGCAACGCATCTCGCAAAGTGCCGGCATGACGCGCCTGGGATACTTTTTTATCCTCATGGAACAACTGGCTGGCTGCGAGGACTACCAGTTACTGTCCACCGTCACCTCCTCGCAGTTGGCCGATGAACACAACGTCGACCGCATCAACCGCGCCGTGGACTACATCTTCCAGCACTACGCCCAGGACCTCACCCAGAACGAGGTCGCCGAGCACCTGGGCATGACCCCCACCTACTTCTCGCGCTTCTTCAAGCAGGCCGCCGGGCGCGGCTTCGTCGAGTTCGTCAATCGCCTGCGGATCAGCAAGTCCTGTGAGCTGCTGGCGCGCAGCGACCTACCGGTGACCGAGGTGTGCTTCGAATCCGGCTTCAGCAACCTGTCCAACTTCAACCGGCGTTTCCAGCAGCTCAAGGGCATGACACCGTCGGGCTACCGCAGCCTGGTCACCCAGCGCCTGACCGAGCAGAACCTTTCCTGAAACGTTTGAGCAGTGCATCACACTGCAAATACCCCAGTGCAAAAAAGTATCGGCCCGCGTGCAGTCGAGGCTTTGTTGCGCTGGCGATGCAGGAGTGTAATCGGCAACCAGCGACACAAAAAAAACAATAGTGACTTCCGCGCCGTCCTGCGGTCCGGAAGAGGAGTTCAACGATGAACGACTCGATCAAGGCCTGCGTGGCCGTTGCCTGTCTGAGCCTGCCGGTGTTTGCCCAGGCTGCCGAAACCCTGACCATTGCCACCGTCAACAACAACGACATGATCCGCATGCAGCGGCTGTCCAAGGTGTTCGAGGAACAGCACCCGGACATCAAGCTCAAGTGGGTGGTGCTCGAAGAGAACGTCCTGCGCCAACGCCTGACCACCGATATCGCGACACAAGGCGGACAGTTCGACGTGCTTACCATCGGCATGTACGAAGCCGCGCTGTGGGGCGCCAAGGGTTGGCTGGAGCCCATGAAGGACCTGCCTGCCGACTATCAGCTCGACGATGTCTTCCCTTCGGTGCGCGACGGCCTGTCGGTCAAGGGCACGCTCTACGCCCTGCCCTTCTATGCCGAAGCCTCGATCACCTACTACCGCAAGGACCTGTTCCAGCAGGCCGGGCTGCAGATGCCCGAGCAACCGACCTGGACCCAACTGGGCGAATTTGCCGCCAAGCTCAACAAACCCGAAGCCGGCCAGTACGGCATCTGCCTGCGCGGCAAGGCCGGCTGGGGTGAGAACATGGCGCTCATCGGCACCCTGGCCAATGCCTTCGGCGCCCGCTGGTTCAACGAGCAGTGGCAGCCGGAGTTCACCGGCAGCGAGTGGACCAAGGCGCTGAACTTCTACGTCGACACCATGAAGCAGTACGGCCCGCCCGGCGCCTCCAGCAATGGCTTCAACGAGAACCTGGCGCTGTTCAACAGCGGCAAGTGCGCGATGTGGGTCGACGCCAGCGTCGCCGGCTCGTTCGTCACCGACAAGAGCCAGAGCAAGGTCGTGGACGATGTGGGCTTCACCTTCGCGCCGAAGGAAGTCACCGACAAGGGTGCGACCTGGCTGTATTCCTGGGCGCTGGCGATTCCCACCAGCTCCAAGTCCAAGGACGCAGCCAAGACCTTCAGCACCTGGGCCACCTCCCAGGCCTACGGCCAACTGGTCGCCGACAAGGAAGGCGTGGCCAACGTGCCACCGGGCACCCGCGCCTCAACCTACAGCGAGGCCTACCTGCAGGCCGCACCGTTCGCCAAGGTCACGCTGGAGTCGCTGAAGAAGGTCGACCCCAACCATCCGACCCTCAAGCCTGTGCCCTACGTGGGTATCCAGCTGGTGACCATCCCTGAGTTCCAGGCCATCGGCACCCAGGTCGGCAAGCTGTTCTCCGCCGCCCTGACCGGCCAGATGAAGCCTGAGCAGGCGCTGGCCGCCGCCCAGTCGTCCACCGAACGCGAGATGAAACGCGCCGGCTACCCCAAGTAGACCGCCACTGACCGCCAGCACGCCGCCCTCGGTGTGCCGGCGGCCGGCTGCTCGCCCCTTTCTGCCGTACACGGAGTCGTCATGAACACCTCGGCCCTCGACACCCCGACCCACGCCCCCGCCCGCCCCGGCAAACGCCGCGTCGGCCCCGGCTGGTTCCTGGTCAGCCCTTCGGTGGCGCTGCTGCTGTTATGGATGATCGTGCCCCTGGGCATGACCCTGTATTTCTCGCTGATCCGCTACAACCTGCTGTATCCCGGCGAGAACGACTTCGTCGGCCTGGAGAACTTCAGCTTCTTCGTCACCGACGCCGGCTTCCTGCCCGGCGCCCTGAATACCCTGACCCTGGTCGGCAGCGTGCTGGCGATCAGCGTGGTGTTCGGCGTGCTCATCGCCGCGCTGCTGGAGGCTGGTGAGTTCTGGGGCCGCGGCGTGGTGCGCGTGCTGCTGATCTCGCCGTTCTTCATCATGCCCACGGTCAGCGCGCTGCTGTGGAAGAACCTGATCTTCCACCCGGTGTCCGGGATCCTCGCGGCGGTCTGGCGCCTGTTCGGCGCGCAGCCGGTGGACTGGCTGGCGCACTATCCATTGCTATCGATCATCCTCATCGTGTCGTGGCAATGGCTGCCGTTCGCCATCCTGATCCTGATGACCGCCATGCAGTCGCTGGACCAGGAACAGAAGGAGGCCGCACGCCTGGACGGCGCCGGCCCGCTGGCAATCTTCTGGCACCTGACCCTGCCGCACCTGGCGCGACCGATCGCCGTGGTGGTGATGATCGAAACCATCTTCCTGCTGTCGGTGTTCGCCGAGATCTTCACCACAACCAGCGGCGGGCCGGGCTACGAGTCCACCAACCTCGCCTACCTGATCTACAACCAGGCATTGCTGCAGTTCGACGTCGGCATGGCGTCGGCCGGTGGCCTGATCGCCGTGCTGATCGCCAACATCGCCGCCATCGTGCTGGTGCGCATGATCGGCAAGAACCTCACCGAGCGCAGCTGAGGAGCCCGCCATGCTGACACTCAAGCAAACCCGCCGCCTGCGCGATGCGCTGATCGGCCTGCTGTGCTGGGGCATTGCCCTGGCGATCTTCTTCCCGATCTTCTGGATGCTGCTGACCAGCTTCAAGACCGAGCTCGACGCCTTCGCCACGCCGCCGCAGTTCATCTTCCACCCGACGCTGGAGAACTACCTGCACATCAACGAGCGCAGCGACTACTTCGCCTACGCCTGGAACTCGGTGCTGATCTCGTTCTCCGCGACCTTGCTGTGCATGCTGATCGCAGTGCCTGCGGCCTACTCAATGGCGTTCTTCGAGACCCGCCACACCAAGCGCACGCTGCTGTGGATGCTGTCGACCAAGATGCTGCCACCGGTGGGGGTGCTGATGCCGATCTACCTGCTGGCCAAGCAGTTCGGCCTGCTCGATTCACGGCTGTCGCTGATCATCGTCTACACCCTGATCAACCTGCCGATCGTGGTGTGGATGGTGTACACCTACTTCAAGGACATCCCCGTCGACATCCTCGAAGCGGCGCGCCTGGACGGCGCCGGCACCTGGCAGGAAATCCTCCGCGTGCTGCTGCCGATCGCCCGTGGCGGCCTCGCCTCGACCGTACTGCTGTCGCTGATCCTGTGTTGGAACGAGGCGTTCTGGTCGCTCAACCTGACGTCTTCGGCCGCCGCACCGCTGACCGCGCTGGTGGCCTCTTACTCAAGCCCCGAAGGCCTGTTCTGGGCCAAGCTCTCGGCCGTCTCGACCCTGGCCTGCGCACCGATCCTGATCTTTGGCTGGATCAGCCAGAAGCAGCTGGTGCGCGGGCTGTCGTTCGGAGCGGTGAAATGAATACCCCCAACTACACCATTCCTGTAGGAGCGGGCTTGCCCGCGAAGCAAACACTGCGATGCATGGCACCGGCTATGCCGGTGTTCGCGGGCGAGCCCGCTCCTACAGGACTCTGCAAAACCTCAATTTTTCCTGGCCACTGCACAGGTAACTCGACATGGCTGACCTGAAGATCCGCAACCTGCAAAAAGGCTTTGATGGCCACGCCATCATCAAGGGCATCGACCTGGACGTGCACGACCGTGAATTCGTGGTGTTCGTCGGGCCATCCGGCTGTGGCAAGTCGACCTTGCTGCGCCTGATCGCCGGCCTCGAAGAGGTCAGCAGCGGCAGCATCACCCTCGATGGCGTCGACATCACCGACACCGCTCCGGCCAAGCGCAACCTGGCCATGGTGTTCCAGACCTACGCCCTTTATCCGCACATGACCGTGCGCAAGAACCTGTCGTTCGCCCTGGACTTGGCGGGCGTGGCCAAGGCCGAGGTCGCCAGCAAGGTCGACAACGCCGCGCGCATTCTCGAGCTGCAACCGATGCTCGAGCGCAAGCCGCGCCAGCTCTCTGGCGGCCAGCGCCAGCGGGTGGCGATCGGCCGGGCGATCGTGCGTAACCCGAAGATCTTCCTGTTCGACGAGCCGCTGTCCAACCTCGACGCCGCCCTGCGCGTGCAAATGCGCCTGGAGCTCTCGCGCCTGCACAAGGAACTGGCGGCGACCATGATCTACGTGACCCACGACCAGGTCGAGGCGATGACCCTGGCCGACAAGGTGGTGGTGCTCAACGCCGGTCGCATCGAGCAGGTCGGCTCGCCGCTGGAGCTGTACCACCATCCGGCAAACCTGTTCGTCGCAGGCTTTCTCGGCACACCGAAGATGGGCTTCCTGCGCGGGCACCTGAGCCGCACCCAGGGCAACCAGTGCGAGGTCGCCCTCGAGTGCGGCGCCCGTATCGCCCTGCCGCTATGCGCAGGCGAACTGGCCACCGGCAGCCAGATCACCCTGGGCATTCGCCCGGAGCACCTGAGCATCAGCCGCAGCGGTCACGGCGAGCATGGCTCGCTGCAGGTCACCGCCGATGTCAGCGAACGCCTGGGCAGCGACAGCTACTGCCACGTGCGCAGCGCCTCCGGCGAGATGCTCACCGTGCGGGTCCGCGGCGACTTCGCGCCCGAGTACGGCGAACAATTGGAACTGAGCTTCGATCCGGCGCACTGCCATCTGTTCGACAGCACCGGCAAGGCCCTGGACAAACGACTGCAACAGGCGGCCTGAGCCGTCTTCAAGGATTTTTCGATGAAACTCAACCAGCGCAATCTCGACAAGCTGGCGACCGCGGTCGCACGCCCCGCCTATGACCCGGCACAACTGCGCCAAGGCATCGTGCACATCGGTGTCGGCGGCTTCCATCGTGCCCACCAGGCCGCCTATACCGACGCCCTGATGAACCGCGGCGAAGCCCTCGACTGGGCGATCTGCGGCGCCGGCCTGCGCAGCGAAGACCGCGCCATGCGCGACGCCCTGGCCAGCCAGGACCACCTCTACACCCTGTTCGAGCTGGGCGAAAACCCCGACACCGAGGTGCGTGTAATCGGTGCCATCAGCGGCATGCTGCTGGCAGAAAGCGACAGCCAGGCATTGCTCGACAAACTTGCCGACCCGGCCATCCGCATCGTCTCGCTGACCATCACCGAGGGCGGCTACTGCATCGACGACAGCACGGGCGAGTTCCTCGAGAACCTGCCGCTGATCCAGCACGACCTGGCCAGGCCTGACCAGCCGCACAGCGTATTCGGCTTTCTCTGCGAGGCCCTGCGCCGTCGCCGCGAGGCCGGCACCCCGGCGTTCACGGTGATGTCCTGCGACAACCTTCCACACAACGGCGACGTGGCGCGCAAGGCACTGCTGGCCTTCGCCCACCTGCTCAACCACGACCTGGCCCAGTGGATCGACCGGCACGTCAGCTTCCCCAACGCCATGGTCGACCGCATCACCCCCATGACCAGCGACGAACACCGCCGCCAACTGGCCGAGCGCCATGGCGTCGAGGACGCCTGGCCGGTGGTCTGCGAGCCGTTCCTGCAGTGGGTGCTGGAAGACAAGTTCGTCAGCGGTCGCCCGGCCTGGGAGAAGGTCGGCGTGCAGTTCACCAACGACGTCACGCCCTATGAAGAGATGAAGATCAAGCTGCTCAACGGCAGCCACCTGGCGTTGACCTACCTGGGCTTCCTGCAGGGTTATCGCTTCGTCCACGAGACCCTCGCCGACGACCTGCTGCGCCGCTACATGCGCACCTTCATGGACCAGGACGTCACCCCGCAACTGGCGCCAGTGCCGGGCATCGACCTGACGCACTACAAGGACAGCCTCACCGAGCGTTTCTCCAACCGCGCCATCGCCGACCAGCTGGAGCGGGTGTGTTCGGACGGCTCTTCGAAATTCCCCAAGTTCATCGTGCCCACCGCCAATCGCCTGATCGCCGACGGCAAGCCGCTGGAGCGCGTGGCGCTGGTAGTCGCAGCCTGGGCGCTGTACCTGGGCGGCAAGGATGAAAAGGGCAATGTCTACAGCATCCCCGATCCGCGCGCAGCACAGTGCCAGGCCCGTGTCGTTCAGCGCGAAGGGCTGGCTGCCCGTGTGCTGGGCGACGAAGCGATCTTCGGCACGGCGATCCCCAACTCGCGGGCCTTCGTCGAGGCCTTCGAGCGCCTGTACGACAGCTTGCGTGAAGTCGGCGTGAGTGAAACCCTGCGCCGGGTACTGGGCGACTGAGACGGAGCACGGCGATATGGACGGACTGTTCCTCGGCATCGACTGCGGCACCCAGGGCACCAAGGCCCTGGTGCTCGACGCAGGCAGCGGCCGTGTACTGGGGCTGGGCAGCGCGGCACATGCGGCGCCGCAGGGCGACCACGGGCGCCGCGAACAGGATCCGGCAGACTGGCTGCAGGCCCTGCGCACGGCGGTGGCCAATGCCCTGGCCGATGCAGGGGTCGGCGGCCATGCCATCCGCGCACTGGCCGTGTCTGGCCAGCAACACGGCCTGGTGATGCTCGATGACCAGGGCCGAGTGCTGCGCCCGGCCAAGCTCTGGTGCGACACCGAAACCACTGCAGAAAACGACGAACTGCTGGCCGCCCTCGGCGGTGCCGCAGGCTCGCTGGAGCGCCTGGGGCTGGTGGTCGCGCCGGGCTATACGCTGTCCAAGCTGCTGTGGAGCCAGCGCCATCATCCCGAACTGTTCGCTCGCGCCGCACACCTGCTGCTGCCCCACGACTACCTCAACCATTGGCTCACCGGCCGTGCCTGCAGCGAACCTGGTGACGCTTCGGGAACCGGCTACTACGATGTGCGCAAACGCACCTGGGCCGCCGATGTTCTGGCGCTGATCGAGCCCGGCAAGCGCCTGCTGGCGACACTGCCCGAGCTGGTAGAACCTGGCGACTGCATCGCCACCCTGCAGCCCTCGGCAGCCCGGGCGCTGGGCCTGGACACTGGCGCCTGGGTGGCCAGCGGTGGCGGCGACAACATGCTCGGCGCCATCGGCACCGGCAACATCCATCCCGGCATGATCACCCTCAGCCTGGGCACCTCCGGCACCCTTGCCGCACACCTCGACGAGCCACACGTCAGCCCCCACGGTGAAGTCGCGACCTTCTGCGGCTCATCCGGCGGCTGGCTGCCGCTGATCTGCACCATGAACCTCACCAGCGCCTGCGCCCTGGTGCAAGACCTGTTGCAGCTTGACCTGTCGGCGTTCAGCGAGCTCGCCGCACAAGCCCCGGTCGGCGCCGACGGCCTGTTGCTGCTGCCATTCTTCAATGGTGAACGCGTGCCGGCACTGCCCGAGGCCAGCGCCAGTCTGCACGGCATGACCAGCAGCAACCTGACCCGCGCCAACCTCTGCCGGGCGGTGCTCGAAGGCACCTGCTTCAGCCTGCGCTACGGGCTCGACCTGTTGCGCGCCAGTGGCCTGCAGGGGCAGGAGATCCGCCTCGTCGGCGGCGCGTCGAAAAGCCCGCTGTGGCGCCAGACACTCGCCGACCTGCTCGGCCTGCCGGTGGTGTGCCCGCGCCAGACCGAAGCCGCCGCCCTGGGCGCTGCCATCCAGGCCGCCTGGAGCCTGGGCCGAAAGCTCGGCGAAGGAGACAGCCTGCAGGCCCTGTGCCAGCGCTGCGTCGAACTCGACGAAAGCACCCGCACCACGCCCCGGCCCGCACAGCAGGCGGCCTACGAAACAGCCTATCAACGTTATCTTTCGCATCTGCCTGCGCACTGATCGCAGGTATCCTGCCCGCTTACTTCGTTTCGGAGAATTTCATGTACCTGGTCTGTGGCGAAGCCCTGTTCGATGTGTTCAGCCTGGATGACAGCCCGCGCAGCAGCGAGCTGGGTTTCAAGGCGATTGCCGGCGGTTCGCCGTTCAACGTCGCGGTCGGCCTGCGCCGGCTAGGCGTGGATTCGGCGTTGTTCGGCGGGCTGTCCAGCGACTACCTGGGCGCACGCCTGCGTCGGGTGCTGGAAGAGGAAAAGGTCGATTGCAGTTACCTGGTGACCAGCGATGCACCGACCACCCTGGCCATGGTCGGGCTGGATGCCAACGGCTCGGCGCAGTACCAGTTCCGCGGCGAAGGCTGCGCCGACCGGCAGGTGCGCCTCGAGCACCTGCCGGCGCTCGATGAACAGGTGCGCGGCCTGCACGTGGGCTCCTACACCCTGGTGGTCACGCCGGTGGCGGATACATTACTGGCGCTGGTGCAGCGCGAAAGCGCACACCGGCTGATCAGCCTCGACCCCAACGTCCGCCTCAACCCGCAGCCCGACGTGGCGTTGTGGCGACGCCAGGTGCAAGCCTTCGCGGCCCACGCCCACCTGATCAAGGCCAGCGAGGAAGACCTCGCGCTGCTCTATCCGGATCGCACGCCGTCCGAGGTGGCCCGTGGCTGGCTGAACGACCGCTGCCGACTGGTGTTCATCACCCACGGAGCAGACGGCGCCAGCGTGCATTGCGCGCACGGCTCCTGGACACGACCGGCAGATGCTTCGCTGGCAGTGAAAGACACGGTGGGCGCTGGCGATACCTTCCAGGCAGCAGTGCTGACCTACCTCGCTCGCATGGGGGCCGACAGCCCTGCAGGGCTGGCGACACTGGAGCGGGAAACGATCGATGGCATGCTGGGCTTTGCCATTCGTGCGGCGGCGATCACCTGCTCACGGGTCGGGCCGGATTTGCCGTTTGCGGATGAGTTGTAGGCAAGCCGCACATCATCCGAGCATCGTCTTAATCGCAACTATGCGTTGCGCAGTCGACGCGACTCTCGTCGCAGCGCCTGCCATCGCGAAAAACGGTCGCGATGCTCAGATTTAGATTTGTATGCGCTCCACTTCCACGGTGATGTGTGCCAAGGTGCCGAGACTTCCCATCCGCCTTTGTAAAAGTGAATTTTTCCACGCAACGCATGCCTGTTTCGAAAGGCATAACGCAACTCGCTCGCACTAATAGAATTTCCAAACTCACCCTTTTTCGTGACAACCGCCGACGTCTTCAAGTCATCCAGGACAAAATGAATTTTTTGTCCAGCGTTATGGGCTGCCATATATAAACCCAGTTTCGATCCTCGCTTCCATAGTAACTGCGGCCCGGTGTCATCCACCCACCAATCATGAAAGGGACTTTCTCCCCACTGCCGTGAAACGTCGTCATAAATAGCAGAAATGTTAAATTTTTCATTTTCCCGGCCTGCTGAGAAATAGCTCTCCCAGAGCACATAACTGCCAAAGGCCAATTTCATTACATCTAAAAGCCTGGCATCCGTACGAACAGCGTTTAAAACCTGTCTTGGAGAAGCATCATCCGGCAGTTCAAAGTCCGCCAGTGCTTTCAATCGGATGGTTTTCGCGATCGCTAGATTATAGTGATCGATCGTCAAAGCGGATTTGTCATCGATACCCTTGTAACCATCGACAACAACCCTTAGATAATTGTGACGCGGGTCGCTCAGGCCATAGATGAGATCTCCTCGGCTCTCATCGAGATTAAAGCTCATGATCCTCAGACCTGAGGCGTCGAAATTCCCTACGGGATTGTTGTTCAACATTTGATATAGATTAGGACCATCAATAGTCCCTGCAGGATCGGGGTTTAACCATCGCCCCACCCATGGCTGGTAATAGCGATACCCGTAGTAATAAAGCCCTGTCGCATCTCGCTCCCGCCCCGAATAGCGAACCGTCTTGTACTCCACGTCGATACGATGACGCCCCACCAGAATCGCCGTCCCGCCAAAGGGGTAGTACTCCTCGAAGCTGATGACACTGCCTTCGCCATCGAGCTCCAGCCCGACGCTGCCGATCAGGCTGTCATAGCCAAAACGCACCTGGTCGTTATCGACCCCCTCCGGTTTACCCGCCTCCCAACGCAACGCCCGCACCTGGGCACGCCCAGCCTCGCCCATCACCACCGTGTGCAAACTCTCCTGCACGACGCCGTCAACCAGGGTGATACGCAGCTCAAGCCCCGGCAGATACAGCGTGCGCAGCACCTTCAGTGATCCACCTTGCTGCTGATGACTCACCTTGAGCACACGCTGCCTGCCAGCGTCGTAGCGATAGCTTTCCTGAGTACCGCCTGCAACCCGGCGCAACTCGCCGCGTGCCGTCCACTCAAGCGGCTGTCCCGGCAGCAGCACACGCTGCTCGCCCCCTGCGGTGAACAGCGCCTCGACCTTGCTCGGGTCGCTGGCCAACGTACTCGACACGCCGCGATTACTGCGCTGGCTGACGGTGATTGCAGTGACGTAGTTGTTGTTCGTGGCCGGCGCACTATGACGGACATGCGTGAGATTGCCCGCGCTGTCGTAGGTATAACTCCGGGCGTAGAGGGTATAGGCCGAATCATCCACCGGCAGCGGTACCAGCACGCCTGGCAGATGATTGCCCTGCTGCCCGGCATTGGCCATCTCACGACCGCAGGCGAAGACCAGTTGATACAGGCTGTCGTAGCGGTACTCGCTTTGCGCGCTGATCTTCTGGTTGCGCCAGAAGCGCGTCGGCTCGGCGTCGTTGGCCAGCCCGACGACGTTGCCGACAGGGTCATAGCGATAGTGCAGGTCCTGCAATCGCTGGCCTTCGCTGGTCTGGCGAGTGGTCCGCACGGCCGCCAGGCGCAGGGTCGTCGGTTCGTAGGTGTACACAGTGACGATGCCGTTGCCATGCACCTCGTGCTGCTTGCGTCCACCCGCCGAGTAACTCACCGACCTGACGATCTCACGCTCTGGCGCGCCTTTGAGCATCAGCCAGTTGGCCGCCAGGGCGCCTGCCACATCGTAGGCGCTGCGCTGCCGATGGCCTGCGCAGTCCAGCGCGGTGAGGCCCTTGCCTGTGGCGTCTACCTGAGTGCGAGTCGTGTAGCGTTGATCCTCCAGCAGTGCGTCCCAGGCCTCAGCGGCCTCACCCTGCCAGTCAACGTGCACAGTATCGTCATCGCCGCCCTTCAACAGTTTGCGCTGCACACAGAGGACTGCGCCGCCGAGTGCGCTGGCGAGGATGGAAACGCGCCCGGCTGGGTCGTAGTGGGCGATCTGGGTACCCGCCAGGTTGCGGGCTTTCTCTTGCGCCTCATTGCCGCCGTACAACACACGCTCGCTGGTACGAGGGATATCGCCAGCAACCTGCTCGCCAACCCCCAACAGACGCCCAGGCATATCGACCGGTTCGTAGCGCGAGGTACGGGTCACGGCTTCGGCAAAATCGTCCTGGCCATCCAACGTCCTGCCAATACGGCTCACCGAGAACAAGTCGCGCCTGGCCGCGTCTTTCAAATCGAGGCTCACCCCCGCATCGACGCTTTGCGTGCGTATGACCTGGCCTGTCAGGTCGTGCCCATGGACGAAGTTGGCAAGGCCTGCGTCATGCAACCGTGGATCGCTGATCTGTGCCAGTCGTCCTGCGGGGCTGAAAACCTGTCGCGTGATGCGCGTACCGGCGTCAAATGGCGACGCACGGTGATACTCGACCTCACGCACCGCTTGGCGCCGATTGTCGAGTACCTTGATCGAGGGGGTTTGCTGGAACAGTGCGCTGCTCACAACCGTTCTACCTGCCATTCATGGCTGGAGAAGCAACAGTCGCCCACAACGGCCCGAACAGACAACTGGCAGATTTATCAGGTCAGGGAGACAGGCGATCCAGCCTGCGCCCACGGATACACCGTCGGAAAACCACGCGCGTCGCCTGCCGTCATTGGCCGCGCAACCAGGAAGCCCTGCACGTAGGCGCAGCCGCTGTCGCGCAACCACTGCGCCTGGGCGTCTGTTTCCACGCCCTCGGCGATCACCGTGATGCCGTAGTCGGCGCACACCGCGATGACACTGCGCACCAGCGCCGTATCGACCTTCGAATCGGGCAGGCGGGCGACCAGGTGGCGGTCGAGCTTCAGGGTGTCGATCGGCAGGTCGCGCAGCATGCGCAGCGAGCAATCCCCTGCGCCGAAGTCATCCAGCGCCACGCGCACGCCCAGTTCTCGCAAACGCTTCACCTGCTTGGCCGCCGCGTCGATGTCGTACATCAACGAGGTTTCCGCCACCTCCACTTCCAGTTGCGCAGGCTCCAGGCCATGCTCCTGGATCGCCCGCCGCAGTTCATCGACCAGGTTCGGCTGGGTGAACTGCGCGCGGCTCAGGCTGATACCCAGCACTACATCGTCGGCGAACACCTGACGCCACTCGTGACGCTGGGACGCGCCCTTGCTGTAGATCCAGCTCGCCAGCCGATGGATGAGACGCGCCTCCTCCAGCAACGGAATGAACAGCCCCGGCGGCACATCGCCGACACTGGGGTGCTGCCAGCGCAGCAGCGCCTCGAAGCCACGCAGGCGTCCGTCGGCGAACCCCACCTGTGGCTGGTAGACCAAGGTGAAGTCCTTGTGCTCGATGGCGGTACGCACACTATCCTCGAGCATCAGCCGCGAACGCGCGCGGCCGTTGAGCTCCTGGTCATAGAAGCGATACTGCTGGCGCCCGGCGCGCTTGGCGGCATACATCGCCGCATCGCCAGCGCGCAGCAGGCCTTCGACGGTGGCGCCGCAATCGGGGTAGGTGGCGATGCCGATACTGACGCCAAGACTGACATCCTGGCCGTCCACCTGCGGACAGCTGGACATGCGCTCGATCAGGGTCTCGGCGTACCGGCCTGCGTGCTCCGCATAGGGCAAGCCATCGAACAACGCCGTGAACTCATCGCCGCCCATGCGCCCGAGCATCGCCTGGCTGCCCAGGCAGTCCTTGAGTTGTTCGGCGACCCAGCGCAAGACCTGGTCGCCCGCCTCGTGGCCCAGTGAATCGTTGATTCGCTTGAAACCATCCAGATCCATGTACATCAAGGCCTGGACCTTGCCGGATCGTGCGTTGTGCAGCAATGCACCTTCTGCCGTCTGGTAGAAACCGCGGCGGTTGAGCAGGCCGGTCAGCGGATCGGTCACCGCCTGGTGTTGCAGTTGCTGGTGCAGGCTGCGCACCACCGACATGTCCAGTACGGTCACCACCATGGCCTTCTGTTCAGGGGGCAACGGCGCGCACGACAGCGCCACTGGAATCAGCGGCCCCTCGGGCGGACGCAACTGGGCATCGTGCACGCGGAAGATCTGCCGCCCAAGGTAAGCCTGGTAGAAGTCCGAGTCGCGCCACAACGCGGCGCTGGGCAGTTGGATCAGGTCCAGGAGATGGGCGCCCTGCAGTTTGTCCACCGTCACCTGCAGCAGACGCGAGATGGCGGGGTTGGCAAAACTGATATCACCCGCCTCGTCGACCACCAGGATACCCTCGGCGGCGTTCTCCAGAATCGAGGCATTGAATGCACGGGCCGACTCCAGTTCACGGCTCAGTCGCTGCAGCATGCGGCGGTTGCGCTGCTGTTCGAGCAGGGCCTGCACCTTGGGCTTGAGGATCTGCGGATCGAAGGGCTTGAACAGGTAATCCACCGCGCCACTGGCATAGCCCTTGAGCACGGCAGCTTCGGACTGTTCATTGGCGGTAAGGAAGATGATCGGGGTCAGGCGCGTGCGTTGGCTGCCGCGCATCAAGCGGGCGACCTCGAAGCCATCCATCTCGGGCATCTGTACATCGAGCAGGACCAGGTCCACTTCGTGTTCCAGCAACGTGCTCAGTGCTTCCATCCCTGAGCTTGCAGTGAGTACTTGCCAATCCTGTCGAGCCAGCAAGGCCCGCATGCTGATCAGGTTTTCCGGGTAGTCGTCGACTACCAGCAGTACTGAGCTGCCTTCCGGTGCCGCGGGTTGAGCTCCATCCATGCCGCTTCTCTTGTCCGACCGACTTCGTCTTGTAATTGGATCCGATTCTCTACTCTAGACGCGACTTTGCAGGACGCAATGCAATCAGTTCGCTATCAATGGTTAAAGTGAAAATAGCCGACTAATGGTCAGCGCGCCTTGGCTTTCGCGCATCTCCCGCCGTCCGGCCATAAAAAAACCCGCATTTCTGCGGGTTTCTTCCAGACCATCAGCGGATCAGTTGACCTTTGCGGCCAGCTCGCCCTTGGCGTAACGCAGGTACATCTCATCCAGCGAAACCGGCTTGATCTTCGACGCGTTGCCAGCGGTACCGAAGGCTTCGTAACGCGCGATGCAGATGTCACGCATGGCTTCGACGGTCTTGGCGAAGTACTTGCGCGGGTCGAACTCGGACTTGTTCTGCTCCAGGAAGCGACGAATCGCGCCAGTGGACGCCAGACGCAGGTCGGTGTCGATGTTGACCTTGCGCACGCCGTGCTTGATGCCTTCGACGATCTCTTCGACCGGCACGCCGTAGGTCTCTTTGATGTCGCCGCCGAACTCGTTGATGATCGCCAGCCAGTCCTGCGGAACCGACGAGGAACCGTGCATCACCAGGTGAGTGTTGGGGATACGCTGGTGGATCGCCTTGATGCGGTCGATCGCCAGGATGTCGCCGGTAGGCGGCTTGGTGAACTTGTAGGCGCCGTGGCTGGTGCCGATGGCGATGGCCAGGGCATCGACCTGGGTCTTCTTGACGAAGTCGGCAGCCTCTTCCGGATCGGTCAGCATCTGGCTGTGGTCCAGGATGCCTTCGGCGCCGACGCCGTCTTCTTCACCGGCCTGGCCGGTTTCCAGGCTGCCCAGGCAACCCAGCTCGCCTTCCACCGATACACCGCAGGCGTGGGCGAATGCCACGGTCTGCTGGGTGACGCGCACGTTGTATTCGTAGTCGGACGGGGTCTTGCCGTCTTCACGCAGCGAGCCGTCCATCATGACCGAGCTGAAGCCCAGCTGGATCGAGCGCTGGCACACGTCAGGGCTGGTGCCGTGGTCCTGGTGCATGCACACCGGGATGTGCGGAAATTCTTCGATCGCCGCCAGGATCAGGTGACGCAGGAAGGGAGCACCGGCGTACTTGCGAGCACCGGCGGAGGCCTGGACGATGACCGGAGAGTCGGTCTTGTCGGCGGCTTCCATGATGGCGCGCATCTGCTCGAGGTTGTTGACGTTGAAAGCTGGAACGCCGTAGCCGAACTCGGCGGCGTGGTCCAGCATCTGGCGCATGCTAATGAGTGCCATTGTGTATCTCTCTCCCGACAAGCGTCGTTGTTTCGTGCAAGCCTGCCGCAGGGGCGCTTGCTGTTCAAGTAGTTGTGGACCACCGTCGCGGTCCGGCCAATCACGGTGCCTTGCAGCCCCGCCCAATCAGATCGTTGGTCGCTTCCCAGTACACCAGGCCTTCATTACCCTTGGTGTGGAAGGCAAGCACGCCATCGCTGTACAGCGCGCCCGAGGCGCCGGGCTCGGCCTTGAGCCGGTAGACCTGGTCAGCGCCGCCGAGGCGGACATCGACCGACTGCTGCGCGGCATCGGCGAAGCGCCACAGCACTTCGGCCTGGCTGTCGCAGACCCAGCGGGTCCAGTTGTCCGTCGCGGCAGGTTGCGACGGTTGCAGCAGGGAGCAGCCTGCCAGGGTCGCCAGGGCCAGTACGGCCAGCAGCGCTTTCATTGAGTATCCTCGCTTCGAAGTCGGTGGTGCGGCTTGCCCGCGAAGGCCGCACCACCGCTCCTCTGTTCAAGACCACAAAACAGCCCATCGGTTGCCCGCTGTCCGATCAAGGGCAGCCGGGCGCCTTGCGCTGGTGTTCTTCGTCGTACTTCTCCAGCCCGTCCGGCCCCAGGCGCTTGTTGATCACCGGCACCGTCTCCGCCTGCCACTGCGACTGGTAACAGCCGCCCTTTGGCTCGCCGGCGGGCTCGCTTTGCGGGGCGCCGCCACTGGAGCAGGCACCCAGCAACAAGGCCACGATCATCACAGGCAATTGCTTGACCATCAGGTCGCTCCCTTTGCCAGGCGCCGTCACTATCAGGCCTTGGCCCGTTCTTCCAGGATTGCCACGGCAGGCAGGACCTTGCCCTCGACGAATTCGAGGAACGCACCGCCACCGGTAGAAATGTAGGAGATATCAGCCCCGACGCCATACTTGTCGATGGCCGCCAGGGTGTCGCCACCACCCGCGATGGAGAACGCAGCGCTTTCGGCGATGGCCTTGGCCAGCACTTTAGTGCCGTTGCCGAACTGGTCGAACTCGAACACACCGACCGGGCCGTTCCACAGGATGGTCTTCGACGACTTCAGCAGCTCGGCGAAGTTGGCGGCGGTCTGCGGGCCGATATCGAGGATCATGTCGTCGGCGGCCACGTCGGCGATAGCCTTGACGGTGGCTTCGGCGCTCTCGGCGAACTCCTTGGCAACGACCACATCGACCGGCAGCGGTACGCTGACCTTGGCGGCGATGGCCTTGGCGGTCTCGACCAGGTCAGGCTCGTACAGCGACTTGCCGACCGGGTGACCGGCCGCGGCGAGGAAGGTATTGGCGATGCCGCCGCCGACGATCAGCTGGTCGCAGACGGTCGACAGGCTGTTGAGCACGTCGAGCTTGGTCGAGACCTTGGAGCCGGCAACGATGGCCGCCATGGGTTTGGCCGGCGCCTTCAGGGCCTTGCCCAGGGCGTCCAGCTCGGCCGCCAGCAGCGGGCCGGCAGCAGCGACCTTGGCGAACTTGGCCACACCGTGGGTGGAACCCTCGGCGCGGTGGGCGGTGCCGAAGGCGTCCATGACGAACACATCACACAGGGCGGCGTACTTCTGCGCCAGCTCGTCGGCGTTCTTCTTTTCGCCCTTGTTGAAGCGTACGTTTTCGAACAGCACCACCTCACCGGCCTTGACCTCGACGCCGTCGAGATAGTCGGCGACCAACGGCACCGCACGGCCCAGGGCCTTGCTCAGGTAGTCGGCGACCGGCTTGAGGCTGTTTTCCTGGGAGAACTCGCCCTCGGTCGGGCGGCCCAGGTGCGAGCAGACCATCAGCGCAGCACCCTTTTCCAGGGCCAGCTTGATGGTCGGCAGCGCTGCCAGGATACGCGCATCGCTCGTTACCACACCGTCCTTCACAGGCACGTTGAGGTCTTCGCGGATCAGTACGCGCTTACCTTGCAGGTCGAGGTCGGTCATCTTCAACACGGTCATGAATGCAGTCCTTCAGGGCTGTTTGCTGCGGGTTTGGTGGACGACGTGCAGATAATGTTCGGCAACGTCGAGCATACGGTTGGCGAACCCCCATTCGTTGTCGAACCAGGCCAGCAGGTTCACCAGGCGGGGGCCTGAGACGCGGGTCTGGCTGGCATCGACGATGGCCGAATGTGGGTCATGGTTGAAATCACAGCTGGCATGGGGCAGTTCGGTGTAGGCCAGCAGGCCTTTGAGCGGGCCGTCCAGCGCCGCCTCGCGCAGCACCCGGTTGACCTCGGCAGCCGTAGTGTCACGGGCAGTCTGCAGGGTGATGTCCAGGCACGAGACGTTGACGGTCGGCACGCGTACCGCTTTGGCCTGGATTCGCCCGGCAAGTTCCGGCAACAGGCGCTCGATG
Organism: Pseudomonas machongensis; assembly: GCF_034961125.1. Classification (NCBI taxonomy): domain Bacteria; kingdom Pseudomonadati; phylum Pseudomonadota; class Gammaproteobacteria; order Pseudomonadales; family Pseudomonadaceae; genus Pseudomonas; species Pseudomonas machongensis. The sequence goes on along the minus strand of NZ_JAYFUI010000084.1, from coordinate 2,826 downwards.
CCGCGCGCCAGACCAGTGGACACCGGGATCACCGACTGGAACGCCGAACGGGTACGGCGCAGGTCTTCGTGGTGGTAGGCGTCGATCACCGGCTGGTCGTTCATCGCCGAGTGGATGGTGGTGATCTGCACGTACTCGATGCCGAAGGCCTGGTCCAGCACGCGCAGCAGCGGCACGCCGCAGTTGGTGGTGCAGGAGGCGTTCGAGACCAGCAGTTCGTCGCCGGTCAGGCGATGCTGGTTGATACCGTAGACCACCGTGGCATCGATGTCCGCCTCGCTGGCCATCGGTTGCGAGAACAGCACGCGCGGCGCACCGGCTTCGAGAAAACGCTGGCCATCGGCGCGGGTGTTGTAGGCACCGGAGCACTCCAGCACCAGGTCGATGCCCAGCGCGGCCCAGTCGATGCCTTCAGGGGTGGCACTGCGCATGACTTTCACGCAGTCGCCATTGATATGCAGACAGTCGCCGTCAACTCTCACCTCGCCGGGGAACCGCCCGTGGGTGGAGTCGAAGCGCGTCAGGTACTCAAGGCTGGCCTGGTCGGCCAGGTCATTCAACGCAACGATCTCGAAACCGGCCTTCGCCCCCCGCTCGAACAGTGCGCGCAGGACACAGCGGCCGATGCGGCCGTAACCGTTGAGTGCAACTTTGTAGGGACGAGGGTGGGACATTCAGCGCTCACGAAACAGATCGATTGTCGTCAGTCTGCGGGATTTGCGGTGCGGCATTCGCGGGCAAGCCCGCTCCCACAAAAGGTGCAATTGACCTCGTGGGAGCGGGCTTGCCCGCGAACAAGGGCGACACCGCCCGCAGATCGTTACATCAGTCTTCCAGCAGCTCTTCGGCGGTACCCAGGATGTTCTCCAGGGTGAAGCCGAACTCCTCGAACAGCGCGGCGGCCGGGGCCGATTCGCCGTAGGTGGTCATGCCGATGACGCGGCCTTCGAGGCCGACGTACTTGTACCAGAAGTCGGCATGGGCAGCTTCGATGGCGATACGCGCACCGACTTCCAACGGCAGTACCGACTGCTTGTAGGCAGCGTCCTGGGCGTCGAACACGCTGGTGCTTGGCATCGACACGACGCGGACCTTGCGGCCCTGCTCGCTGAGCTTGTCGAACGCCTGGACCGCCAGGCCCACTTCGGAACCGGTGGCGATCAGGATCAGCTCAGGCTCGCCGGCGCAGTCCTTGAGCACGTAGCCGCCACGGGCGATGTCGGCGATCTGCTGGGCGCTGCGCTCCTGGTGCTGCAGGTTCTGACGCGAGAAGATCAGCGCCGAAGGGCCGTCCTTGCGTTCCAGGGCGGCTTTCCAGGAAACGGCCGACTCGACCGCGTCACCCGGACGCCAGGTGTCCAGGTTCGGCGTGCTGCGCAGGCTGGTCAGTTGCTCGATCGGCTGGTGGGTCGGGCCGTCTTCGCCCAGACCGATGGAGTCGTGGGTGTAGACGTGGATGACGCGTTGCTTCATCAGGGCCGACATGCGCACCGCGTTGCGGGCATATTCCATGAACATCAGGAAGGTGGCGCCGTAAGGCACCAGGCCGCCGTGCAGGGCCACGCCGTTCATGATGGCGGTCATGCCGAACTCGCGCACGCCGTAGAACACATAGTTGCCGCTGGCGTCATTGGCCTCGACACCCTTGCACCCTTTCCACAGGGTCAGGTTGGAACCGGCCAGGTCCGCCGAACCACCGAGGAACTCGGGCAGCAGCGGGCCGAAGGCGTTGAGGGTGTTCTGGCTGGCCTTGCGGCTGGCGATGGTCTCGCCCTTGGCGGCGACTTCATTGATGTAGGCCTGGGCCTTCTCGGCGAAGTCGGCCGGCAGGTCGCCAGCAGCGCGGCGCTTGAACTCGGCGGCGAGTTCAGGGAAAGCCTTGGCGTAGGCGTCGAAACGCTGGTTCCACTCGGCTTCGGCCTTGGCACCGGCTTCCTTGGCGTCCCACTCGGCGTAGATGTCGGCCGGGATTTCGAACGGGCCGTGGTTCCAGTTCAGTTCCTTGCGGGCCAGGGCGATTTCGTCGTTGCCCAGCGGCGCGCCGTGGCAGTCTTCCTTGCCCTGCTTGTTCGGCGAGCCGAAACCGATGATGGTCTTGCAGCAGATGAGGGTCGGACGGTCGCTCTTGCGCGCGGTCTCGATCGCCATCTTGATTTCTTCGGCGTCGTGGCCGTTGACGTTGCGGATGACCTGCCAGTTGTAGGCTTCGAAACGCGCCGGGGTGTTGTCGGTGAACCAGCCGTGGACTTCGCCGTCGATGGAGATGCCGTTGTCGTCGTAGAAGGCGACCAGCTTGTTCAAGCCCAGGGTGCCGGCCAGCGAGGCGACTTCATGGGAAATACCTTCCATCATGCAGCCATCGCCCAGGAACACGTAGGTGTTGTGGTCGACGATCTGGTGGCCTTCACGGTTGAACTGCGCTGCCAGCACTTTCTCGGCGAGGGCGAAACCGACCGCGTTGGCGATACCCTGGCCGAGCGGGCCAGTGGTGGTCTCGACGCCTGGGGTGTAGCCATATTCCGGGTGGCCCGGGGTACGGCTGTGCAGTTGGCGGAACGCCTTCAGGTCATCGATGGACAGGTCGTAGCCGGTCAGGTGCAGCAGCGAATAGATGAGCATCGAGCCATGGCCGTTGGACAGCACGAAGCGGTCACGGTCGGCGAAATTCGGGTTGCTCGGGTTGTGCTTGAGGTAGTCGCGCCAAAGCACTTCGGCGATATCCGCCATGCCCATGGGGGCACCTGGATGGCCGCTGTTGGCCTTTTGCACGGCATCCATGCTGAGGGCACGAATGGCGTTGGCACGATCACGACGGCTGGGCATCGC